>JAYSNJ010000200.1:0-23994 GCA_043723905.1 Holophagaceae bacterium
GTGGATCCGCCAGGCCATCACCCGCGCCATCGCGGACCAGGCCCGCACCATCCGCATCCCGGTGCACATGATCGAGACCATCAACAAGCTCATCCGCACACAGCGCGAGCTGGTGCAGAAGCTGGGCCGGGAACCCTCCAGCGAGGAGATCGCCCACGCCATGGACATGCCCGTGTCCAAGGTGCGCAAGGTGATGAAGATCGCCCAGGAGCCCATCAGCCTGGAGACGCCCATCGGCGAGGAGGAGGATTCCCACCTCGGCGATTTCATCGAAGACAAGACCGTCACCTCCCCCGTGGAGCAGGTCGTGCAGCAGCGCCTCAAGGAGACCGTCAACTCCGTGCTCCAGACCCTCACCGAGCGCGAGGAGAAGGTCCTCCGCATGCGCTTCGGCGTGGGCGACGAGGCCAGCGAACACACCCTGGAGGAGGTCGGCAGCGAGTTCGCCGTCACCCGCGAGCGCATCAGACAGATCGAGTCCAAGGCCCTGCGTAAAATCAGGCACCCGCGCTATTCCAAGACGCTGAAAGCCTTCCTGGGCTGACCCGTCGCTTTTCCCATGTGCGCCCCGCGTCTGCGGGGCGTTTTTTTTCGCCCCACCTCCCGCCGGAGGCCGTTTCGCGGCATCCTGGTGGAATCACTGGAGACATCCGTGCTTTCCAAAGACCAGATGCTGGGCAAGTACCAGATCCTGGACCGACTGGGGTCCGGGGGCTTCGGCACGGTCTATCTGGCCGAAGACAAGCTCCTGAACCGGAAGGTGGCGCTGAAGGTGCCCCACCACCAGCAGGACGAGCAGGGGATGCTCCAGGAACCGCGCATCATGGCGGGGTTGAAGCATCCGAACATCGTCGAATTGATCACGGTGGAGCAGCAGGGCGACACCTTCTTCATGGTGATGGAGTACATCAACGGCGAGAGTCTCGACAAGCTCATCCGGAGGGAGCGGACCCTTCCGCCCGCCCGGGCCCTGGAGATCGCCCTGGACGTGGCCGCGGCCATCGGGTTCGCGCACTCCCACAAGATCCTCCACCGGGATCTGAGGCCCGCGAACATCCTCCTCACCTCCTCGGGCCTGGCGAAGGTGACGGACTTCGGGACCTCGCGGATCCTGGCGACCCAGGACCTCTTCGCTCGCACCCGCATCGGCAGTCCCCCCTACATGGCCCCCGAGCACTTCCGGGGCCGGGCGGTCTTCCAGAGCGATCTCTGGAGCCTGGGCATCACCATGTACGAGATGCTCACGGGGACCGTGCCCTTCTACGACGCGGACCCCGTGAAGATCGCCCAGGCCTTCCAGTCCCAGACGGTCGTCCCGCCCTACCTCCGGCACCAGGGCGTGCCCAAGGCCTTCTCCGAAGTGGTGATGAAGGCCCTCGCCGTGAATCTGGGGGATCGCTACCTCTCGGCCCAGGCCCTCTCGGACGATCTCAACAAACTGAAGAACTCCGTCGCCAAGGAAACCCGCCCCCTCGTCCCGGGCACGAATGGGACGGGCTCCGGTCCCGTCCCCGTGCCGCGGAGCACCCCCACCCAGCCCCGCCTCTGCCGCTTCTGCTACCGCCCCCTGCCACGCAACGCCGCCATCTGCCCGAGCTGCGGGGAGAAGAACTGAAATGAGCGAGGCCCGACGCAAGGGGTTCCAGGCGATGTGGGCCCGGCGGTGGTTTCGCCGGACCACGTACACCCTGGTCTCGGGCGCCGCAGTGCTGGGGGTGGTGGGCTGGACCCTCCAGCGCCCCTTCGTCACCCGCCGGGCCGCCGCCAAGCTGGGCGAAATCGTGCGAGACGAGACGGGCCTCACCCTCGAGTTGGAGGGCCTGGAACTGCACCCCTTCCAGGGGCGGATCGTGGCCCATCGGCTGGCCCTGGGGGGGGATCTGCTCCAGGTGGAGCGGGTGGAAGCGGTCCTGGACGTGGGATCCCTCCTGGCGGGCCGGATCCATGTCTGGAGGGTGGACCTGGATCGGCCCCGGATCCTGCTGGATGCGGCCCGCATCGCGCGCATCCACCTGAAGGAACACCCTCCTCGGACCTCCAAGGCCCACTGGCAGGTGGATCACGTCACCATCCGGGGGGGGCAGGTCACGGTGCGGGAGGCGACCTGGGGGATTCCGGTCCTGACATCCTCCTTCTCGGTCCACGGCCAGGGGCAGGGGGCCAATCGCTTGAAGCTCTTCCTGGACACCCAGGCCTTGATGGTCGGTGAGGGGGCCGCCTCGCTCCAGGGGTGGTTGGGCCTGCAGAGTGAATACAACGACGGGGTGATCTCCCTGGGCAAGGGGGATCTGAAGCTGGGGAACACGCATGTCGCTGCTCAGGGGCGCCTGGAGACGGAGACCGGCAAGCTCGGTTCCTCGGTGCGCGGCAGCCTGGACCTGCCTCAGCTCCGGAGACTCCTGGCCCCCGGGGCTGGAGAACTCACCGGCACCCTCGATTTCAAGGGCGAGACCTGGGGCATGGTGCGCCAGCCGCTCTGGAAACTCGACGTGAGCGGGCGGGAACTGGGAAGCTCCACCCTGAGGCTCCGCCCCGGCGCGCTGGCCCTGAGTGCCAGCGGAACCCCCAGCTACGCCAGCATCCATTCCGTGGCCTGGACCTCCCCGGACGGGAGTCTGGAGGCCCAGGGGACCTGGCGGCGGGGCGAGGGCAGCCGTCTCCAGATCCAGGGCCGGGACGTGGGCCTGGAGCCCCTGGCCGTTCTCGCGAGGGCAGATTTCCTTGGAGAGGCTGTCGCGAGCTGGGATGGCAAGGCCTTCATCCCCGGGGATCCCTGGGCCTCCCCGCCCCTGGACCGTGTGGAACTGGACCTCCAGGCGCGTCTCACACGGGCAGGGCAACCCGCCGGGGGGGTCACCCTGAAGCTTCAGGGGGGAGAACTGAAGGCCGAGGCGCTCGAGCTTCAGCTGCCCAAGCTCCATTTCCAAGGCCAGGGGAGGGCGAGACTGGCCAAGCGCGGGTTGCGGGAGATCACCGGGACGGGCTCCCTCGACACGGATGCCTCCGTGGTCGCGGATGTCCTGGGTGCCTGGAAGATCGGCGACAAGGAGCGCCTGACCGCCTCAGGACCGAAGGCCCCTGCCAGGGTCATCGTCCATCCCTTCCAGATGGCGGGCCGGGTCCATGTGCAGTCCCAGGTGCGCTGGACCGGGACGGAGGGACTGGTGTTGTCCGGGGATTGCGAGGTGCAGGAACCCCGGTGGCACGGCGCCCAGGCCGATCGCCTGCGGACAAAGGTGGAGATCAAGGGCAGTGACCTGAACTTGGCGGACATCGAACTCTTCAAGGGCGAGGGGCAGGGCTGGGGTGAGCTCTGGCTCACCTGGGGTGAGCTGCCTCCCGGAGCTGACCAGATCGACATGTGCTACCGGGCCTCCCGCCTGCCCGTGGAGGAGGGGCTGAAGGCCGCGGATCTGGACCCTCAGGAGATCCGCATTCAAGGCACGGGCAGCGGTTGGGTGCGCCTCCACGGCCCCTTCGACCGGATCTTTCTGGAGGGGGGGGGGCAGGCTGAATCCGCCCTGGTGTACGGTTTGAAGATTCCGGCCCTTGGCGGGGATTTCAGCCTGGACCTGAAGAGTGATCAGCTCCAGGTGCGAGACCTGCGCATCGGCGAGAGCCTCGCCGTCCTGGGACAGGGGGAGGATGCGCCCGAGGGCCTCCTGGCTCTGCAGGGCTCCCTGGACATGGATCTGGGGCGGCGAACCTGGCAGGCCTCGCTGAAGGGGGACCTCGACTCCGAGGCCCTGGGCATTTCGGTGCCGCGCTTCCAGGCCCGGATGGAAGCCAGCCTGGAGGGGCCCTGGACGCAACCCCTGGGGCCCACCCAGATGCCCCTGGGCCACGTGAGCTTCCGGGGGGGCCGGGTGTTTCTCGGCAACCAGAGCCTGGAGGGGCTCGAGGGCGTTCTGGAAAACGGCGCCGAGGGCCTGAAGGCCTGGGTGGGGATGATGGGCAAGGGAAGGCCCCTGCTCACCCTGGAGGGCTGGAATACGCCCCGGGGATTGCTCGGTGCGCTGGAGCTCCGGGTGGAACCCGAGACCGCCGATACGGCGCATCTGGCGACCCGCCTCAGCCGGGACCTCCTGCGCGATCTCCGCATGGAGGCCACGGCCGAAGGGCTCTGGAACGCGGAGGGCCTCCAATGGAAGGGGCGCCTGAACCAGCTGGTGGGTACCTTCGATGGCTTCGCGCTCGCCCAGGAAGGCCCGACGGCGCTGCAGGGCGATATCTCGGGTGCCACCGTGGATCTCCGGCTGGTGGGCCAGTCCCAGGACATCTCTCTCGCCTCCCTTCATGCCTCGGGCCGGGTTCCCTTCAACGGGAAGGCGCCCATGGGGTTGAAGCTGGAGGGCTCCGCGGAGCTGGGGAAGCTGAAGCCCATCGCCGACCACCTCATGGAGCTCGATTCCTACAGCCTGCTGGGGGATCTGGATTTCCGCGGGGCGGCGAGCTTCGAACTCGCCCTGGGAGGCCCCTATGGGGAGCCGACCCTGGATGGAACGCTCAGCCTGGTGGGTGGCAGCCTCCAGGTGAAGGAATACCCCCAGAGTGTGGAGGATCTCGATTTCACCCTGCGCTTCAAGGGGCGCGAGATCTCGCTGCCGAAAGACGATCCGGCCCGGGGTCTGCTGGCCCAGGGGGCGCTGACCTTCTGGGGGAAGGGTACCTGGGGTTTCGGAGGCTTCGGCAGCTACGATCTGGAGGCCCGACTCGAAGAGTTCGAATTCCGGGACATCCCCGAGGGCTTCGAGCTGCAGGGGGATCTGCAGGCGAGGCTGAGGGGCAGCGATGAGGGCGGCGGCATCCTCAGGGGAACGCTCCAGGCCAACCGGATGCTCTACCGCGCCGATATCAACCTGAGGGATCTCATTCTCTCCAGTGCGCTGGGAGGGCTCTCGGGCTCCTCCGGCCTGGATCCCGATGACCCCCTGGCGCGCATCGCCCTGGACCTGGACCTCCAGCTCGCGGAGCCCTGGACCTTCGATACGAACCTGCTCAAGCTCCAGGGTCGCCCCGTGCCCGGGAGCACCTTCAAGGTGAAGGGCAGCCTGGCGAAACCCTCCCTCCACGGGAAGATGGACTTCCTCCCGGGAGGGCGGGTCACCAACCTGCTGCCGGCCGGCGATATCGTGGTGGAGCGGGGTTCCATCTCCTTCAGCGATCTGGCCCAGGGTTCCCTTCCCCAGCTCGATATCCTGGGCCGGGTGGATGTGGCTCCCTACGTGGTGAGCCTGCAGATCCGCGGTGCCCTGGACAGTCTGGAGATGAACCCCACGTCCACCCCCGCCCTGAGAAGGGACGAGGTGACAGCCATCCTCATCGATCCTTCCCTGGCCCCCACCATCGGGTCCGCCTCCAGCGCCTCCTCCGCCATCTCCTACGGTCTCGCCAAGACCGGCAGCGGGCTGCTGACGAGCCTGGCCCTGGCCGATATCCAGGAGCGGGTCCGCCGGACCTTCAACCTGGACCGGGTGAACGTGGCCTGGCGCCCCGGCAGTTCGGGCACCTCCGAGAGCACCGTCACCCTGGGCAAGACGCTCTCCTTCCCGGGCTGGCAGCTGCCCTTCGTCTTCACGCACAAGAAGGTGGGGGAGGTGACGACCCTCAGCGGTCAGTTCGAATGGCATTTGGGGAACTTCGTCCTCCAGCTGGGCGCCAGCCAGTCGGGCTCCACGGGCCTGAACTTGGCCGGCGAGGTCCGCCATACCTGGAGCCCCAAGTGAGCGTGCGTCTGCGCGCCTTCGCTCGCTATCGCGGCCTCCTGGGCTTCGAGGTCCTGGAGCTGCCTCTGCCGACGCCGCCCACGCTGGGGAGACTCCTGGAAGACCCGCGCCTGGCGGGCCTGCCCCGGGAGTCCCTCCTGGCCGTGAACCAGGCTTTCGCCCCCCGGGAGGCCTTCCTCGCCGAGGGCGACGAGGTAGCCCTCATGCCCCCTGTCAGCGGCGGCTGAGGGACGTGCTTCCGCGGCAATGGGGGGAATACAGCCCTTGTCGGGTATCGGCGGGCATCCGAGTCGAAAGCCATTCTGAACAATGAGACCTGCCCGCTGCGCGGGCGAGTGGCGGTGCCACGCGGATCGATCGGAAAGCCGAGGGCGGATCATTCCTCCGTGCCCTCCTCTTTCCCTCCGTGTTCTCCGTGGTTCTTCTTGCTCTTCAGTGCAACGGGGCGATCCGGGTTCAGGCCTTTCCCGTCTCCAGGAGCCTCCCGAGCCGCTTCAGCGCCTCCCGGGAGCCCTCCCAGCGCACGAGGGCCTGGGCTTCGCTGAGGCCGCACCAGCGGTATTCGCTGTGCTCCTCGGGGGCCAGGCAGACCTCGGCATCCGGTGGAACCTCCATGTGGTAGCAGGTCTCGGTATTGAACCTCGGCTCGCCCTCAGGCAGGCCCAGGATCGCGGGGTCCAGCCAGAAGGTGTGCGAGAAATCCAGGGAGTGCAGGGAGCCCGAGAGGCCCGTCTCCTCGAACAATTCCCGGTGCGCCGCCGCCTCCGGACTCTCCCCGGGCTCGAGCAGACCCGTCACGCTGGACCACCAGAGGCCCTGGTCCGGCTGGCGCAGCATCATCAGGATCTCTGGGTTCCTGGGGCCTCGGCGCCAGGTGAGGGCGGAGACGCTGCGGGAGGGAGGGGGGACGGGCAGGGGATCGAAGGCGAAGACCTCGGTGATTTGGCTCTCCATGCGCGCTGCGGCCTGCTCCAGGGAGGGGGCGGAGGCGCCCAGCAGGGAGGCCAGGCTGCACACGCCCTTGTCCGTGATGCCGCAGGGGGTAATCCAGCGGAAGTGCTGCAGGTTGGGTGCCACGTTGAAGGCGATGCCGTGGGTCGTGACCCAGCGCTTGAGGTGGATGCCCAAGGCCCCGAGCTTCTCGAAGCCGCGGGGCGTGTCCACCCACACCCCCGGAAAACCCTGGAGGCGCTCGGCCACGACGCCGAAATCCGCGGCGGTGCGAATCATGATTTCCTCCAGGCCCCGCACATAGCGGCCCAGGTCCTTGCGGCCCTCGCCCAGATTGCAGATGGGATACACCACGAGCTGGCCGGGGCCGTGGTAGGTGACCTGCCCGCCCCGGTCGGTCTCGAAGACTTCGACGCCCTGTTCTGCCAGGAAGGCGTCATTCACGTGAATGTCCTGGCGGGTGGCATTGCTGCCCAGGGTGAAGACCGGGGGGTGCTCCAGCAGCAGGATCTGGTCCGGCAGGCTGCCCTCCCGCACGCCCGCGGCGAGGGCTCGCTGCATGCGCAGCCCGGCTTCATAGAAGACGCGGCCCATGCGACGGATCTGGGCGGGGCGGCGGGACGTGAATCCGATCTCAACCATGGGGAAAGCCTAGCGGAAACGGAGGCCCAGAAGGCTTGTGACGAAGGGGAGCGCCCAAGATGCCAGAATGAAGGGGACTATGAGCCTGGACCCCACGACTATCGGCCGCTTCAAGGTGCTCGGCGAGCTGGGCCGCGGGGCCATGGGGGTGGTCTACCTCGCGGAGGATCCGCTGCTCAAGCGGGGCGTGGCCATCAAGGTGGTTCGGGGCGACGCGGCCATCCGGGAGGACGCCCTGGCGCGCTTCCAGAAGGAGGCCGAGATCTCGGCCCGGCTCGCCCATCCCGGCGTCGTGACGGTCTTCGATGTGGGCGAGGAGCCCGGCCTGGGGCCCTTCCTGGCCATGGAATTCGTGGACGGCGAGCCCCTTTCGGAGGAACTGAGCCGGGGACCCATGAAGCCTGAGCGCGCGGCCCTGCTGCTGGTCCAGGGACTCCACGGGTTGGAGGCCGCCCACGGGGCGGGCATCACCCACCGGGATGTGAAACCCGAGAACTTCATGGTGAGCCGGGCCGGGGGCCTCAAGCTCATGGACTTCGGCATCGCACGCCATCGCCAGGGCTCCCTCACGACCTCGACTCTCCTGTGCACCCCCAGCTTCGCGGCGCCCGAACTGCTGAAGCACCAGCCCCCGGGGGAGGCCTCGGATCGCTGGGCCTTCGCTGCGACGGCCTTCAATTGCATCACCGGCGAACTGCCTTTCCGCTCGGCGTCGCTGAGCGGCCTCCTCTACCAGATCGCCCACGAGGCTCCGCTCCTTCCGCCGAACCTGGAGCCCCGCCTGGCCGAGGTCTTCACCCGGGCCTTCCAGAAGCGGCCCGGGGACCGCCATCCCGATCTCCGGAGCTTCTATCGGGAACTGCTGGAGGCGCTGCCGCTCGAACCGGAGGCCCGGAACCAGTGTCAGGCGCTCCTCGAGATGCCCGAGACGTCCTTCCTGGGGGCCACCGCGGCCCTGGCCTTCGGAGGGGAGCATTCCCGGCGCTTCAAGGCTAGGCGGAGGATCTTCCTCCTGGGAGTCGCGGCCCTCGCGCTCCTGATGGTGGGGTGGGCCGGGTTCGCCGGTGTCTTCACCGCCCGGCGGCTCAGCGTGTCCTCTTCACCCGCTGGCGTTCACGTGTTCCTGGACGAGCGGGATCTGGGCAGCACACCCATCGTGGATGTCCGGATTCCCCGGAAGGGACGGCTCCTGCGCCTGGAGAAGCCCGGCTACCTGAGCCTGGAGCACGGCCTTCGCGGGGAGGACAGGGCCCTGGAGCTCCATCTCGTCCCGAAGCCTCTGGACCTCGCCATCGTCAGTGATCCCGCCGGGGCCGAGGTCTTCCTGAACGGCTCGCTCAAGGGCCTGACGCCTCTGGGCGAACTGCAGGTGCCGGGAGAGGGCGCCCACAGGCTCCTGGTGCGCAAGAACGGCTTCGAGGCCTGGACCATGACCGTGACCCGGGAACACCTGCCCCCGGAGCGCATCGCTCTGCGGCCCGCGCCCAAGGCAGCGAAGGCGCCCGGCTTCTGGGGCAGCGTCAAGGACCGGGCGAAGAAGATCATCGGCGGGAAGGGCTGACCCTCAGGGCATGACGAGATCGTCGTCCGCCAGGGCCTGCTCCGTCTGGGTCTTCCGGTAGTCGAGGTACTTGTCCCGGATGGCGGGATCACCGAGCGCCAGGATGGAGGCGGCCAGGAGGGCGGCATTGATGGCCCCGGCCTTGCCGATGGCCAGGGTGCCCACGGGGATGCCCGCGGGCATCTGGACCGTGGAGAGGAGGGCGTCCAGGCCGTCCGTGGCCCAGGCCTTCATGGGCACGCCGAGCACGGGCAGATGGGTCTTGCTGGCGCAGACACCCGCCAGGTGGGCCGCCCCCCCGGCGGCGGCGATGAGGACCTTCAGGCCCCGGCCTTCGGCGCCCTGGCAGAAGGCGACCACCTTCTCGGGCGTGCGATGGGCGCTGGCGACATGGGCCTCGCAGGGAATGCCCAGCCGCTGGAGGGTGAGGACCGCGTGCTGCATGGTCTCCCAGTCAGACTTGGAGCCCATCAGAATTCCCACCAAGGGGGTCGTCGTCATCGGAACCTCACGGCGTTCGAAAGGGCGTTGGTCGGCATGGGAACGCTCCGGAAGGATCAGGCCCCTCCATACTATCCTGGCCATGGACGCAGGCATTCCGGGGATGCACAATCGGTACATGACCTTCCAGAGCCTCGATTCCGATGACGCGGCCCTCCGGGCCATCCTCGTGGTGGACGACGACCCCGTGATCCGGCGCTACCTGGAGGCCCAGCTCTCGCGCCTCGGGTGCCGCCTCCTCTTCGCCAAGGACGGGATCGAGGCGCTGGAGGTGCTGGACAAGGAGCATCCGGACCTCGTGCTGCTCGATATCGTGATGCCGCGCATGGACGGCTTCGAGCTCTGCCGCCGCATCAAGGGCAATCTGGAGACCAACGATATCCCGGTGATCCATCTCACGGCCCTCAAGGGGGAGGCCAAGGAGCAGAGCTTCGCCTGCGGCGCCGATGACTTCCTGAACAAACCGCCCAACTTCGTGGAACTCCGCTCCCGGATCCGCAGCCACCTGCTCATCAAGAGCCTCCTGACCGAGCGCCAGCGCCTCGCGGCCAGGCAGCGGGACTGGCAGTGGGAGAAGAGCCGAGCCGCGCGGATCCTGCTGGTGGAGTCGGAGGCGGACCTGCGCGCCTCGATGCTCGAGGCGCTGCGGGGCCTGGGCTTCGATGCCGTGGGCGCAGAGCACCTCCAGGATTGCGTGAAGAACCTCGGTTCGGGGCTGCCCGATCTCCTGATCCTGGATCACCAGCTTTCGGACGGCAGCGGCACCGCCTTCGCCGCGCACCTGCGCAACTACGCCCGCAGTCGCGATCTTCCGGTGCTCATCCTCTGCGCCCGCAGCGCCCTGGAAAAGGAGATCCATTCGGGGGAGGCCGGACCCATCGACTACCTCACCAAGCCCTTCCAGCCCGCGGAGCTGAGGGTGCGCGTGGAGGTGCTGCTGCGCCATGGCGCCCTGCTCCGGGAGCGGGAGGTCAGCCGCTTCGGCACGGGCAAGCACCTGCTGCTGGACCCCCAGACCGGCGCCTTCACCGACGCCTTCCTGGAGGCCCACCTCGAACTGCTCCAGAAGGCCCTTGCCGGGACGGCACTGCCCCTGGCCCTGATGGCCGCGGGCGGCGCCATCTCCGAGGCCTGGGGCGAGTCGAAGGAGGCCATCGACCGGACCGCGCGACTGCTGAATTCCACGCTGGTTTCCGGCGAGGCCATCTGCCGGGTGGCGGAGCGCTCCTTCGTCATGGTGCTCCCGGGGGTGGACAAGGAGAGGCTGGAAGCGCGAATGGGAGCACTGCGCCAGGTGGGCTTCAGCGGTCCCCTGGTGGGGCTGATGGTGCCCCGGAAGACCTCCGCCACGGCCATCCTCGGCAAACTGGCCCAGGCGCTCCAGAAGGCCCAGCCGCTCTCCGCTCCCGTCGCCTGAAGGACGCCCATGCGGATCCTGGTCATGGGGGGTGGTGCCGCGGGGATGATGGCTGCCTGGCGGGCTGCGATTCTGGGGCACGCGGTCATTCTGCTGGAAGCCAATGGCCGCCTGGGCGTGAAACTGAGGATCAGTGGCGGCGGCAAATGCAATCTCACCCACGCCGGGCCCCTGAAGGAAGTGCTCGCCGCCTTCCGGAAACCCCAGGCCCGCTTCCTGAGGCCGGCCTTCCACGCCTTCGGCAACGAGGACCTCCGTACCCTCCTGCACCAGGAGGGTGTGGAGACCTATGTGCGCGAGAACGGCCGGGTCTTTCCCGTCGATCGCCCAGGTTCAGCCGCTGACGTGGTGAGAGCCCTCGAAGGCCTCCTGGACCGCGCGGGCGTGGAGGTGCGCTTCGGGGCCCGGGTGGTCGGCCTCCGGGGGGCCGCGCCTCGCCTGGAGGCCCTGGAACTGGAGGACGGGACGCGCCTGAAGGCGGACGGTTTCGTGCTGGCCGCGGGCGGCGCCAGCTACCCGGAGACGGGCACACGGGGCGAGCTGCTGGAAATCCTGAAGGGCCTGGGCATCCCCGGCCATCCCTGGGCCCCGGCCCTGGCGCCCATTCCCTTGAGGGAGCCCCACCCGGAATGGGAGGGCGTGGCCCTGCGGGAGGGCGCGCTTCGGCTGAGATCGGGCCGGGAAGGGAAGCGCCTCGCCCAGTTCTCGGGCGACATCCTTTTCACGCGAAGCGGCCTCACAGGTCCCGCGGCCCTGGAACTGAGCCGGGAGGTGGAAGCCGCCCGCCGGGCGGGAGGCGCATGGCTCGAGTATTCCCTCAGCCCCGAGAGCGAGGAGGCCCTGGACTCGGAACTCCAGCGGCTCCAGTCCGGGAATCCCCATCTCGCCCTGCGCACCTGGCTTCAGCGCTTCCTGCCCGAGAGACTGTGCCCGCCCACCGTTCAAAGCCTGGGCCTGCCGAGCGATCAGCGCATGAAGGACCTGCCCCGGGAGGCCCGGCGCCACCTGGTCTCCCGGGTGTGCGGCTTTCCCCTGGGCGAGCCGGGGCCGGTGCCCCTTTCCCGGGGGGAAGTGGCCGCGGGCGGCGTCAGCCTCGACGCGGTGGACCCGCACACCATGGCCGTGAAGGGCTGGGAGAACCTGCGCGTTTGCGGCGAACTGCTCGATATCGACGGCCCCGTGGGGGGGTACAACCTGCAAGCGGCCTTCAGCACAGGGTATGTGGCCGGTTCCTTGTAGGCTGGGTGATACGTATCGCACGCCCGTTTCATCTTCGATGGGCGGCGCGTTGCGGCATTTCGAGCCCCGGCACTGCCTGACGGCGGTCGGCTACTCGAAATGCACTTCCCTGCATTATTTCTTCTTGAACTGGGCGATGATGTCGTCCACGGATTCCTTCTTGGTATCCATCTCCATGGTGGTGTCGAAGATGTTGTCCTGGGTGGCGACGGTCCGATCCTCGAAGATATCCTTGCCGATCACGCCGATCTCCCCGACGTCGATCTTGAAGATGTTCAGCAGGCGCTGCAGGCCGACCTTGAACTGCTTGAGCAGGAGGACGACCTTCTCGATCTTCTGCCGGGTGATGTCCTGGAACTGAAGGGTGTTCAGGATCTCGAAGGCCTCGTCGGAGACGGTCTTGAGATTCTCCTGGACCGAGCCGAGATCCACGGGCGGCAGATGGGTGGTCGTCTGGTGCTCGAAGAGGAAATCGAGCACCTGCTGGGCCACCTGGGTGGGGTCCTCGCCGCCGTTGGCCCGGGCGAGGAATTCGTCGATGCGGGTCTGGAAGCGGAGCTGGGCCTCCTGGTTCTCCTGGAGGGCGCCGAGGGCGGCCTTCAGGGCCTTGTCGCTTTCGTCGCTGGCATTCATCAGCGTGTCCAGGCGGTTCATCACGGCCTGGGTCGCCGTCTCGGTGTCTGCTGTGATGGCGTCCAGCTGGGCCGCCAGTTCGGGCACCTGGGTGCTCTGCTGTTTCACGGAGGCGTCGAGTTGCTGGAGGTTGGCCAGGGTGGTGTTGATGCTCGCCACCAGGGCCCCCAGTTCGCCCTTGGCCTCCATGTCGATCTTCTGGTAGACCCGGCCGTTGGCCATGTCGGCGGCAGCCTCGGCCAGCTGGTGCAGGCCCCGGGCGGATTCATCGTGGATCTCGCCGCGGATGCCCTGGATCATCTCCTGGAGGGCGTCCAGACGGGTGTCCAGCGCCTCGCTGCGCTCGCGGAATTCCCGGAGCAGGGTGTCGGGCTCCACTGCGGGGGGCTGGGCCTGGATTTCAGGATGCTCTTGGGCTTCCATGGCGTTCCTCTTGGGATCAGGGAGCGGGGCGGACGCTCACGAAGATTCCTTCGGGAAGATTCCAGGCCTGCATGAGTTCCTTCGGAACGCTGAGGCTCTGGTCATCCCCTCCGGAGACGAACTGGACGGGCTCCACGGCGGGGCCGTCGGGCCAGATGATCCGGACATTGCGGATGGCGTCGGCGCGGTAGGGGCCCATCATCTTCCACACGGATTCCACGGTCTTGGAGAGCTCCACGTGATCGGTCTTCCGGAAGAAGCCGCTCTTCAGGGGCGTGACGGAGACGGTGATGGAAGGCTCCAGGACCTGGAGCCGACCGGCCTCCTTGAGCGCCAGGCAGGTCTGGAGGACGCTCACTTCGTTCATGTCGGAGACGGCCATCACTTCCGTGAAATCCCGGAACCCGTCGAGGAAGGGCAGCACCTTGCGGTCCTCGGCGAAGAGCTTCAGGCCCTGGGTGAGGTGGGGCTCCCTCAGGACGGGCCAGGGCACCGCGTGGAGATTGGGGAAGATGGAACGGAAGCGCTTGCGGGAATCGGCGGTGCGGGCCGATTCCATGAGGAGGTCCTGGAGGCTCCGGCGGATGCTCGTGGGCACCTTCAGCTTGGGGGCGGCGGCGAACTCGAATTCGCCCTTGTCCCATTCCAGGAGTTCGAAGGCGGCGCTCTCCCCCACGGCCTGGGGGGTCTCCGCGTGCACCACGTCGCCGTTGACGACGTAGAGGGTGCCGGTGTGCTTGCCGTTGATGACGTAGAGCTTGCCCGTCTTTCGGTTGACATTGAGCAGCTGCACCACATCCGTGAGGGAGATGCTCTGGAGGTTGCCGCGGAGATTGGACATCAGGCCCGAGCCTCCGCCATGCCTGCCACGCGCGCACATCCCGCAGCCCGGCGGGCCGCGCTGGCGAGAGGTGCGGGTCCAGGCAGCATCATGCACCGGCCTCCGCGATGGCAGTCTTCATCTCCTGGACCGCGCGCTCGAGGCCCACGAGCACGGCGCGGCCGATGAGGCTGTGGCCGATGTTGAGTTCGAAGACCTCGGGAATGGCGGCGATGGGGGCGACATTCTGCAGGTTCAGTCCGTGTCCGGCGAGGACCCGCAAGCCGAGCCTGGAGGCGAGCCGCGCCGATTCCCGGATCCGTTCGAGCTCCGGACCCGCATCGCTCCCGGAGGGGAGATCGGCGTAGACGCCCGTGTTGAATTCCACGGCGTCGGCTTCGATGCGCGAGGCCATCTTGACCTGCTCGAGCTGGGGATCGATGAAGAGGCTCACGCGGATATCCGAGGTGCGGAGCTCCCGGATCACCGTGCGAAGGTGGGCCTGGAGGAAGACCACATCCAGGCCGCCCTGGGTGGTGAGTTCCTCCCGGGTCTCGGGCACGAGCGTCACCCAGTGGGGCTTCAGCGGCACCACGGCCTCCATGGCATCGGGGGAGGCGGCGCACTCGACGTTCAGGGGCACGGACAGCACTTCCCGGAGGAGGCGCACGTCCCGCTCCTGGATGTGCCGACGATCGCCCCGGAGGTGCACGGTGATGCCATGGGCGCCGGCGCTCTGGGCCAGCAGGGCGGCCGCGACGGGCTCCGGCTCCTGGCCCGAACGGGCCTGCCGAAGCGTTGCCACATGGTCGATGTTCACACCGAGGCGGGTCGTCACCTAGAGGCTCCCTGGAAGTGCTGATGGAGGGGGGGCTGTCCGTGAAAGCCTAGCAGGAATCGGTTCTGGTATCGCGCGATCCGGTCAGAGGGCGAGGTCGGCCCGGGCTGCGCGCTCCAGGCGCTCCAGGGCACCCAGCATCAGCGAAGTCTCCCGGGCCTCCACCATGAGCCGCAGCTTGGGTTCCGTTCCGGACCAGCGGATCACCATGCGGACGGCCGCGCCGTGGCGGGCCTCCAGGTCCGTCATGGTCTCCCTGAGCCGGAGGCAGGCCTCCACGGGGCGGCGCTCCGAGGCCACCAGGTTGACCAGCTTCAGGGGCCAGGGGCGGAAGCGCCAGTCCCAGCGGTGCTCGGGGCTGCGGTGGAGGAGGGCCCGCAGCACGGCCAGCGTGGTGGCCAGGCCGTCTCCGGAGGGCCCGACGTGCTTCTGGATGACGTGGCCGGAGGCCTCCGCGGCCAGATCCCAGCCCCTGGCGGCCAGTTCCCGGAGCATGTACTTGTCTCCCACCGGCGTTCGGACCAGGGGGATGCCCAGCGTGCCGAGGGATTCCTCCAGGCCGCCGTTGGTCATCAGCGTGCCCACCAGACCCGGGAGGGCCTTCCCCTGGCGGTGGAAATCCTGGGCGAGGAGCCAGAGGAGCTGGTCGCCGTCCACCAGTTCGCCCGTGGGATCGATGAAGAGGCAGCGGTCGCCGTCCCCGTCGAAGGCCACGCCCGCGGCGGCGCCCCGTTCCCGCACGGCCTTCTGCAGGCCTTCGAGATGGGTGGAGCCGACGCCCACATTGATGCGGGCGCCGTCGGCGGGGGTGCCCAGCCAGTGGATGGGCCCCCGCAGCAGCCGCGGGGCCCAGGGGGCGGTGGCGCCGTGAGCGCAATCCACCACCAGCGGGAAGTCGGCGGGCAGATCGAGCCCTTCCAGGTGCGTGAGGTAGGCCTCCACCGCTCCGGCATCCGGGTCGAGATCGACCTTCCCGGACCGAACGGGACCGGCGGCCTCGAAGGCCGCCTCCACCGCCGCCTCCTCGTCCTCGGAGAGCTTCTCGCCGTCCCCGTTGAAACCCTTCAGCCCGTTGTCTTCGGGGGGATTGTGGCTGGCGCTGAACATCAGGCCCCAGGCGTCCGGGCGGCGCTGGGTCACCCAGGCGACGGCCGGTGTCGGGACCATCCCCAGGACCTCCGGGCGCAGCAATCCGTCCAGGCCCTGGAGAAAGGCCTCGGCCATGGGTTCCGAACTCGTCCTGGGATCCCAGCCGATGACCAGCTCCCGGACGCCCTTGCCCCGGGCCACCTCGCCCCAGGCGCGCCCCCAGCGGGCCGTTTCCTCCAAGGTCAAGGGGGTCTTGAGGGCCTCACCCCGCACGCCATCCGTTCCGAAGTATCGCAATTCCACGTTCAGACCCCATCTCGTGACTTGGTTCATGCTTGCCCGGGTGCTTTCGGATTTTGAATATTCAGACAGTAGCGCATTTCCCGCAGGGCGATGCCCCCCTGCCACTGGGTCCGCGTCTCCCCGTCCTCGACCCAGCCGCAGGTCCGGTAGAACTCCCGGGCCCGAGCATTCCGCTCCAGCACCCAGAGCAGGGCGCCTGGGAAGCCGTCCTCCCGAAGGGCGTTCAGGGCGTGGTTCAGGAGCAGGCGACCCAGGCCGCGATTCCAGACCGAAGGATGCAGGTAGATGGCGTAGACCTCGCCCGGGCCTTCCAGGGGTTCATCCCGGGCGGGCCCCGTGGCGGCAAAGCCCAGGATGGCGCCCCCGCGATCCAGCACCAGCAGGCGGTGCCGGGGGCCGGGCGGGTGGAGGATCAGCTCCCGGGTCGTGTTTTCCTTCTCGGCCGCGGAGAGGTTCTCCAGGTGGGATTCCGGGAGCATCCCCCGGTAGGCAGCGCGCCAGGCGGCCACATGCACCCTGGCCAGGGCCGGGGCGTCTTCTTCCCTGGCTGGCCGGACCCGGGGCAGGGGCAGGGCGTGGGTGCGGAACACCCTGAAGCCCAGGCGCCGGGCCTCCTCGTGGGCCGCCGCGGTGAGGCCATCCCGCTGGTCCGGCGGCAGTGCGGTCTTCCCTGCGCGCCGGGCGAGGAAGCGCTTGCGGGAGAGGGCGATGCAGATCCGCTCGGCGGGCCAGTCGAGGGCCTCGGCGAGCCGGGGCAGGGCCTCCCACAGGGCCAGATCCTCCAGGTAGGTGGTGCCGAAGCCGAAGCCCGGATCGAGGAGAATCCGCTCCGGCGCGATGCCCTCCTGGAGCAGCCGGTTCCGGACGTCCCGCAGTTCACCCAGGGCTATTTGGGCATTCCGGGGCGTCGGGTCCTCGTAGGGAGGCATGACCAGGCGCCCGCCCTCCCTCCGGCTGCGCATGGCGATGAGGCCACAGGGGCTGTTTCTCGCGAGATCCAGGAGGCTTTCCGCCTCGAACCCGCCGATGTCGTTGAGGACGGCGACCCCCCGGGCGAGCCCCTTCAGGGCCACCGGGCCGTGGCGGGTGTCCAGGCTGAGGGGGAGTCTGGGGAGTTCCCCCCTCAGGGCCTCCAGCACGGGTTGGAGCCTCGCCCATTCCTCGGCGCCCTCGACGGGATGGGCACCGGGCCTTGTGCTCTCGGCCCCCAGATCCAGGAGGCCCGCGCCTTGGGCCACCAGGCTTCGCCCCTGGGCCAGGGCCGCCTGGGGCTCGCAGAAGCGGCCTCCATCGCTGAAGGAATCCGGCGTGAGGTTGAGAATGCCCAGGTAGAGCGGCTCCTCCAGGGGAATGCTGCCGCTGGAGGTGCGCCAGAACATGTCGCTAAACAGGATTCAGCGCGGGGTCCAGGTCCTGGCCGGGGCCGGGCTCAGTGCCAGTCTCGCTGGCGGTCAGGGTGGGAGCCGGGACTTCGGGCTTCGGAGGCAGGAGGCCCCCCTTCATCAGCACGGCCACGTCGTCGCCGTCCAGGGTCTCGCGCACCAGCAGGGATTCGGCGATGGCCACCAGGGCCGTGCGCTCCTCCAGGAGGATGCGCTTGGCGCGCTCGTAGTTGGCCATGATGATGGCCTGCACTTCCATGTCGATGATGCGCGCCGTATCCTCGCTGAACTCGTGGCGCTGGGTGAAATCCCGGCCCAGGAAGATCTCCTGCTGCCCGCCCCCATAGTTGATGGGACCCAGCTTCTCGCTCATGCCGTATTCCGTGACCATGGACTTGGCCATGGTGGTGGCCTGCTGGATATCGTTGCTGGCGCCCGTGGAGAGCTGGTTGAAGTAGATCTCCTCGGCGATGCGCCCGCCCATGGAGATGGCGATGCGGGTCTCCATGTAGTCCTTGGTGGTGTTGTAGCGGTCCCGCTCCGGCAGCTGCCAGGTGACGCCCAGGGCGCGGCCCCGGGGGATGATCGTCACCTTGTGCACGGGATCGCTGTGGGGCAGCACCGCCGCCAGAACCGTGTGGCCGGCTTCGTGATAGGCCGTGATCTTCTTGTCCTCCTCGGTCATCACCATGCTGCGGCGCTCGCTGCCCATGTAGATCTTGTCCTTGGCGTTCTCGAAGTCGATCATCTCGACCCACTTCTTGTTCACCCGGGCGGCGTTGAGGGCGGCTTCGTTGCAGAGATTGGCCAGATCGGCCCCCGCGAAGCCCGGCGTGCCCCGGGCGACGACTTCCAGTTCCACATCGGGGGCGAGGGGGATCTTGTCGGCGGTGTGGACCTTGAGGATCTCGAAGCGGCCCTTGAGGTCGGGGCGATCGACCACCACCCGGCGATCGAAGCGACCGGGACGAAGCAATGCGGGGTCCAGCACATCGGGGCGGTTGGTGGCGGCGATGAGGATCACGCCCTCGTTGCCTTCGAAGCCATCCATCTCCACCAGCAGCTGGTTGAGGGTCTGTTCGCGCTCGTCGTGGCCGCCGCCCATGCCCGCGCCGCGATGGCGGCCCACCGCATCGATCTCGTCGATGAAGATGATGGAAGGGGCGTTCTTCTTGCCCTGCTCGAAGAGGTCTCGGACGCGGCTGGCGCCCACGCCCACGAACATCTCCACGAAGTCGGAACCCGAGATGCTGAAGAACTGGACCTTGGCTTCGCCTGCGATGGCCCGGGCCAGGAGGGTCTTGCCGGTGCCCGGAGGGCCCATGAGCAGGAGGCCCCTGGGGATCTTGCCGCCCAGCTTCACGAACTTGGCGGGGTCCTTGAGGAACTCCACGACCTCCTGGAGATCGGCCTTGGCCTCGTCGCAACCCGCCACATCGGCGAAGGTGACGCGCTTGGCGCTCGCCGAAAGGCCTCTGGCCCGGGCCTTGCCGAAGGAGAGGGCCTTGTTGCCGCCCATCTGGGCCTGGCGCATGAAGACGAACCAGAGCACCACGAAGACCAGCAGGGGGCCCCAGAAGATCAGGTAGAAGGTGAGGTTGTTCTCGCTGGGCTTGGCCGCCCGGAACTCGCCGAGCTTGGGGGGATCCTCCAGGCGCCAGCGCATGATCTGGGTGCCCAGATCCTGCATGGGGGGCGCGATGGTCTTGAACTTCTTGAAGGTCTCGCCCTTGGCGTTCTTGACCTCCTGCTTGTACGTGCCCTCGATGTCCACCCCGGTGAGGGTGACACTCTGGTACTTGCCCTCCACGCCTTCCGTGTAGAAGGTGCTGAAGGGGATTTCCTGAATGCCGGTGTTCTTGGGAATGCTGTTCAGCGCCAACAGGACCAGGGCGATGATTGCCACCCACACCAGCGCGCTCTTCATCATCGAGTTCAAGGAGCCTCCGACGGGATTGTCTTCCGGTCCAGTCTAACCGGAAGGGAGGTTCACCACGCCTGCATTAGCAGGGCACCTCCAGGGGCGGATTCAGGGACAGGGGCGAAGGAACACGGGAAATTCCCCCGCAATGGGTCAGGCGCCCTCTGGATCCGGGCCTCCCGGCAGGGCCCAGGCGCGGGTCATCCGCCGCAGGGGGGGGTGGGCGAGCCGGGCGGCGGCGAGAAGCCGTTCCTCCGCGGGGAGGGCCTTGATCCAGGGCGCGGCTTGGCCGAGCACCAGCAGGCATTCCGGGCCCCGGAAGGTCTGGTCCATGGCCCAGAGCACCTGGTGGGCGACGGGGAGGAGGTCTCGCCACCGGGATCGGGCCAGGGCCTCCGCATGCTCGGGCGAGAGGGGGGGCTGGATGAGCGCCACCAGGGCTTCGTGTCCCAGTCTGGGATGCTGCAGGAAGCTGGCGATCACCCGCCCATCCGGGACTCTCCAGACACTCCGCCAGAGCTGCTTCGGGGCGTGGAGCGCGAAGGAGCGCCGCTCGCCGGGGGTGATGGAACCCCAGAGCAGCTGCAGGCGCTCGGTGGCCAGGGTCCGGGCCTGGGGATGGGCCGCGGCATCCCCGGCGATTTCCGAGAGAGCCCGCCAGGGAAGGTGGGGCAGGAGGCCCGCCCTGAGATGGGCGGGCGTCTTGCGATGCTGGGCGATCCAGCGCAGCAGAAGGGGGCGCTTCCGAACTTCGGGCAGTTCGGCGGCCGCCTCCAGCCAGCCTCGGGGAGGGGCCGGATGGCGCAGCAGCCTCAGGAACTGAGGCCAGGGCAACTGGGGCGGGAGGGACCATTCCACGGGCCCATTGTGGCCGAAACCCGTCACACTCGTTCCATGGTCGTCGAATTCACCATCCTGGGGCGGGGCCGTGCGGGGCGGGCCCTGGCCGCTGGCTGGGGCGGTCGCGCCGAACTCCTGTCCCACGAGGCCCGCCCGGAGGGGTGGGTGCTGCTGGCCGTTCCCGACCGGGCCGTGGAGGCACTCGCGGCCCTGTTCCCGGGTCGCTGTGCCCATCTCAGCGGCAGCCTTCATCTGGAAGGTGTGCCCTCGGCCCATCCCCTCACCAGTTTCGATGGCCAGGCCCGGGACTGGCGGGGGACGCCCCTCGCTGTCACCGGAGAACTGCCCCCGGGGCTTCGCGCCGCCTTTGAGGCTCTGGGTTTCGAGCCTTTCGCGTTGCCCAGCCACCTGAAGCCCCTCTACCACGCCTGCGCGGTGCTGAGTTCGGGCCATGCCGCCAACCTCTGGGTGGGGGCGGCACGGCTCCTGGGGGAGGCGGGGCTCGAACTGCCGGGGCGGGGACTCCTGCCTCTGGTGGAGGCAACCGTGCGCAACCTTTCCGAAGGGGGAGCGGAGGCCCGCACCGGGCCCTTCATGCGGGGAGACGAAGGGACCATCACCCGGGATGCGGAGGCCCTGGCTCCGGAATGGCGGCAACTATTCTTGACGCTGGGAAGGATGCGCTGAGCGGATCCCCGGTTCGGGGATGACCGGAAGGCGGGGCCGCTCGATCACCGGGACCATGGTTTGGGATCGGCGCCTGAGTTTCAGGAGGCGAAGGGCTTCCAACACACGGTTCGAGTGCTCCTGCAGGCACCCCTCCGCGAGCATTCGTTCGGTGGCGCTCAGGTGCTCCGATGCTCTGTGGGCCAGGGCGGATGCGAGGCGGTGGAATTCCCGGTGCTCCACCTGGAGCCCCGCAAAGATGGCACTCCCGGCATGATTCTCAGCTTCGTCCTGGATCCACCTTCCCAACATGCATTCGGAGTCGGAACAGAGGTCCCCCATGGGCCGGGTGCCCTGATCCCCGCTGCGGAGCGCAGCGAAGAGCCTGCGTTTCCAGGCGAGGTGGGAATCGATGGCTTCCTTGGAATTCAATGGAACTCTGGCTCGTAGCTGGAAGAATAAGGCATTCTGGGGTCACCTCAAGAGGGAAAGGCTGCTGTCCTTGGCTCTGGGACCCGACCATGGAAAGCTGAAGGTTGGAGGAAGCTTGAATCCACTCGATTGGGACCTCGGGAATATTCCCCCGGGCATCGCCTGGGGCGGCGTCGATGGGGGGACCCGCTCCGCGATCCAGGGCCGACGGCCCTGGGCGTGGGAGGACGGCCCTGCGGGCCGTCCGTTCGCGGGCCGCTCCCTGCTTCATCCCGCCGCCCCCGCTCGGAGGACACGTTGAATCCACTGGATTGGGATCTCGGGAATATTCCCCCGGGCATTGCCTGGGGCGGCGTCGATGAAGCCGGCCGGGGCGCCTGGGCGGGGCCGGTGGTGGCCGCCTGCGCCGTGCTGGATCCGTCCTCGGTCCAGCGCTGGAGCAAGGTGCTGCGGGGCGCCCGGGACAGCAAGCAGCTCTCACCGGAGCGGCGGGAAGCCCTCGCCGCCGAACTCAGGATCGTGCTGCCGGCCTGGTCCGTGGCGGTCCTTGACAACCTCGCCATCGATCGCGAGAACATCCTCCAGGCCACCCTCCTGGCCATGCGGCAGGCTGTCTCCAGTCTCGCAATCCGTCCCAGGATCCTCTTCGTGGACGGCGATCGCGCGCCCCGCACAGGGCTGCCGGAACGGCTGCTGGTGGAAGGGGACTCGCTCAGTTGCGCGGTGGCCTGTGCCTCCATCCTGGCCAAGACGCACCGGGACGCGCTGCTGCGCGAGCTCGATCGCGACCATCCGGGATATGGCTTCGCCCGGCACAAGGGGTACGGGACGCCGGAGCACCGCCGCGCCCTCCAAGAACTGGGGGCCTGCCCCATCCATCGCGTCAGCTACGCTCCGGTGGCGGCCCTCCAGCGCCCGGAACCCGAGCTGCGGGACGCGCTGGGAGAGACCCTGGAAGCCTGCACCGGCGTCGCCGCAATGCAGGCCTGGGTGGAAGGGCAGCTGCGGCCCGCCTATGGCCGCCTCGCCCCGGCCTGGGTGGAAGCCCTCCGGAGCCGCTATGCCGATCGGCTCGCGGGATTCGGCCTGAAGGAAGCCGGGCAATGATCCGCATCGAGGCCTCCATCGCGCTGATCGCCCGGGAGGGACGCTGGTTCCTCCAGCGCCGGGACCCCGGTGCGACCATGCTCCCCGGTCTCTGGGAATTCCCGGGGGGTAAGCTCGAAGGGCACGAGGACCCGCTTTCGGCCCTGAAGCGCGAACTCCTCGAGGAACTGGGCTGGGTGCCCTCGAGCCTCGAGGCCCTTCCCGTAATCTCGGATGCGAACGCGCAGCGGGAACTGCGGCTGCATCCCTTCTGCTGCGAAGGCTCGGCCGCGCTGGGCACGGCGCTCGCCTGGGGCTGGTTCACGGTTCCGGAGATCCGGAGGCTGCCCATCCCGCCTGCAAACAAGGCCCTTCTTGGTCTCCTGCCGGAGAGCCTTTCCCGGACTCCCGTGAAAATCGACGGAGGCTGCTGAGTCGAACCGGTCCGACCAGTTGGGCCATTTCCCGACGACCAGTCTTGACCCGGTTTTCCTGACGCTCCAGGGTGGAGGCACACCCTCAAGGAGGTCCCATGTCTCTCTCCCGCACGCTGTCGCTCTGTCTCCTTCCCGCCATGCTGGGGGCCCAGGCGCTCAATCCCAAACTGGTGACGAAGCCCGGCCCCGGCCCTGTCCTCGCCTTGATGCCGATCCTCCACATCAAGTCCGCAACTATCATCAAGGCCGAATGCGGCCAGCCCCTGCGCTTCCGGGTGGAGGTCCAGAACACCGGCAAGGTGCCCTTCACCAAGGGGGGCTGGGTCTTCTTCAAGGGTGCCAAGAACCAGATGACCCAGTCCTTCGATAGTGTCCCCGCCGGAGGATACGCCGTGGTCGTGCAGGAGAGCGCTGCCCTCCCGGGCGATTGCGCGACCCAGCAGTGCTATCGCTTCACCCTGAGCAATGCGACCAACGGCAGCACGGCACTTCCCGAATGGGACGGAAAGGCTGCCGAGGTCTGCACACATCCCGAGACCAAGCTGGTGGTGGTGCCGAAGTAGGCCTTCCATCCTGTTCTCTCGAAGCGGGGCGCCCACTTCCACGCACGCCCTTCCATGAGACCCCCCATGTTCTTCTCGCGCCTCCTCCTGGATTATTCGCCATCCGTTATGGCGTTCCCAGGCCGGGAGGTGCCGGCGGGATGGGTCTGGGTTCGCAGCACACCGAGCCGAGGCCGCGCCTGATAACATGGAGGCACGGAAATCCTCGCGGGAGTGCCCATGAATCGATGGTTGCTAGGTCTGCTGCTCGCCTTAGCCCCAGTGCTGTGGGCCCAGGCACCGGCCCAGGAGGTGGTTCTGAGTGCTTCGGCCGGGTCGAAGCTAGGCGTGGCCGTGCCTCCGCCCCAGGTCTCAGGGCTCGGCGAGGCTCAGGCCAAGCGCGATTTCCAGGATGTGCTGGTGCAGGATCTCGAAGAGGCGGGTCCCTTCGCCGTGCTCAAAGACAGGCAACCCAGGGCAGCCGATGCAGCCGGGCTGAAGGCCTGGATGGAAGCGGGCGGCGACTGGCTGGTGAGCGTCCGGAT
>JAYSNJ010000201.1:0-6195 GCA_043723905.1 Holophagaceae bacterium
CGAATCTTCTCGCGCCGACCAAAACACAATGGGCATCCGAAAGGGTGCCCATTGTCATTGCGCGAGGGGATTCGAACTTCCGAATCGGCGGGTTCGCGCGCGCAGCCAGCGCCGCGGGGCGCAGCCGAAGTTCGAATCTTTTCGGTATCGCCTCCGGCGATACGCGAAACAGGATTATCTCGCGCCGACGAAAAGGAAGATGCATCCGAACGGGTACCGCTTCCCCTTGGGCTCGCTAAAATGTCCTCCCATGTCCGCGCGCCTGCTCCTCCTCGCCAACGCTGGCGGCCCCGTGGCGCCGGGGCCGGGCTTCAGGGGGGAGCAGCCATGAGGGTGGCCTTCGCCGTCCATGGCCACGTGCAGGGGGTGGGGTTCCGGGCCTTCGCCCGCAGTGAGGCCCAGGCGCTGGGCCTCTGCGGCTTCGTGCGAAACGAATGGGACCGGACCGTGGTCGGCCAGGCCGAGGGCTCCGAATCCATGCTGGAGGCCCTGCGCTCGGCCCTGGAGCGCGGCCCCGTCTTCGGCCGCGTGTCGAGGCTGGACTGGAGCCCGCATTCCGAGGGAGAATCGCTTCCCTTTCCCTTCGAGATTCGATCTTAGGGGCCGTTACGAAATCACCCAGGCTTTTCCCGATTTTCTTTACGGCCCCTTATGTCGTTGATGTCATCTCGTTGGAATAGTCAAAACGTTGCAACGACCTAGAGAGGCCCCATGGATTTCAAGAACCACGTCCGCGAAGTGCCCGATTTCCCCAGACCCGGCTTCCTCTTCCGGGATATCACGCCCCTTCTGGTGGATGCCCAGGCCTTCGGCCGGGCCGTCGAGGCCATGGCCGCGCCCGTCCTGACCCTCCAGCCCACCCATGTGCTGGGCCTGGAGTCCCGGGGCTTCATCTTCGGTTCGGCCCTGGCGCAGAAGCTGGGCCTGGGCTTCGTGCCCGCCCGCAAGCCCGGCAAGCTCCCCGGCGCGACGCTCCGGGAGGGCTACCTGGGCACGGACGGCAGTGAGTACGCCCTGGAGATCCACGCGGACGCCTTCCAGTCCGGCGATCGCGTGCTCATCGTGGACGATGTGCTGGCCACCGGCGCCACCGCCGCCGCCGCCCGAAGGCTCATCGAGCGCACGGGGGCTCAGCCCATCGCCCTCACCCTCTTTGTGGAAGTGGGCGAACTGCCGGGCCGGGAGAAGCTCAAGGGGATGCCGGTCTTCAGTGTGCTGAGGGTCTGAGGGAAATCGTGCATTTTGAGTAGCCGACCGCCGTCAGGCGGGCGGCGTAGAGCGGCGCAGCACAGGCTTGGGCGAAGCCCGAACTGTGCAGTGCCGCGGCTCGAAATGCCGTAATGCGCGCTGTTCCTCTTCGCCCTTCGGGCGCTGGCTACCGGGAGTGCACCCTCACGTCAGGGGCAATAGCAGGCTGAAGCGGCTGCCCTGGGCCAGGGGCTGGTAGTGCGCCTCGCCCCCGTGGTCCTGGGCGATGCGGCGTACGATGGCGAGGCCCAGGCCCGTGCCCTTGCGCTTGGTGGAGAAGTAGGGCTCGAAGAGCCGTTCCCGGATTTCCTCCGGCACGCCCGGGCCATCGTCCTCCACCTGGAGGCGGAGGCGCCCGGCCTCGGGCTTCAGCGAGAGCTGGATGTGTCCCTTCCCGTCGAGAGCGCTCAGGGCGTTATCCACGAAATTGATGAGCGCGCGCTTCACCATGTCGCCGTCCCACCGGACTTCCAGGGGCCCCTCGGTGAGGTCGAGTTCGAAGCGGATCTCGGGGTGGGCGGGGGCGTAGAGGGCCTGGACCTGCCGCAGCAGTTCGCAGGCATCCAGGAGACGGGGCTGGGGGGCGGGCAGCTTGGCGAAGCGGCTGAAGCTGTCCACTAGGCGCGAGAGACTCCTCACCTCCGCCAGGATGGTCTCGGCGCCCTCGGCCACGATCTGGGGATCGAGGCGCCCCTCCCGGCTGCGGCGCAGGAGGCGCTGGGCCGTGAGCTGGATGGGCGTGAGGGGGTTCTTCACTGCGGGGGCCAGGCGCCGGGCGACCTCCTGCCAGGCCGCGCGCTTTTCCGCCTGGGCCAGCAGGGAGAGATCCTCCAGCACCGCCAGTTCCCCGCCCTCGGCGATGGGCACCACGATGGCGCGCACGGGCCTCCCCTCGCCTTCGCCGCCGATGCGGAGCTCCTCCTCCCGGGCCCGGCCGGCCTCCCGCACCTCCCTCACCAGCGCAGAGAGGCCGCCCATGCGGGGCTGCAGGGCCAGTTCGCTCCAGTTCGAGGTGGAGGGATCCCAGGCCTCCAGGCCCAGCCAGCGGCGGGCCATGGGGTTGAAGGTGCGCAGCTCCCCATCCCGGTTCCAGCCCAGCACGCCCACGGGCAGGGCCTCCAGCAGCTGGCCCAGGTAGGCCCTGGCCCGCTCGATGCGCTCGCCCTGGGCCTCGATGGCCTCGCGATTCTGGCGCAGATCCCGGGTCATGGCGTTGAAGCTCGCGGAGAGCAGGGCCAGTTCGTCCTCGCCCTGGACGGGCAGGAGCACATCCAGATCGCCCGTGCCCACGCGCTGGGCGGCCTTGGCCAGGGCCCGCACGGGTTCCGAGATGGTGCGGGCAATGGCGAGCCCTACCCAGACCGCGAAGAAGAGGGTGAGCAGGGTGAGCAGCAGGAAGGTGCCCTGGGGAAGGGTCTCGAGGCTCTCCCGGAAGGCGTGGATCTGGGAGGAATCCCGGGCCCGCCTGTCCAGGCGCAGGAGCCCGTCCTGGAGTTCCTTGGGGACGAAGAGACCCGCCACGAAGCGCGGGCCGGGTCGGGTCAGAGCCGAGGGGGCCAGCATCCACACCCCCTGACCCGTGTCCTGCTGAAGGGAGTCGGGCAGGACCCCGGGCAGGGTGGGCGGAGGGAGGTCCTTGGCGAGGTCCATGGGGGCGCCGGGCTCCAGGCGTGCCAGCAGATCCAGGCCCGCCTCCTGGCGAAGATCCCCCAGATCGCCCGTGGCGCTCTGGGGAAGGCGGTCCAGGGCATTCTTGAGCCGGGCCTCCAGCTGCTCCCGGAAGGCCTCGGACACGGCCTTCCCGTCCTGGATCAGTTCCTGGGTCTCGGGCACGAACCAACGGCGCACGTTCTTGCTGATGAAATCCTTCCCCATGAGGAAGAGCATCAGGCTCGGCAGGAGGCACACGGCGAAGAAGGCCAGCACCAGACGCGTGCGGATGCGCGAGCCCAGGATGCCCCGGCGGCGCTCGAAGTAGAGCTTGGCCAGGGTGCGGGCGATGATGAAGAGGAGGGTACCGATGGCCAGGGTGTTGGCCAGCCCCAGGGCCAGCAGGGCCCAGCGGCTGGGCGCATCGATGCCGGATTCCACCTGGGTGCTGAGGATCTTGTAGCCTCGGAAGAGGACGCCGATGAGCACCAGCAGGAACACCCCCGCGTAGAGGCGGTTCAGCTCGGGGTGCCGCTTGGGCTTGGCTTCGGTGTCCATCGAGAAAAGGCTACCCTGGAACCGGGAGCGGGAATGGTGAAGCTGGGATCCAGAGATTCTTTCGAGGCCCGAAGGACCTTCCTGGAGGCCTTCGCCGAGGATGCGGAGGGCCTCTGGTCCGAGGTGGTGGCCGAGGGGGAGCGCATCCCCTGCTGGAGCCGGGAATTCTGGACTTCCCGGCAGCGCCAGGCGTCCAGTCTTCACGAGGTCTCGTACCGGGCCTGCTACAAGCCCCAGCTGCCCCGCCTCTTCATCGAGCGGCTCACCGAGCCCGGCGACCTCGTCTACGACCCCTTCAGCGGCCGGGGCACCACGGCCCTGGAGGCGGCCATGCTGGGCCGCGAGGTGGCGGCCAACGATATCAACCCTCTCTCGGAAATCCTGACCCGTCCCCGCCTGGCCCCCCCCGAGCCCGCGGACGTGAAGGCCCGCCTCGAGCGCATTCCCATGGGGGGGGCTGCCTCGGATGGCCTCGAGCTCTCGATGTTCTACCACAGGGATACCGAGGCCGAGGTCCGCGCCCTGAAAGCCTGGTTCCTGGAACGGGAGCGCTCCGGCGAACTGGATCTGCTGGACACCTGGATCCGCATGGTGGCCACCAACCGTCTCACGGGGCACTCGCCGGGCTTCTTCTCGGTCTACACCCTGCCCCCCAACCAGGCCCTCACCGCCGAAAAGCAGGTGGAGATCAACCGCAAGCGAGCGCAGGTGCCTCCGTACCGGGATACCCGGGCCCTGATCCTGAAGAAGACGCGGCAGCTGATGTCCGATCTGGAGGAGGGGGTCCGGCGCAATCTCGCCTCCGCCGCTCCCGGCGCCCACTTCCTGACGGGGGATGCCCGGGCCACCCGGGGACTGGAATCCGGGTCCGTCCAGCTCACGGTCACCAGCCCCCCCTTCCTGGATGTGGTGCAGTACGCCGCCGACAACTGGCTGCGCTGCTGGTTCTGCGGCCTGGACGCCCTCGAGATCAGCCGGGGCATCACCATGTCGCGCACGGTGGAAGCCTGGGCCGAGACCATGCAGGGGGTCCTCCAGGAACTCTTCCGCGTCACGAGACCCGGCGGCTATGTGGCCTTCGAGGTGGGGGAGGTGCGCAAGGGCACCGTGCGCCTGGAGGACGTGGTGCTGCCCCTGGGCATCCGGGCGGGCTTCCGTCCCATGGGCGTCCTGATCAACGAGCAGATCTTCACCAAGACCGCCAACATCTGGGGCGTGGACAACAACGCCAAGGGCACCAACAGCAACCGCATCGCCCTGTTCGAGAAGGGCTGAGACATCAGGCTGAGGCTGTCCGATTATTGGGAAGTCCCTTCCCGTACACGGCCGCATCCTCGCCGTCCCTGTAGTAGCCCTTGCGCGTGCCCTGGAGCTGCCAGCCTTCGCGCTCGTAGAGGCGCCTGGCGGCAGCATTGGAGATCCGCACTTCGAGATGCAGTTCCGAGATGCCGAGTGCGGCCAAGGCCTCGGTGCTCACCTGCAGCAGTCTTCGCCCGAGGCCCTGGCCCCTGGCCTCGGGGCCTACGGCGATGCGGAGCAGTTCGGCCTCCCCGGCCGCCGGGATGACCTGCCACCGGGCGTGGCCGAGGTCGCCCAGGGCCCACATCTGTTCCAGGTCGTCCAAGGGCCCCCAGGCCTCGCCGAAGGCCTCGCGCTCCAGGGCCTCCACCCAGGAGGGCAGGGCCGAGCCAGGGCCGAAGTGGGTCAGTTCCATCAGCGGGCGTGGCCCCGGCGCAGGGCCTCGGAGAGATGGAGCGAAAAATGGGGAAAGTTCAGTTCCGCGTCGGTCTCTCGGAGGTAGAAGGGCACCAGCGGGGCCTCGGGCTCCCGGGTGGCCTTGTCGCGGCAGATGCCCACCAGGGCCTGCAGCGTGGCGTCTTCCACGTTCTCCAGGAGGCAGGGCCCATGGGAGAGATGAGCGGCGGCTCTTGGGCTGAAGCCCGCGGGGGCCCACCAGGGATCGCTGCCAAGGAGGGCGGCCAGATCCGGAAGGGGGTGCTTGGCGGCTGCGCAAAGGGCCTCTTCGCCCCATTTCTGGGCGAAGGCCTCGCCGCGCTGGCCATCCAGGAGGATCCAGGTGGAAGCGGGCTGTCCGGCCCAGTGGAGGGCCCGGGCGCGCAGTTCGAAGGCGGAGAAGCCCCAGGTGGGCAGTCCCGTGAGCCCCAGGCCCTCCGCCGTGGCCACGCCGATGCGCAGGCTGGTGAAGCCGCCAGGCCCCACGCAGGCCACGCAGCCCGTCAGGTCCCCGGGCTTCGCCCCGGCCTCCCGGAGCAGGGCGTCGAGGCCCGGGAGCAGGGCCGCGCTGGCGCTCCGCCCCTGCTCCACGGGCAGGCAGCGGGTCCAGGTTCTCTCCCCGTCTACGAGGGCGAGATGGAGGCGTTCGGTGGTGGTGTCGAGACCAAGCAGCATCCGACCAGTCTACGATCAGTCCCCCGAAGATGGCCGAGCTGCTTGTGAGCGCAGTATCGGGGTGTGGCAGGCAAGCCAAAGCAGCCGAGCGGCACAGGGCCCACTCGGCTGCTTCGACTCAGACGAACGATTGTTCTGAAGCTCCTCGGGGACGCAAAGAAGCGGCCCTCGAAGGACCGCTTCTTCGCTCGAAACACTTTGCCGAATTCTCTGAAGCTCGCTGGATCCTCACTTCGCGCGCCGCACTGCGGCGAAGCAGGCAAGCAGAAGCAGCCGAGCGGCACCGGGCCCACTCGGCTGCTTCGACTCAGACGAACGATTGTTCTGAAG
>JAYSNJ010000202.1:0-16600 GCA_043723905.1 Holophagaceae bacterium
CCGAGGAGGCCACCGACGAGATCCCCCCCGCGATCGCGGCCAGGCTTCGCGAAGAGACCCTCCATGCGCTGCGGGGTACGGTGCAGGCCGATATCCTCAAGGAGGATCAGGCCCAGAACACCTGCATCTTCTCCATCGAGTTCGCATTGCGGATGATGGGCGATGTGCAGGCCTTCCTCATCGAGCACGGCATGCGGAACTACTACTCCGTGAGCGTCTCGGGCTACCACATCGCCGAGGCCGGAGCCAATCCCGTCAGCCAGCTCGCCTTCACCTTGGCCAACGGCTTCACCCTGGTGGAGTACTTCCTCAGCCGGGGCATGGCCATCGACGCCATCGCGCCCAATCTCTCGTTTTTCTTCAGCTCGGGCCTGGACCCCGAGTACAGCGTCCTGGGCCGGGTGGCGCGCCGCATCTGGGCCATCGCCATGCGGGACCGCTATGGCGCCTCCGAGACCAGCTGCAAGCTCAAGTACCACGTCCAGACTTCCGGACGCTCGCTGCACCTGAAGGAGATGAAGTTCAACGATATCCGCACCGCGCTCCAGGCCCTTCTAGCCCTCACGGACAACTGCAACTCCCTCCACACCAACGCCTACGATGAGGCCCTCACCACCCCCACCGAGGAGTCTGTGCGCCTGGCCATGGCCATCCAGCTCATCATCACCAAGGAGTTCGGCCCCTACCGCAACGAGAATTCGCTGCAGGGTTCCTACTTCATCGAGCAGCTCACCGACGATGTGGAGGAGGCGGTGCTCGACGAGTTCCTGAACCTGGGGGCCCGGGGCGGCGTGCTGCGGGCCATGGAGACCCAGTACCAGCGCTTCCGCATCCAGGAGCAGTCCCTGCTCTACGAGACCCGGAAGCACTCGGGCGCACTGCCCGTGGTGGGCGTCAACACCTACCTGCGCGAGGGCGAACCCGAGGCCGAAGAGGCGCGGCCCATGAGCCGTGCCACGGAGGCCGAAAAGCGGGAACGCATCCACCGGCTCCGGGACTTCCAGGCGCGCCATCGTGATGAAGCCGGACCCGCCCTGGAGCGCCTCCGGGAGGCTGTGCGCCGGGGCGAAAACCTCTTCGAGGTCCTGATGGAAACGGTGCGCGTGGCCAGCCTGGGCCAGATCACGGCCGTCCTCTATGAAATGGGAGGGCGTTACCGCCGCTCCGTTTGATCGACCCTATTTTCTCGAATGAAAGTCCTGTCATTCCCCTGTGCCTGGGACGAAACTCATCCACCCCCTTCGGCCTCAACCCAACATCCATTCCGGGAGATCCCCATGTCGACCCCACTGACCCAGCTGAGTGAAGAGGAACAAGCCTTCCGGGAGATGGTGGCCGATTTCGCCAAGAACGAGATCGAGCCCCTCAAGATGGCCATGGATGAGGCCCAGGAGATGTCCCCCAGCCTCATCAAGAAGTTCTTCGAGCTCGATATCATGGGCATCGAAGTGCCCGAGGAATTCGGCGGCATCGGTTCCACGTTCTTCAACGCGATCCTGGTGATCGAGGAGCTCTCCCGGGTGGATCCCTCCGTGGGCGTATTGGTGGACGTGCAGAACACCCTGGTGAACAACTGCCTCCTCCGCTGGGGCAGCCCCGCCATCAAGGCGAAGTACCTCCCCCAGCTGTGCGCCAGGAAGGTGGGTGCCTATGCCCTCTCCGAATCCGATTCGGGTTCCGACGCCTTCGCGCTGAAGTGCCGGGCCGTGCCCGATGGCGAAGGCTACCGGCTGAATGGCAGCAAGCTGTGGATCACTAGCGCCCAGCAGGCCGACATCTTCGTGGTCTTCGCCACGGTGAACCCCGAGGCGGGCTACAAGGGCATCACGGCCTTCATCGTGGAGCGCGGCATGCCCGGCTTCACCGTGGGGAAGAAGGAGAACAAGCTCGGCATCCGCGCCAGCTCCACCTGCGAACTCTCCTTCGCGGACGTGCAGCTCGGCCCGGCCCAGGTGTTGGGCGAGGTGGGCAAGGGCTACAAGGTGGCCATCGAGACCCTCAACGAGGGCCGCATCGGCATCGCCGCCCAGATGCTGGGCCTCGCCGAGGGGGCCCTGGGCCATGCCCTGGCCTACACCCAGGAGCGCAAGCAATTCGGACAGCCCATCTTCAGCTTCCAGGCCGTCCAGATGCGCCTCGCCGAGATGGCCAGCCGCATCGAGGCCGCCCGCCTCATGACCTACAACGCCGCCAGGCTCAAGGATGCAGGCCAGCCCTTCATCAAGGAGGCCGCCATGGCGAAGTACTTCACCAGCCAGGTGGCCGAATGGGTCGCCAGCGAATCCCTGGAGCTCTTCGGCGGCTATGGCTTCACCAAGGACTACCCCGCCGAGAAGTACTTCCGGGACTCCAAGATCGGGAAGATCTACGAAGGCACGACGTTCATGCAGCTGCAGACCATCGCGAAGATGCTCTGAATCCCACCCCCACGAGTGAAGGTGATACCGAATGACCCATACCCTTGACGAAAAACTGGCGCTCCTCCGACAGAAGACCGAACAGGCCGAGCTGGGCGGAGGCCTGGACAGGATCGAGAAGCACCACGCCTCGGGCCGCCTCACGGCCCGGGAGCGCCTGGCGATCCTGCTGGACGAAGGCAGCTTCACGGAGATCGACAAGTTCGTGGTCCACCGCTGCGACAACTTCGGGATGGAGAAGCTGAAGATCCCGGGCGACGGTGTCGTGACGGGCTACGGCGCCATCGATGGCCGCCTGGTCTATGTCTTCGCCCAGGACTTCACGGTCTTCGGAGGATCCCTCTCCAAGGCCTACAGCGAGAAGATCGTGAAGATCATGGACATGGCCATGAAGAACGGGGCTCCCGTCATCGGCCTCAACGACTCCGGCGGCGCCCGCATCCAGGAGGGCGTCCAGTCCCTGGCGGGCTACTCGGACATCTTCCTGCGCAATGTCCTGTCCTCGGGGGTCATCCCCCAGATCAGCGCCATCATGGGGCCCTGCGCCGGGGGCGCCGTCTACTCCCCGGCCATCACGGACTTCGTGTTCATGGTCAAGGACACGTCCTACATGTTCATCACCGGTCCCGATGTCATCAAGACCGTGACCCACGAGGAGGTGACCAAGGAGGACCTGGGCGGCGCCATGACGCATAACGAGCGCTCCGGCTGCGCCCACTTCGCCAGCAGCGACGACGAGGAGTGCCTCCTGATGATCCGGGAGCTCTTCTCCTTCATCCCCTCCAACAACCAGGATGACCCGCCCCTGAAGGCCTGCCAAGACGATCCCAACCGCTGCGAGATCGCCCTCAACAAAATGGTGCCCGAGAATCCCAACCTCCCCTACGACATGCAGGAGGTCATCAAAGCGGTGGTCGACGACGGGATATTTTTCGAGGTGCAGGAACATTTCGCCAGGAACATCGCGGTGGGTTTCGCCCGCCTCAACGGCCGCTCCGTGGGCATCGTGGCCAACCAGCCCGCCTTCCTGGCTGGCGTATTGGATGTCGATTCCTCCCTCAAGGGCGCGCGCTTCGTGCGCTTCTGCGACGCCTTCAACATCCCCCTGATATTTTTCGAGGACGTGCCGGGCTTCCTGCCGGGAGTGGGCCAGGAACTGGGCGGCATCATCAAGCACGGCGCCAAGCTCCTCTACGCCATCGCCGAAGCCACGGTGCCCAAGGTCACGGTGATCACCCGCAAGGCCTACGGCGGCGCCTACTGCGTGATGAACTCCAAGAACATCCGCGCCGACTACTGCGTGGCCTACCCCACCGCGGAGATCGCCGTCATGGGACCCGAGGGGGCCGTGAACATCATCCATCGCGCCGAGATCCTCAAGGCCGCCGATCCCGAAGCCCGCCGCAGGGAGCTGGTGGACGACTACCGGGACACCTTCGCTAATCCCTACAACGCCGCGGAACTGGGCTACATCGAGGAGGTCATCGAGCCCTCCCTGACCCGCCCCAAGCTCATCCGCGCCCTGGAAGCCTGCAAGAACAAGCGCGACAGCAACCCGGCGCGCAAGCACGGCAACCTACCACTGTGAACAGGGACAGGCAGGGAAAAAGCAAAAACGATCGAACAGGGATGAAGGGGATGAAAAACAAGACACCCTATCGCCAATGTCTGTTCCTTTTCTCAGTGTCTTTTATCCGTCTTTATCCCCTTTATCCCTGTTAATTCCTTTCATTTTTCGTCTTTTCTGTTTTTCAGGAAATCATCCATGTTCAAGAAGATCCTCATCGCCAACCGGGGCGAAATCGCCATCCGCGTGCACCGGGCCTGCTGCGAGCTGGGCGTGCCCACGGTCGCCATCTATTCCGAAGCCGATCGGGCCGCCCTGCATGTGCGGGTCTGCGACGAGGCCTACTGCGTGGGCCCCGCCCCCAGCCGCCTGTCCTACCTGAACATGGACCGCATCCTGGAGGTCGCCGCCCTCACCGGCGCCGACGCCATCCATCCCGGCTACGGCTTCCTCTCGGAGAACGCGGAATTCGCCGAACGCTGCGCTTCGCTGGGCATCACCTTCATCGGCCCCAACACCAAGGCCATCCGCGTGATGGGCAACAAGACCACATCCCGGGTGGCCGTGGCCGCCATGGGCGTGCCTCTGGTGCCCGGCATGCAGGAGAATCTCAGGGACGAAGCCCACGCCATGGAATGGGCGGAGCGCATCGGCCTGCCCCTGATGATGAAGGCCGCCGCCGGGGGGGGTGGCAAGGGAATGCGCATGGTCACGCGCCTGCAGGATGTCCCGGCCGCCTTCCGGGCCGCCCAGTCCGAGGGCCTCAGCTTCTTCGGGGACGGCTCCGTGTACCTGGAGCGGTATGTGGAGAGCCCACGGCACATCGAGATCCAGGTGCTCGGCGACAAGCACGGCCACATCGTGTATTTCCCCGAGCGCGAATGTTCCATCCAGCGGCGCCACCAGAAGGTCATCGAGGAGGCCCCCTCCACCATCGTGGATGCAGCCATGCGCCGGGCCATGGGCGAGGCCGCCGTCAAGGCCGCGGCTTCCGTGGGCTACGATTCCGCCGGCACCGTGGAATTCATCGTCTCCGGCAAGTCCCGGGAGTTCTTCTTCCTGGAGATGAACACGCGCCTCCAGGTGGAGCACCCCATCACGGAGATGATCACGGGGGTGGATCTCTGCAAGGAGATGATCAAGTCCGCCGCCGGGGATGCCCTGCCCTTCACCCAGGAGGAGATCCCCCTCCACGGCCACGCCATCGAATGCCGCATCTACGCCGAGGATCCCGACAACAACTTCCTTCCCACCCCCGGCAAGATCATCGGCCTGCGGGTGCCCGGAGGCCCCTGGGTCCGCGACGAATCGGGCATGTACGAGGGCCTCGATGTCCCCATCCACTACGATCCCATGCTTTCCAAGCTGGTGGTCTGGGGCAGCACCCGGGAACGGGCCATCACGCGCATGCTCCGAGCCCTGGGCGAGTACGCCGTGAAGGGCATCAAGACCACCATCCCCTTCCACGCTCGGGTCGTGGGCAGCGAGGCCTTCGCCCAGGGCGATTTCGACACGCACTACATCGACAACCACTTCCGTCCCGCCGACGCGGCCCGGCCCATGCCCCACGAGGACATCGCCCTCATCGCCGCGGCCCTCCAGGCCTTTCGCCGGGACAAGGACCGCGCCCAGCATCTCATGGGCGGCCAGCCCGCAGGCCAGGAACACTCGGCCTGGAAGGCCAGCGGCCGGGTAAGGAGTTAGACATGACCTACATCGCCACATACCGAGGCCAGACCACCCGCATCCAGGTCCAGGAATCCGAACCCAACCAGTTCCGCGTCTTCCTGGGCGAGAAGGTCTACGATGTGGATTTCCTGGAACCCCAGAAGAACATCCTCTCCCTGCTCATCGCTGGCAAGTCCTACGAGGTGGACGTGGATGTCGCCGAGACCAGCGACGACTATGGCGTGCTGCTCAAGGGCGACCACTACGAGATCGAGGTCGTCGAGGAGCGGAAGAAGAAGCTGGCCCTGAAGATGACCGCCGGAGCCTCCGGGCGCCAGGACCTGAAGTCCCCCATGGCGGGCAATGTGCGCACTGTCCTCGTGAAGCCCGGCGATTCCGTGAGCGCAGGCCAGGTCCTGCTCATCCTGGAGGCCATGAAGATGCAGAACGAGATCAAGTCCCCCATCGATGGCATCATCGGCTCGGTGACGGCCCGGGAGGGCATCACCGTGTCCATGGGCGACCCGCTCTGCGTCGTGGATCCCCTTCCCCAGTGAGGGCACCCAGTGAGGGCAATTGAGGAGGCCAGAATGGACAACCCGACCCTGAAGCTGGAACGGCGCGATGGCCTCGCCCTCCTCACGCTGGATCGTCCGGAGGCCCTCAACGCCCTGAACCTCAGCGTGTTCGACGAGCTCGAAGCCGCCTTCGGCTCCCTCGCCCAGGATCCCCAGCTGCGCGCCGTCATCCTCACCGGCGCCGGCAAGGCCTTCGTGGCGGGGGCCGACATCAAGGAGATGGCGGCCTTCACGCCTGCCCAGGCCCGGGCCTTCTCCCGCCGGGGCCAGCAGGTCATGAACCAGATCGAGAGCTTCCCCCGGCCGGTCATCGCCGCCGTCAACGGCTTCGCCCTGGGGGGCGGCTGCGAACTGGCCATGGCCTGCGATCTGCGCATCGCCAGCGCGAGGGCCAAGGCGGGCCAGCCCGAGGTGAACCTGGGCGTGCTGCCCGGCTTCGGCGGCACCCAGCGCCTGGCGCGCCTGGTGGGCCGCGCCAAGGCCAAATACCTCCTCTTCACGGGGGAGATCATCTCCGCATCCAGGGCTCTCGAGATCGGCCTCTTCGACGAGGTGGTGGCTCCGGACCAGCTCCTGCCCCGCTGCCTGGAGATCGCCGCCACCATCGCCTCCAAGGGCCCCCTCGCCGTGTCCTACTGCAAGCGGGCCGTGAACGTGGGCATCGAGGTCCCCCTGGCCCAGGGCCTCGATTCCGAGGCTGGACTCTTCGCCGAGACCTTCGCCACCGCGGACCAGAAGGAGGGCATGGCCGCCTTCATCGAGAAGCGTCCGGCCGCCTTCCGGGGCGAGTGAGCCGCCCCGTCCTTTCCACCGATACATCTGGGAGAAGCACATGGACCTGAACACACGGCTTCAGAACGTGGCGGTGGTGGGGGCGGCGGGCAAGATGGGCAGCGGCATCTCGCTGCTGCTGGCCCTGGAACTGGCCTATCGCGCCCTCGAGAACAGGGACCGGACCTATGTCCTGAACCTCATCGATGTCAGCGATACCGCCCTCCAGGGCCTGCTCCGCTACCTGGGGGAACAGGCGGTCAAGGACGCCGAGAAGCAGATGAGCCGCCTCCGGCGCCTCTATGCGGACCGGGAGGACCTGGTGGAGAACGGGGAGATGGTGCAGGCCTTCTCGCAGGAGGTGCTGTTCCATGTGCGCACGGGCAGGGCCCTGGCCCTGGCCCAGGATTCCACGCTGGTCTTCGAGGCCGCCTTCGAAAAGGAAGAGCTGAAGATCGGCCTCTACCGGGACCTGGCGGCCCAGTGCCCCCGAGAGATGTTCATCCTCACCAACACCTCGTCCATCCCCCTCCATGTCCTGGCGGAAGCCGCCGGCCTGACGGGGCGGGTCATCGGATTCCACTTCTATAATCCCCCCGCCGTGCAGAAACTGCTGGAAGTCATCACGCCCGCGGTCTGCGAGGACGAACTCCAGGGCCTGGCTGCGGAATTGGCCCGTGTCCTCGGCAAGACCGTCGTCCCGGCCCGGGATATCGCGGGCTTCATCGGCAACGGCCACTTCATGCGGGATGGCCTGCACGCCATCCGCGAGGTGGAACGGCTCGCCGGGGAACACGGCTTCGTGAAGGCCGTCCACCTCGTGAACAGGGTCTCCCAGGAATGGCTGCTGCGGCCCATGGGCATCTTCCAGCTCATCGACTACGTGGGCGTGGATGTCTTCCAGCTCATCCTGCGCGTGATGGAGCACTACCTGCACGACGGCCTCCACAGCCCGCTCATCGACCGCTTCCTGGAACTGGGCGTGAAGGGCGGCCAGACCTCCTCGGGCGCCCAGAAGGACGGCTTCCTGAAATACGAGAAGGGCGCCGTCGCGGGCATCTATGACCCCGACAGCCAGGCCTACGTGAGGCTGGACGGCACCTGGGACAGGGAGGCCAATGCCCTCCTGGGGCCCCACCCGGATCCCTCCATGACCTGGAAGGCCCTCCAGCGCGACCCGGAACTGGAGACCAAGCTGCGGGCCTACTTCGCGGGCTTCGCATCCCTGCCCACACTGGGTGTCCGGCTCGCCACCGATCATTTCCGGGCCAGCCGGAACACCTCGCTGCGGCTCGTGCAGGACGGCGTCGCCCACGGTCCCGAGGACGTGAACCAGGTGCTCAAGCTGGGCTTCTTCCACCTCTACGGCCCCATCAACGATTTCCTGGATTGAGGGACACGACCATGAAGCGCATGCCCCAGCCCCTCTACCTCGCCGCCGGCGCCTACACCATGAGCCTGGGCACGGGCCGCCCGGAATTCCATCCCCGCAAGCCCCGTCCCGGCCTGGAGCACTACATCGAAGAGGCCGGTCGCGCCTCCCTCGCTCAGCTCGAGGACCCCGCCCTCATCGACGAGGGCGTCATCGGCAACTTCATGGCGGCCCGCTTCAACAAGCAGGGCCATCTGGGTTCCCTGATGACCATCGCCCATCCCGGCCTGGAGTACAAGCCCATGATCCGGGTGGAGGGCGCCTGCGCCTCCGGCGGTCTCGCCCTGGCCACGGGCATCAAGAGCGTGCTCAGCGGCCTGGCCCAAACCGTCCTGGTGATGGGCGTGGAGGTGCAGAACACCGTGAAGGCCGTCTACGGCGCCGATATCCTCGCGGGGGCGGGCTGGTATGCGGGCGAGCGCAAGGAGGGCGGCACCTACTTCTTCCCGGAGAAATTCTCCCAGCGCGCCGGGGCCTATGGCGCCAAGTACGGCGTGGAGAGGACTCGCCAGGCCATGGCCCGCTGGTATGCCACGGCCATCACCAACGCCCGGCACAACCCGGAGGCCCAGGAGTATCACAACGCCGCGGCCGATCTCATGGCCCAGGGCCTGACGCCCCCCAATGGCCGCACCTTCTGCGAGCACCTCAACCTCTTCGATTGTTCGAAGGTCTCGGATGGCGCCGCGGCCATCATCGTCTGCTCCAAGGAGGGTTACAAGCGCCTGGGGCTGAAGCGCAAGGACGTGGTGAAGATCGTGGGCTTCGGCCACGCCACCGCCAATCTCACGACCCCGCCCCCCGATCTCACGGAACTCGACACCAGCCGCAAGGCTTCGGGCCTCGCCCGGCGCATGGCGGGGATTTCCAGGGAGGACTTCGGCGTCATCGAGGTCCACGACTGCTTCAGCATCACGGGCCTCCTGAGCCTGGAGGCCCTGGAACTGGCGGCTCCCGGCGAGGGGGCGGACCTTCTCCTGGCGGGGGAAAACGCCCGGGACGGCCGCTTCCCCACCAACACCGGCGGCGGCCTCATCGGCTACGGCCACCCCACCGGCGCCTCCGGCGTCCGCATGGCCGTGGACCTCTGGAGGCAGCTGACGGGCCAGGCCGGGGACTACCAGGTCCCCCTCCAGAAGGAGCACGGGATCATGATCTCCATGGGGGGCAACGACAAGACCGTCGTGAGCCTGGTGCTCAAGAGGTAGGCCCCTGGAGGCGGATTCCCCCCGTCCCGCCCCAGAGGGGCCATACTTGCTAGGCAGGAAGTTCTCTCTGGAGATTCGATCATGAAGAGGCTCACCCACACCCTTTCCCTCGCCTGCCTCCTGTCGCTCTGCCCGGCCCAGGCCCAGGTGAGCATCCACATCGATCTCGGCCTGCCCGTCGCCCCGCGGCTCGTGCTGGTGCAGCCCGGCATCCAGGTGGTGGAAGGATTCCAGGACGAGGTGTTCTTCCATCAGGGCTGGTACTGGTGCCGGCGCCCCAATGGCTGGTACCGTTCCCGTTCACCCAAGGCGCGCTTCACCATGATCGAGGCGCACCGGGTTCCCCACAGCCTGGTGCAGGTGCCCATGGGCCACTACCGCAACTGGCACCACGGCGAAGCGAGGCACAACGAGCGGCGGGAAGAGGGTCGGCCGTACATGCAGCCCCAGCACGAGCGCCGGGATGACCGGAAGGCCGATCGCGAGCGCGAAAAGCACGAGCGCAAGCAGGAAAAAAAACAGGACAAGTTCCGTGACAAGCACGGGGATGAGGGCGAGCGCGGCCACCGCTGAGCCCCGGGCGAGCCCTCAGGGAAGGACCGGGTCCCCCGACAGGGGAGGCCTGGTGAGGGTTTCGAGGTGGCGCTGGAGGTCCTCCTTGCTGAAGGGCTTGGAGAGCAGGGTGACGTGAGGATGAGCGCGAGCCAGGTCTGAGGCGAACTGATCCACCCGACCCGTCGCCAGCAGGACGGGTGTTAGCGGGCGCAGGGCGCGAAGGCGCGGCAGGGTGCCGGCCCCGCCCAGTCCCGGCATGTTCATGTCGAGAATCACCACATCCGGCTGGAACCCGCCTTCGAGCCTGGCCAGAGCCTCCTCGCCGCAGGAGGCGACGGTGGCGGCGTGACCCATCATGTCCAGCAGCGCCTGCATGGTGCACTGGATCAGCTCGTCGTCATCCACGACCAGCACCCTCAGCGCAGCGGAGGAGGACCCGGCCTGAGGCTCCACCCTGGCCTCAGGGCCCTGGGCCGGGACTTCACAGGCCGGGAAGCGCATCATCACGCGGGTGCCCCTGCCCGGCTCGCTCAGGATCTTCATCTGCCCCCGGTGGGCCTTCACGGTGCTGTAGACCATGGAGAGGCCCAGCCCCGTTCCCTTGCCGACCTCCTTGGTGGTGTAGAAGGGATCCATGGCCCTCCCCAGAACCTCCTGGGACATCCCCGCCCCCGTGTCCTCGACCATCACCTCGATCCAGTCATTGTCCACGTTCCGGGTGCGCAGGGTGAGGGTGCCTTCCTCCTCCATGGCGTCCGCGGCGTTGATGCAAAGGTTCATGAAGGCGTGGGTCAGGGCGCCGGCATCCCCCCGGATGGGCCGCAGCCCCGCCGCCAGGTCCAGCTCGAGGCGAGCCTTCGCCAGAATGGTGCGTTCCAGGAGATCCACCTCCTCCCGCAGAATCGCGTTCATGTCCAGTTCGTGCTCTTCGGCAGGGCTCTGGCGGGCGAAACTGAGCAGGCTCTTCACCATCTTTCCGCCCCGGGTGGCTGCCTGGGTGATGGTTTCGAAGGCGCGGTAGGTGGGGCTGCCCGGGGGCTGGGCGGCAATGCTGGCCGTGGCCATGCCGAGAATGGCCCCCAGCACATTGTTCATGTCGTGGGCGACGCCCCCGGCCAAGCTGCCCAGGCTCTCCATCTTCTGGACCTGCTGCAGCTGGGCCTGGAGCCTGGCATGTTTGAGTTCGGCCTGCCTGCGCTCGGTGATGTCCCGGGTGATGGACAGGACGTTCTTCGCGCCGTTCATCTCGAAGACCTTCGCCGACATCAGGCCGACAAAGGACCTTCCGTCCTTGCCCCGGAAGGTGGCCTCCAGGTCCTGGACCTCCCCCCTTCCCTTCAGACCCACCACGAGGCGCTCCCGGTCCCGGGGATCTGCCCAGAGAGGATTCGGCCCGGCCCAGGAGGATCGCCCCAGGACTTCCGCCTCCGTGTATCCAGTCATCCGGGTGAAGCCCTCGTTGATCTCGATGTAGACCCCCTCCTCCAGGCTGGTGATGGCGAAGGCGTCGGGACTCACCGAGAAGGCCTTGGCGATGAGGTCCCTGGAGTTCCGCAGGGCCAGAGCCTCCCGCTTCCGCTCGGTGACGTCGCGCACGATGGTGACGACCGTGTCCTGGGTGCAGGGGGAGACGCGGGCCTCGAAGTGCTTCTCCTCCCCGTCGAAGGGCAGCGAATACTGCAACTCCCGCACCTCATCGAGATCCAGGGCCTCGGCAAAGGCTTCGAGAAAACGGTCGGCCAAGGGCCGGGGGAAAAAATCCTGGGGCCTGCGGTGCAGGAAGGCCTCCGGGGGCACGAAAAGCAGGCCGGGATCCGAGGTGTTGACGGCCAGGTATTCGCCATCCCTCTGGTTCGTGAAAATGAGATCGGGGATGGCGCTGAGAAGGGCCCGGTTCCGGGCCTCGCTCTCCCGCAGCGCCTCCACGGAGCGCAGGCCAGCCTCCTGGCGGGTGAGCACCATCCCGATCAGGACCGTCACCAGGGGATAGGCCAGCAGGATCGGGAGTCCGAGGCGTTGGAGGACTTCGAGAGCCGATCCCGCAGGCAGGGCCGTCATCAACAGGAGCATCGTCCCGTGGACCAGCAGGCCGAGACCCCACAGCCTCCCCGCGGTCAGGGGTCTTCCTCTGCGGGTCCACAGGAAGTGAAAGGCCAGGCCCAGCAGCGCCGAGGAGACGATGACGAGGAGCCCCATGTAGACGCCGAGGCCGCCGAGCAGGGTCCGGTAGACGAGGGCCATCCCGGCGGCGACACTCACCGCCAGGGGCCCGAAGAAGAGCCCGCAGAGGCTGATCATCACGGAGCGGCCATCGAAGATGAGCCCCGGCCCCAGGACCAGAGGCCGCATCATTCCGATGACCGCCGCGAGGCCGAAGAGCAACCCCTGGAGCAGGGTCGCCCAGGGCTGGTGGTTCCGGCGCTGCTTGATGAAGCCCGAGATCACGCTGAAGGCCACGAGGAGCGTGAGGTTGTAGGCCAGTTCGAGGATGCTGGAGATCATGAGCGCGCCTCAGGGACGGGCGAGGTCTGGATTCGGGAGGACACGGGCGGAACCCATGGGGTCCCAGGGCCTGGAGGAGCAATCCGCACGGGCAACTCGAAGAAGAACTCCTGCCTAAGATACCTGCCACCGGGGCGCGGTGGCAGGTAACAATTCCGGCCCGACCGCCCGTTGGGCCCGGGCTGAAGGCCTACTCGGCCAGGTAGGCCTTCACCTCGGGGTCCGAGAGCAGTTTCGCCACGCCATCGGCGATGCAGCCGTTCAGGTCCTGGCTCAGGATCCCGCTGGTGTGCTCGACGGTCTTCACGAGGGTCTTGCCATTGCCCAGCTTGACCGTGTACTTCATGGAACTGTTCCAGTACATGAACGCGTACTTGCTCAGGAGCGAATCCACCTTCAACTCGATGGATTTGGATTTCTCACCGGACTTCGGGACCGAGTTCTGCGCGATTTCCTTCTGGGTCTGCTGGACCATGGCCTCCGTGAGGATCTTCAGGGTGGAAAACAGCTCGGACCCACCGTAGGAATACACCGTGCTCTTCTCCTCGGAGGCCTGGCCGTTGGTGACCTGGACCTTGCCGGTGAGGTCGAAGGGCACGATGAAGCCCTTGGCGATGGGGTATTCCTGAGGGGTGAACTGCACGGGGCGGCAGGCCGTCATCAGGGCGATGGCGAGCAGCAGGAGGGATTTTTTCATGGAACACCTGGGAAGGCTGCGGGCGCAGCGGGGGAAGAAAGACGGGCGAGCAAAGTGCGACGCCCGGAGGGGCGCTTCGGGGTGATGGACGCGAACCCCTCCCTGGCCAAGCGATGGGGCTAGGGAAGGGTGTGAACCAGCGGCTTCTTGGAGAGGAACTTGAAAGCCACGAAGCCACCCCCGAGGATTCCCATCGAGACGCCCACCAGGAATGAAATCAGGCACAGGCGCTTGTGGTCTCGGTACTGCTGGAGGATGAATTTCCGCATGGCGTTCCCAGGAAAGGTGCAGGCAGTCAAGCTCCGCCAACGGGTGGAGCCACTGGATTATAGGGTAGGGGGGGCCCCGAAGGAAAGGCGCCGGAGGTGTTCGAAGGAGGTCGGGCCCGGAGGAATCCTTATCCTTAGGGTTCCACATGCACCCTGAATTCCAGCATGCGATCCACGTCGGCCCAGGGATCATGGGCGATGGCCTGGACGGTCACATTGAAGGCGCTGGGGACGACGGCAGGGGCCTGGTATTCCAGGGACCAACCCGTTTCGTGAACGGGCACCAACGTGGCCGTGCCCAACTCCGGAATTCCTGAACCCGAAGAAACCAGAGCGGTGCGCTGCTGGAAATCCAGGGGGCGGGGATTGACCAGGATGGTGAAGGTGGCCTTCCCCCCGGCGAGGATGCTGGCGCTGGTGGGGTAGTCGGAAGGGACGAAGTAGCCCATGGGTGCGGTCTGTGTGCGAACCGTGAAGGGGTACTTGAAACTACTCTCCCAGCGCTGAGTGGAGGCGTTGAAGACCTCGAACCAGATCTGCACGGTGCCCCCCAGGGGGGCGGTGGCCGGGGGGACGTAGCAGCCGAAATGAGGCAGATCGGGATCGGAGTAGCCTACCGTTTTCCGGTCGGCCGTGAGCAGGACGCCGCCGCCCTCCAGGTGCCAGCGCAGGGCCGCGGAGGGCGTGGCCGTCTCCACGTCCCAGGTCACCCCGTACCCTCCGGCCACCACATCCCCGTGAATCCCCATGGACCTCACAGGAGGTGCCGATTGAATGGGTCCGACAGGGTCCCCGATGGGCCCCGGGCAGGCGAGCAGCCAGGGGAGGGAGAGGAGGAGAAGGACGGGCTTAATGGCTGACTTTATGGCTGATTTCATGGAAACCCTCGTTGCCTGACGGAAGAAGAACGGCCATCACGGGCCTTCATTGCCACCACTATTCCTGAAGGTCCGCACGGGGCGGTTCATCTGGGGGGGAATCGTCAGGGTACCAGGGATGGGTGAGGGCATTGAGGGGAGGGGAGGGGAGGGGAGGGGAGGGGATGGGCAGGAAAGGGCTGAGGCGTGGATGAGTCTTCGCTCGGGAGGCGAAGGGGGGCTGTGAGCAAGGGGGGACCCGCGGAGGCAGCCTCAGGCTGGAGGATCGGTCAACCCTGCCGGATGTCCGATCTGAGGATCGAGAACAGGATGGAGTCCTGCAGTTCACCTTGAATCCGGATGCGTTGGCGGAGGAGCCCCTCGCGGAAGGCACCGACCTTCTCGGCGACGCGCAGACTCGCATGATTGCCTTCTGCAACGAGAATCTCGAGTCTCACGAGGTCGGTATTCTGGAAGGCCCAGCGGACCAGCTGCCGCACGGCCTGGGTGGCAGCACCACTGCCCGCTGCCGACTCGCGGACCCAATAGCCCAGGTTGGCTCGCGCGTTTCGCGCATCGATGGAATTGAGTCCGCAGCCCCCCAGGAATCGGCCCTCCTCCGAGAGAATGGCGAACTCGTACTCAGAGTTCGATCTGAAGGCAGCGATCTGGGAAGCGACCCATGTGCGGGCCGTTTCGGGTGAGAAGTCGGGCGTGCACCACCACAGCCAGGCGCCCACCGTGGCGATGGATTCCCTCGCCGCATCCACCAGGTCCGGCACATCACTGATTTCGTACGGGCGGATCCGGAGGGTTACAGGGGAGGTCATGGAGGGCCTAGAGAGAGAAGTCAACCGGGCCGGCCTGCCTCGGGGCGCTGTGCGGAGCGAAGGAAGCGGGGAGCCGAGAGCGAGCGGAAGGCAATGCAGGCGGGGTCCGGATTGAGCGAGGGGGTAGGCCTACGGGATTACCGAACCAGAGTTCCAAAGTTTGTCATAAGTTGCATGGATTGCCGTAAAGGCATCGACGATCTGAGTCAGAGTGGTTGGTGCCTTCTTTGCGCCGTCTTTGAACGAAGCCCCTGATTGGTAACAAGATGATCTATCGAGAAAAAGGTACCTATCATGAAGCCCTGTTGACGCACGCACTTCGATCTGGAGGCTATTTTGCTGCCGTAGTGCTTGAACGGCCGGAGTAAGTGACGGGATGCATTTCTCTGTAAGGAGCCGAATTTGGATGCCTGGTTTCAGATGAGGCAAATATTTCGAAACAAATTCTGCATCAAGGTATGGATCTACGAACAGAATGTCAATTGATGCTTCTTCAATTACTTTTCTTATCTCATCGAAATAATCGAACACACCGCCTTGTTGAACTGCAATAGAAAGTGGGCCTACAGTTTTCATTCGAAGGTCAAATCTGGCCTGTTGGATAGTTCTCAGCATTGCCCGAAAACCATCATCGGAAGTGTAACCAACTGTGTGATGAAGCTTGCCAACCTCAAGTTGAAAGAAGGGGAGTTTCAATGGGGACCACTCCTCAACAATTGCTTGGGCTCGACCCAACCACTCTTGGATCTCCAGGTCGTCGTGGTGGAATTTCTCTCTCGGAGGCATGCTCCGCAGCAAATCTTCAATCTCGGCCAATAACCGATCGGGCGGAATACTCATAAGTAGGCCTTACGAGACTTAGACGACCTAAAAAGTGCGGATGGAAGGTCGGCTGGGAAGTTGGGGGGGAAGTCCTGCCCTTGAGAATACTCGCCTTGGCAGCGGTGACGGGGGCGTAACCAAGCCTAAATTTGCCCGGATGGAATCATCCTGGAGCGAGCTCGTTCTCTCGGGCTTCTGGACCGGGTTCGGAGGGATCAGCCGGGTGGTGAGCGGCGGAAGAGTCAAACTGGATTTGAACGGTGCCCGGCAGTTGCCCTTCGCGGGTTCGAATCACCCAGCGAGGAAGGAATCAGGTGGCGGAAACACCGGACGCTGGATTCGAACGCCATCGGCTGGCCCCGGCCACGACGGCTCCGGCAGCCCACTGGGCTGCCTCCGCCTGTGGCCTACCGGGCCGCCGATGTTT
>JAYSNJ010000203.1:0-6457 GCA_043723905.1 Holophagaceae bacterium
GAACTCGCCAACCGGGGTTTCACCGCCCTGCTGACCCCACACGAGGCGATTCGTTAACTCATTTTATTTCAGGGCGTTCGGATTGACTTTCATGGCAGGCGTGTAGAGATCCTTGGCAAGTGTGCTGCTTAAATCGGTTCCAGGATTTTGTGGTGGTCAAACGAGAGTAGATTGATGAAGACTGGCTTACCAATAATGCAAAACCAATCAAGTAAGTATTATTATGATAATTGGTAAACAAAATCATAATAACCAAGCCAAATATAAACAGCATTGCCAAAAACGAAATAACGGTAAGTAATTTTGCAACAAGAGTGTCAGGCGGGGTATTGATTTCAATTAGTCCGCTGCACAGTGGGCATATTAGATGTCTTTTGGCAGAACGCCAAAGAGGCTTGCCATTGCATGAAAAGCTATGGTTGCGGAAGCTGTGCGACTTCAAATCGTTTTGACAGTGTGGGCAAACGAATTTCATAAGACGCCTAACGAAAGAAGTTGGACCTAGCCGCTGCCTGACAGGGGACGAGCGACGGCGGCAGGTTGATGAGGAAAGCGTAGCTTGGGGGACCGATCGGAGCCATCTCCTTCTTCTGGGCGGCAGATGTCGCGGAAGGAGGGACGATGGGAAACGTCTTCGCGCGGATGGGGTGGGATCTGGAATGCGCGGTGGTGTGGAAGGCCCCAGAATCCGCTTTCGCTGTCTGGAGCGGGGTCGGCAACCGGATCGGTTGGCACGGAGATGGAATTATCTGTTTTTTCTGCCTTCCCGGTTTGCTAGGCTGTGGAAAGTCCTCGGCCAGGAACGGCAAGAAATGCCGGTCATTTCGGCCCGGGGACTCGTGAGAACGGAGAGCCCTTCGGATGTTTCGCCCCAAGAGTATGGTGCTGTGGAAAGCCATCCTCCTCACCGCATTCTGTGCTGCCGCGATTTTCGGTCTCTGGTGGTGGGGGCTCGTCCGCTCGCCGGAAACCCAGGTGCATGCCCGGGCCCAGGATTCCCTGGTCCAGATGGAGCGCACCATCAGCCGTGAACTGGCCAGGGCGGAGACGACGGGACTGGCCTTCGGGGCCTGGTGGGCCCGGGAGCAGGGCCGGCTGGACGACCCCGCGCAACTCCAGAATGTGATCGCCTTTCTGGAGAAGGGGGCCATCATCACCAACCTCATCCTGAGCCGGGAGGATGGGGATTCGGCCTGCGTTGTCCGGAAGGAAGGGGAATGGAACCTGGTCCTCTTCCGGTCGGGCCGCAATCCCAGGCGCTACATGCTGGAAAAGGGGCGCTGGGTGCCCGGGCCCATGAACGATGGGGATGTCTATGAGGCGAAGGGGCGTCATTGGTACCGGTTCGGGGCGGCGCAACTGGCTCCCGCCTGGACGCCCGAGGCCTATCGCTACTACTCCTCCACCGTCGGGGGCTTCACCTACACCGTTCCCATCCGGAACAAGGGGGTGCTGGAAGGCGTCATCGGGGTGGATGTCTCCCTCGAGGAACTGACCCAGCTGATCTGGGAACATCAGCCCACCCTCGGCAGTCGCATGATGGTGACGGATGCGGGAGGGCGGCTCCTCGTGCCCCCTCGAACGCCTGGGATGCTCGATCTGGGCACCCGCTTCAGTCATCACCTGATGCCCTTGTCGCCCAGCTTCCTCTCGACCCTGGGAGTGGGTAGGGCCGTGGGTTCTCCCAGCGCCCAGGGGCTCCTGGATTCCGGCAGTGCCTACATCAGCGCCACCGGGGCGTACGCCGCGGCGGGCACGCCGCGGATGCGCCTGCATGTCGCCATTCCCGAGGAGGATCTCTTCCCCGGTCTGCGCCGGAGGCGGATCATCACGTTCCTGTTGGCCCTGGGAGCCGTTCTGGGCGTGGCCTGGAGCCTGCTGGATCTGCACCGTCGAATTCTGCGGCCCATGCGGGCCCTGGCCAACGAGGTGGACTCCCCTGCCAACGAGGAATCGGGGGTTCAGGATTACGATTCGGATGTCTGGGAGATCCAGCGGGTGGGCCAGGGGTTGCGCGTCGCGGGCCGGGCCGCCCAGGAACGGAAGCGTCTGCTGAGTCAGGTGGAGCACAGCCAGCGGGTGGATTCCGTGGGGATGATGGCCCCGGGCATCGTCCATGACGTGAACAACCAGCTGGCCCTGGTGCTGGGCCAGATCACGCTCTGTCAGACCGTGCTCGAGGACCACCCCGAGCTGCAGCCGCGCCTGCAGGCGGCCGAAGGGGCGGCCCTCAAGTGCGCGGAGGTGCTGCGCGGGCTGCTGGATTACAGTCGGCCGGATCTGGGCCGACGGGAATTGCTCAGCCTGAACGCCTCCGTGGAGGGGGCCACCGCGCTCCTGCGTCGGGTGCTGGGGTCTTCCATCCGGATCGAGGAGGATCTGGCGCGCGATCTCCCGCTGCTCTTCGGGGAACCCATCAAGCTCCAGCAGGTGCTCGTGAATCTGGGGATGAATGCCCGGGATGCCATGCCGGAGGGGGGCGTCCTCAGCTTCCGGACCTCTCGGGCCGGGGCAAGGGTCTGTCTGGAGGTGGCAGACACGGGATTCGGCATGAGCGAGGATGTGAAGCAGCGAGTCTTCGAACCCTTCTTCTCCACCAAGGCGCCCGGGAAGGGCACGGGCCTGGGGCTGGCCATGGTCGCCAACATCGTGGCGGCCCACGGCGGGGAGATCCGGGTGGATTCCGTGGCCGGGGCAGGGACCGTGTTCCGGATGGAATTTCCCCCCTCCCTCCGGAAACGCGCGGAGCCGAGAGAAGGGTTCTGCGAACTGGAACCGGCCTAGGTCTTGGCTCGAAATGCCGGAACCCGTCCCCTGGTGGAGGGGGTGCGGGCGTTCTCATGCCGATTCGCATTCAATGATGGAGAATGCCGTCGGGCGTTCGAAGTCGCTCCCCATCGCAGCCTTGGCCCCCGTCGCGCCTTCTTCGGCGGCAGGCCGGTCTGCGCTGCTGTGCTTGACGCGCTCCGCTTCGAGAGAAGCTATCTGCGAACGCACCCTGGTATCACACCGATCTCCACGAGCTGGCGGGCGGTATTGCTGCTCTGGCCGTTCCAGGAGAGCCGGATCCAGGTCCCGTTCTCCATCCTGAAACTGATGATGGCCTCGCCCATCCCCCCGAACCCCATCCGATGCCCGAACCTTCCCTCCTCCGGGGAGGGGACGGCTGCCGGCAGGGCTTCGAGGTGGGGACGCCACAGGGCCGCGGCCTTCAGGAAATCCTGATCCGTGGGAAAGGTTTTGCCGAGGCGAGGATTGCGTCGGTAGAGGGCGATGGCCCCCTCCGGTGTCCGGAGCGCCTCGGTGATGCGCCCGGCCTCCGCCCAGTCCCCCTTCGCCTGTTCCCGGCCGAAGCGCTCGATCCTGTCCTGGTTCTGGGTCAGCCAGTACACGCCCCCTGCGCCTCCCAGGACCAGGAGCAGCGCGATGGCCGAGCCCGTGGCGAGCTTGGCCCAGGGGATAGCGCTCTTCTTTCGGGTCGGGCCGCCGCCGTTGTCCCAGGAATTGTCCATTGTCTAGGCCTTTGAGGTCGGGTTCCTGGGGGAGCGGATCATCGAGCAGGGAAGCGGGCCGAGACGTCAGCGCCCGGTGAGGCCCTGGGGGGAACGGCTCTGTTGAAGAAAATATGTGCCAGCGATGAGGAGGGGGACGGAAAGCCCGATGAAAAAGCCGTGTGCAAAGTCCGGAATATAGGCCCTGCCCGCGAGGGCGATGAGAAGGGAAACGGAACCCGCAGGGAGGAAGATCATGGCTTGGGTTCTGCTGGACAGGTTCATGGTGTCCTCGATGGAAGATGGCGGAGGAGCAGCCGACCCTCGCTGCGGAAGGGTTTGGCGGGCGCCTCGGGGAAGGACGGCCTCAATTCGACAACATCAGCTTACGCATCGCGATGATGTAATTGAACCCCCAGCCGCTCAGAATTGCCGGAACCCAGGCCAATAGGGCTGCCAGCACCGCGAGCGCGAGGAGCCGCCTGCGCCGCTGAACCATGGCGAGGATGGCTCCCACCAGAGCGCAGCCACCTCCCAGGACCACCGAAGCCATGGACGTGATTCCTAAGGCCAAGATGAACCCCATGGGCCGGATCGGCGCACCTGCCGACAGCGAAGCAGTGCCCACATGAAAACGCCACAGGAGGTAGCCGACGCGGAAAAGAGCCACCAGCGTCAGGCCGAAGGCCGCCAGCGTCCATGCCAGAGATGCCCTTTGGCTGCTGGATGGCGGGAGTGGGGGAGGTGCGTTCATCATGCCTGCCGAAGGAAGATAACCGGCGCTGCGATGGCGGCGCGCTGGAGCGGAGCGCGAGGCGGAACGCCGACCGAGCAGATTGGCCCGGGGAGCCAGGGGCCGGTGGAATGCTGTGTTTGGCGACAAGGCAGGGTGTTCGGGCCGATGACCAGACTCATTTCGGAACCCTTCGAAGCCAGATCAATGTTCCAGAATCCGGTTCGCGGAGCACCAATTGGCCGTCGAGCCATTCGAATTTTGTGAACTTGGTTTCGTCCCCGATCAACATCTTGATCACACCCTTCTCTACAGTGAACCGCCCTCCTGAGAAGGCTTTGGTCCCACTCTTCAGCTCAGCGACAGCCGTGAAGGTCGAGTCATTGCTGAAGGTCATCTCCATGGACTGAATGGGGATCTGTTCTTCAGGGCCCATAAATTTGGTGCTCACCCACCGGCCAAGGAGACGCGATTGCCTTTGTGGGTTCGGAGTCTGCGCATACAACCCGCCACTGGAAATGGCGAGCGCGACGGTGACTAGGATTTGCGATCGCATGGAGGTCCTTTTCGAGATCGGGTCGGCGAACGATGGTGCCATTCGGCGCAACCGAAGCGCGACGCATGGGTGAACGTGACTGGCAGAGATTCGTCCTTCTTTGTCATGGTCACCCTTCAGGGCTCATCCCCAGCTTGGTGTCCAAAGAAATATCGGGGCGGCGGAGATACGCCCTAATCGAAGGTGGGGCGGTCTTTTGATTTTCTGAGATATGTACCATCTGCTTGAACGCCTGTGCCGAATTCACAATCGCCCTTTCCTGTTTGCAACAGTACGATCTTGCCCTTCTTGACCGTGAATCGAATCTCGCAGTCGGGCAAATCAGGACTGATGAATTCACCCTTATTGTTTTGTATTTCAACCTCTCCAGAGATGTCGCCCACAAATTGACTGGACCGCATTCGGTAGCAGGTCAGTTGAAAGGAAAGGTGTCCGTGATTGTCGATAATCTTCAAGGTTCCGCCGCTTGCGGATTCTTTCCCCCAAGCCCATGTGCCCGTGAGTCCCTGGGCAAAGCAACCCAAAGAAGAGAGGAATAGGGCAGATAGGAGGGCGGCTTGTCTCATGGCTGTGAGCACCTAACGAATAGAGATTGGACCACTCCGCTGCGCGACAGTGGACGTGCTTGGCGGCAGGTTGAGGAGGAAAGCGTAGCTGGGGGTTCCGGTCGGGGCCATCTCCTTCTGCTCGTGAGTGAAGGAGCTGGGGGATCTCAGTCTTGACCCATCTGTCCCATGTAGTGATCCAGGGCGTAGTCCATCCAGCGGTGGTTGCCCTGGGGCGTGAGTTCCGCGCCCAGATAGCCGCAGTGGCCCCCATGAGATTCCACGTGCAGATGGACGGCGGCCGAGGGCTCGCCCAGGTCCGAGGCGGGGGCGAAGGGGTCGTCCTGGCTGGTGAGGATCATGGCCGGTGTCCGGATGCCCCCCAGGTGGGATCCACAGCTGCAGCGGGCGTAGTATTCGGCCCGGTCTCTGAACCCGGCTGCGGGGGCGGTGTAGACCTCGTCGAAGACCCGCAGGCTGGGTGTGGGGGGCAGGGGGAGAGCCCCGGGGGCACCCTCCACGTGGTGGCGCAGGAGCCTCGTGAAGCGGCGGTCGTAGAGGCGGTTCAGGCCGCGCAGGAGGCGCTGGGAGCAGGCTTCCAGATCCCCGGGGGGGTTCACGATGAGGGCCCCGTCCGGCAGGCCGAGATGCTGGTCTCTGCCCAGGAGCAGCACCAGCATGGCGGCGCTCAGGGAGTAGCCCACGGTGACCACGCGTTTGCCCGGGAAGCGCTGGCGGGCGAAGGCGATGACGGCGGCTACGTCTGCGGTGGAGCCGCAGTGGTAGGGCTTTCGCGCCAGGCCCCGCCCCCGGCCCGCACCTCGGTGATTGGCGGAGATGACACTGTGGTTTCGAGCGGCGGCCAGGGCCGCGGCGCGCAGTACATAGCTGGATCTCGCGTGACCCCCCAGGCCGTGGAAGAAGAGCACCACGGTGTCGGAAGACCCGGGTGAGACCTCGAGGCAGAGGGTCTCGCCCTCCTCCAGATCCAGACGGGCGGGCGTCCAGGGCAGGGGCCTGCTGGGGGTCTTCCAGAGATGGGAGAGGATGGTCTGGGCGTGGGGGCCGGGAGCCCAGGGGGCGGGGCGGAAGGAGGCGGGTGGGGTGAGCTCCATCCCGGGCTACTCGGCCC
>JAYSNJ010000204.1:0-24801 GCA_043723905.1 Holophagaceae bacterium
GGGCCTCGCAGCATCCCTGGCGAGACTTGAATGGCCATGGCCACGTCTACGCCTTCAGGCGGCTTGAATCTCTGGAAGGGCTTTCTCAGGCTCGACTAATTCTAATGGAGATCCTTGAGGGGAGCGGGATCATCGCTGCTCGTCATTCGCGCCCAGACCCTGTGACAGAACCAGAGGGTGGTTCTGCAACGCTTCAGGAAGGTGATCTTGGCCTGGAGCCTTATCCGAAGGAGCCCCTCACTGAGATAGGGATTGGACGGGGAGTCCAAATCCGCCATTCTCAGGGCGCATGCATTCAAATAGTCAACCAATGGATTCCATGCCTGAGCCAATTGCGGTGCCTTCTTATCGGCCACCGTCATCACCATCATGGATCTGGCAACACCTTCTTCGTGCCGAGCGACTCCTTCCATGTAGAAAAGATACGATTCAGCATTGAATGCCTGTTTTTCAGACAATTTTCTTTCATGCTCCAATGAATTCCATGCCATCAATTTTTGAATTCGCAATTTTTTCTTCAGCTCTGCGTTGTCATCCCTGGGACTTCCTTCTTTGGGAAGAACGGGTGTCCCCTTTTTTGCTAAACCGGTCTCCATGAGCACGGATTGCCACTCATTCCACGCTCCGGCAGCGGTCTTTTGCAATTTGGCATATTGATCGTCGTTGAGAATCTTCAGGAAAAAAGCAGCAGCCTCGGCTTCGTCGGATTGAACGCGGATGGAGGCAGGAACCGCTTCCCTGCAAAGATCACTTGCCAGCAGCCCTTCCAATTCCCTTTCCAGGTCCTGGATGCCTTCCCTGATCCTGGGGACGACCTTGCCGTATTCCGCATGAGCCTGCTTGGCAGATGCGGGGACTAAGGGAATGAGGATCTCTCGATCCTGGACGACGATTTTTTCGCCCGGGGGCTTAGGTGGCAATGGGCGCTCAGCCATGGAAAAGACCAGGCTGGTGGCGAGAACGAAGAAATGCATAGCCACTCCAGGTGAATTTATTATTCACCCGAAAAGGAGAAGTGGGACGACTGATTCACACCTGCAGTGCCTGCTCCGCCCTCCTGCCCAGTTCCCCGCTCCCCTGGCTGTTGGCCAGGGACTTGGCCAGGGCCAGGAGCATGGCCTCCCTCGCGGGTTCCGTCACACGGGGCAGGAGTTCGGTGGCGGCGGCGAGGGCCAGGATCTGGTGGCTGTGGTTGAAGGCGGGATCGTTGAGGGAGGCGGCCTCTGCCAGCACCCTCAGGACACCATCGGTTCCGCTCACGGCGCGCACCCGCGCCGTGAGGCCCAGGGCGGGGCCGGGCTCGGAATCGAGGATGGCGTCCAGAAGCGCGGCGGCGGGATCCGCGGGTTCGATCCTCGGGTGTTCAGCTCTCACACGGTCCTCCTCCTCGTCCGTGGGGAAGAAGTTCAGCAGCGCCGCGGCCTGGCCCCAGGGCTCGGCTCCCCCCGGAAACGGCAGGGCCGCGAGGTAGGCGAAGTTCCAGGACGTCTTGCCCTCCAGATCCCGCCGGGCATCCAGCTGTTTTTCCGAGGCCGCCAGCACGAGGATCGAAAGCAGATCCTCTTCGCTCGACCCGGCCTTCATGCGCCCCGCAAAGGCGTCCAGGAGGGCCACCAGGCCCAGGTCGCAGATCTCCCGGGCTCCGGCCCGGTGCTCCTCCCCGTCCAGGCGCGCGGGCCCTGGCGCCACCCGAACATTGGTGCCCTCCAGACGCGTGCGCACACGGGCGTTCCAGAAGCGGTCCGAGGGTCCCGCCGCCGCGACCCAGGCCGCCAGCCCCAGCAAGACCTGAGGGCGATCCAGCAGTCCGAAAAGTTCGCCCAGGTGACGCACGGCCACGGCCTTGTGGCCCACGTTGGCCATGTCCCCGGCGACGAAGGGCAGGAGCCGGTCGAAGTCCACGGCACTGGGCTCCGCTAGGGCGAGGGCCTCGCCCCAGGCGATGGCGGGGCGATGGTCCCGGAGGGCCATCTCCAGGTTGGGCCAATGACCGGAACCCCTGCCGATGGCCTGCAGGCCCCCGGATGGGGCACTCCGGGGTTCGCAGGCGAAGGCGTGAAGCTGGGTCGCCACCAACCTTCGAAAGCTCCCCTCGGACAGGCAGGGCTTCAGCCGGAAGACCGCCCGCAGTCCCAGCAGCCCGTGGGGCATCTGGGGCAGATGGCCCTCCCAGTCCACACGGGGCGTCAGATACAGCACGGCTTCACCCAGGGCGCCCCGCAGCCCCTCAGGCTCGCAGAGCCTCCCCGCAAAGGCGGCGAAGAAGCCCTCGGAAGGCTGCTCGAGTTCATTCAGCCATGCAGCGCTGGAGTCCATGGAGCCTTCCTTTCAAACGGGGAGGTGCGATCAGGCAGACAACGACAGAACCACGGCGTTCGCAAGGGAAAGGAGAGAGCACACAGAGAAAGGAAATTGATTTTTTTCCATTCTCCGTGCCCTCGTTCTTTTCTCTGTGCCCTCTGTGGTTCATTTTTTTGGGTTCCCCCGCGGACCCGGGCTCATCCCTGGATGCCCCAGGCTTCACAGACCAGTCGGCTCCAGTGGTGCTCCCAGGCGCGCTTCCATACCAAGGTGCCCTCCTGGATCCCAGATTCCCTGAGGCGCGAGGCCAGTTCCTCCTGCATTCCCTGACTCTCGGGCCCCAGGGCGGCTTCGGCCAGGGCCACGAGAGCGCGATGGGCCTGGCGCTCAGCGTCGAAATGTTCCAGGTAGCCGGGGCTGTCGGGCAGGGGGGGCGAGGCCCGCAGGCGCTGCCAGCCCTCGAAGGCGAGGCGGGCCTTGGGGTCGGAGGCCAGGGGCTGCTTCACCTTCTCCCAGCCCACCACGGTGGAAGCCTCGGGTTCGGCCCGGCGCAGGGCTTCCCGCAGTTTCACGGCCTTGGCAACATCCCGCTCCAGGTGCGACAGGGCCACGAAGGAGCGCGCCCCAGGCCGCTTCGCGCGCCGGGTGAAGTAGGCCTCGAAGGCCCCCACGACGGCGTCGGCAGGAACGCCTTCAGAGCCCCAGACCAGGAGCTGGGCGAAGTCCTCCCGGCTCAGGAAGGCGCTGCGGCCGTGCAGATGGAAGGCCCATTCGGCCTCGATCCAGTCGAGTTCCTCGCGCGAGTAGGCCATCAGCGCCGGGGGATCAGGAGCGTGCCGTCCCGCAGATGGAGGGCCTCGCCATCGAAGGACAGGACCTCCTCGGGCACGATCTCGGCCCGGGCCATGCCTCGCAGCACATAGGCGCCCTCCCGCTTCAGGGTCCCGTCCCGGCCGAAGATCTTCACATGCCAGCCCAGGCCTTCCCGGGTGCCGATCTGAACGAAGACGCCGTCCTTCCCCTTGCCGACATAGAAGGATTCGACGGGGACGCTCACCGGCCGGGGCGGCACGTGGTCGCAGCCCAGCACCAGAGCGGCCGCCATCAGGGTCATGCAGAGCCTCATCCCGTCCTCCAAGCTATGGATTCTCGCACGGCGCGCTATTCTGGAACCCTATGGGACCCATCCGCGAACAGATCCGCTACAAGAGCCGACGGGAGATCGACAAGCTCCGGGAGGCCGGCCGTCTGGCGGCCAACGCCCTGCGGCTGGCCGCCCGGGCCGCGAAACCCGGCGCCACCCTGCTGGAAATCGACAAGCTGGCCGAGACCTACATTCGGAAGCAAGGCGGCACGCCCAACTTCAAGGGCTACCACGGGTTCCCGGGGACCCTCTGCACCTCGGTGAATGACCGAGTGGTGCACGGCATCCCCAACCACTACGTGCTCCAGGAGGGCGATATCATCGCCATCGACTGCGGGGCCAAGCTCGACGGCTTCCACGGCGACACCTGCCTGACGGTGGGCGTGGGCCAGATCAGCGAAGAGGCCCGAACCCTCATCCAGACCTGCCAGATGGCCATGTTCCTGGGCATCGAGTACTGCCGGGTGGGCTATCGCCTGGGCGACATGTCCTCGGCCGTGCAGAAATTCGCCGAGGAGCGCGGCTACTCCGTGGTGCGCGAGTACATCGGCCACGGCCTGGGCCGGGAACTCCACGAGGATCCCCAGGTGGTCTTTGCCGACCAGCGCCCCGGCACGGGATTCCGCATGGAGCCGGGCATGGTCATCACCATCGAACCCATCCTGAACCTGGGCACCCAGCGCTGCCTAGTGGAACCGGACGGCTGGACGGTGCGCACGGCCGATGGCAAGTGGAGCGCCCAGTTCGAACACGCCGTGGCCGTCACCAAGGACGGCCCGGAGATCCTCAGCTACCCCGACCCCGAATTCGAACTGGAAGACGGGCTCTAGTGCGCCTTCTCGCCCCCGCCAAATTGAACCGCTTCCTCGCCGTGCTGGGCCGTCGGCCGGACGGCTTCCACGAACTGGAGCTGGTGACGACGGTACTGGAGGGCATCGGGGACCTGACCGACGTGCTGACGGGTGAACCCGCTAGAAGCCTCTCGCTGGAACTGGCCGGCCCCACCTCCGCAGACTTGACGGGGGACGAATCCAATCTCGTGCTCCGGGCCTGGCGGCTGCTGGAGCGCGAGGCGGGCCAGGCACTGCCCGCCAGGCTCCACCTCGAGAAGCGGATTCCCCACGGCGCGGGGCTGGGGGGCGGCAGCAGCGACGCGGCCGCGGCACTGAGGCTGGGGAACGAACTCTTCGGGCTCGGCCTTTCCCAATCGACCCTCCTGGGCCTGGCCTCGGTGCTGGGCAGCGATGTGCCCCTCTTCCTCCTGGGCGGCACGGTGCTGGGCCTGGGACGCGGCGAGCGGGTCCACCCCCTGCGCCCCGTGCCTCTCGAGCCCATTGTCCTGGTGCACCCCGGGCTCCATGTGGCCACCCCCAGCGTCTATCGGGCCATCGCCAGCGTGGGCTACCCCATGCCCGATCCCTGCCCCAGCCTGCCCGAGGGCGAGGCGCCCCCGTGGCGGAATGATCTCACCGGCGCAGCGATCTGGGTCTGCCCGCCCCTGGCCGAGGTGCGCTATGCCCTGGTGGAGAGCGGCGGAGAGCCCCTGCTCTGCGGCTCCGGCTCATGCTGGGCCGCCCGCTACGGATCCCTCCAGGAACGGAGCGAGGCAGCCTCCCGGCTGCGGGCTGCTCATCCGGAATGGCAGTTCTGGGACATCTGAAGCCTTCTCGCCGGATGGGGCGAATTCCAGCAGGTTTTCCTGGGGCTCGCTAGAGTGGTGTACGCTCTCACCCCACCCAGCCGAGTCCGCTCACCGATGGATATTCACGAAGCCCTCGAGAATGCCTACCCGCTGCTGCGGGGGATTCTCTCTGCGGCTCCGGACGGGGTTCTTCTCTACGACCCTCAAGGGCGCTGCATCTTCGCCAACGGCGCGGTCCAGGCCTTCTGGGGCCTCCCCGAGGAACATTTGAGGGGGAAGACCTGGAGGGAGATGGGCCTGACCGAAGAGCTCGGCACCCTCTTCGAAGGCCGGTTGGCCCAGGTGGTCCGGGACCGGACCCAGGTCCGGGCCGAGGAGAGGCTGGATTCCGGGCAGGGAGGAACTCGTCAGCTCGAGACCCTCCTGAGCCCCGTCCTCGACGGAGATGGGAAAGTGGTGGCCGTCCTGGCCATCCTCCGGGATATCACCGGACGCCGCACTGTCGAGGAGGCACGGCGCCAGAGTGAGGAGAAATTCGAACAGGTGTTCCGGCTGACTCCCGATGCCGTGGCCCTCACGCGAGTCACGGACGGCACCTACCTGGATGTGAACGAGGCCTTCCTGAGAATCACCGGCTACCGGAGGGAGGACCTCCTGAGCCGATCCTCCCTGGAACTGGGAATCTGGGCGGATGCCCAGCAGCGGGAAAAGCTCCTTTCAGAAATGGAGGAGCATCAGGAGATGAACGGCCTGGAAACCCTCTTCCGCCGGAAGGATGGCTCCCTGCTCACTGGGCTCATGTCCGCCCGGAGAGTGGCGATGGGCGGTGAATCCTGCATCCTCTCCGTGACGACCGATATCACCGAGCGCAAGGCGATGGAGACGGCGCTCCGGGAGAGCGAATCGCGCTTCCGGCAGCTCATCGAGCAGGCCGCCGACGGCATCTTCCAGGGGGCCCCGGACGGAACAGTCATCACGGTGAATCCCAAGGGCTGCGAACTCACGGGCTACAGGATTGAGGAGATCCTGGGCAGGAACCTGGCGTTCCTGTTCTCCAGGGAGGAGCTGGAGCGGGTGCAGTTCCGCTACGACCTGCTGGACGAGGGGAGGACCGTCGTCTCGGAGCGGTTCATCACCCGCCGGGATGGCACGCCCCTGCCCATCGAGATGAGCACCCGGAAGATGGCGGATGGCACCTACCTCTCCTTCTTCCGGGACATCTCGGACCGCCTGGCAGCCGAGCAGAAGCTCCGGGACGAGGAGGCCACCCTCGCCTCGATCATCGATTCCAACCCCTATGCCATCCAGGTGGTGGATGCGGAGGGGCATCACATCCGCCACAACCGGGCCTTCCTGGATCTCTTCGGCAGCGCCCCGCCTCCGGAGTATTCCATCCTGGAAGATCCGAGCCTCCGAAAGGCGGGCTTTCTGCCCAGGCTCCAGGAAGCCCTGCAGGGTCGGCGGATCGCCTTCCCGGACCTCTGGTACGACGCCCACGATGCCGATCCTGCCGTCCCGAGCCACCGGCGCTGTCTCCGGTCCACCGCCTTCCCCCTGGGTGGCCCGGAGCGCGGCGTCCAGCACCTGGTGGTCATGCACGAGGACATCACGGAATGGAAGGAGGCCGAAGAGACCCTTCGCAGGCAGGAAGAGCAGTACCGGTCCCTCTTCTTCACCATGGCCCAGGGGGTCATCTACCAGGACGCCGAAGGGCGGGTGCTCTCCGGGAACCCCGCCGCCGAACAGATCCTGGGCCTGAGCCTGGACCAGATGATGGGGCGCACCTCCATCGATCCCCGCTGGGACTGCATCCACGAGGACGGCACCCCCTTTCCCGGCGAGACACATCCCGCCATGGTGGCTCTCCGCACGGGCAAGCCCGTCCAGGGCATGGTCATGGGCCTCTACCACCCGGAGGAGGCGCGGCACCGATGGGCTGTGGTCAACGCCACGCCGGAATTCAGGCCCGGCGAGGAGCAGCCGTGGCGGGTGTTCACGACGTTCACCGACATCACCGAGCTCAAGGCGGCCCAGGACGCTCAGCAACTGACCGCCCAACGCCTCCAGGGGGTCATGAACAACAGCCAGGCCGTGATCTTCCAACTGGACCCGGAGGGGCGCTTCCTGCTTTCGGAGGGCCGGGACCTGGCGATCCTGGGCCTCCAGCCCGGGCAGGTGGTGGGACTCTCCGCCCTGGACATGTACCGGGAATCCCCCTCGACTCTGGAGGCCCTCAGGAGGGCCCTCGCGGGAGAAACATGCCATGCCAGCCTGGAGGTGCGGGGCCATGTCTTCGACACGAATCTCTCGCCCGTCTTCGACAGAGCAGGACGCCTGGAATCCGTCATCGGCGTGTCCACCAACATCACGGAACGGGTGAAGGTGGAGCAGGCCCTGCGGGAGAGCGAACAGAAATTCCGCGATCTGATCGGAAAGCTGGGAGAGGGCTTCAGCCTCCTGGATCCGGAGGAGAATTTCACCTTTGCCAATGCCGCCGCCGAGGCCATCTTCGGCGTCGGCGAGGGCCAGCTCGTGGGCCGGAACCTCCGGGACTTCCTGGATCCGGAAGGGTTCCGGATGATCCAGGAGCGGACCGAGCGCCTGAAGGCGGGAGAAAAGGGTTCCTTCGAGCTGCCCATCCTCCGTCCCAACCAGGAGCTCCGCCACATCGCCGTCAACGTCACGCCCATCCTGGATGCCAGGGGAGCCTACCTCGGAGCCAATGGCCTCATCCAGGACATCACCGAACGCCGTCAGGCGGAGGATGCCCTCCGGCAGACCCAGAAGCTGGAAAGCCTCGGCGTGCTGGCGGGCGGCATCGCCCACGACTTCAACAACCTGCTCACCGCCATCCTGGGCAACCTGAACCTCGCCCAGGGCTCCCTCGCCGAGGATTCCGCCGCCCTGCCCTTTCTCGAGAACATGGAGAAGACCGTCCTGCGCGCCGCGGATCTCACGCGGCAGATGCTCGCCTACAGCGGGAGGGGACGCTTCGAGGTGAAGCTCCACGACCTGAACGGGGTGGTCCAGGAGATGACCCAGCTCCTGCTGGTCTCCATTCCCAAGAAGGCGAAACTGCGCTTCCTCCTGTCCCCGGGCGTCCTGCCCATCGAGGCCGATGCCACCCAGATCCACCAGGTGGTGATGAACCTGGTCACCAACGCCTCGGACGCCATCGGGGAGGACGAGGGGACCATCACGGTCGCCACGCGCCTGGAATCGCTGGGAGCGGGGGAAGCCCCCTCGGCCAGCCCCGGCCAGACGCTGCCCCCTGGCCCCTATGCGGTGCTGGAGGTGGACGACTCCGGATGCGGCATGGAGGCCCGGGTGCTGGAGCGCATCTTCGACCCCTTCTTCTCCACCAAGGCCCGGGGGAGAGGCCTGGGCCTTTCGGCCATGCTCGGCATCCTGCGGGCCCACAAGGCCGGGATCCGCATCCGGAGCCAGGTGGAACGAGGCTCCACCTTCACCGTCTTCCTGCCCCTGGCCGGGGAGAATCCCCCGGCCAGGAGCCCCTCGGCGGCGGGCGGGGAAGGCCAGTTCACCGGAGAGGCCCTGGTGGTGGACGACGAGCCATCCGTGCTGGAGTTCGCGGGTCGGGCCATGGAGAGGCTCGGGTTCCGGACCACGACGGCCCGGGACGGCCTGGAGGCGGTGGAGCTCTTCTCCCAGGCGCCCCATCGCTTCGATCTGGTCCTCCTGGATCTGACGATGCCCCGCATGGATGGCCGCGAAGCCCTCCGGGAGCTCCGGCACCTGAGACCCGGGATCCCCGTCATCCTCTCCAGCGGGTACAGCGACCAGGAATGCCTCCAGGATCTGCCCTCCGAGAAGGACCTCCTGTTCCTGCCCAAGCCCTACCTGCTCAGGGACCTGGAACGAGTCATCCAGAAGCTGCTGGAGCGCCCGGAGACCAGGGGCCCATCCTGAGCCCCACCCGAATCTCGCCATCCGGGGGCCGATCTGGGATCCTCACTCCGGGAGGCATCCATGAACCCAGATCGTGCATTTCGAGTAGCCGACCGCCCCCAGGCGGGCGGCGTAAAGCGGCGCGGCACAGGCTTGGGTGCAGCCCAAACTGTGCAGCGCCGCGGCTCGAAATGCCGTAATGCACGACTCCGCAGGAGATGACCGTGGGTGTTTCTGATGCAACATCCGGGCTGAATGACCTGGCCCTGCGTGTCCGGGGCATCCGCAAGCAGTACCCCAAGGTCCTGGCAGTGGCCGGCGTGGACCTGGAGGTGCGACGGGGCGAAGTCTTCGGGCTGCTGGGTCCCAACGGGGCGGGCAAGACCACGACCCTGGAGATGATCGAGGGCCTCACCCCCGCCGATGCAGGCGTCATCGAGATCCTGGGCTTCGACTGGAAACAGAGCGGCCGCGAGATCCGCTCCCGCATCGGCGTGCAGCTCCAGAGCACAGCCTCTTCAACAAGATCACCCCCCGGGAGGCCCTGGAACTCTATGGGGCCTACTACCCGAAGTGCCGCAGCGCCCAGGAACTCCTGGAACTCGTGCAGCTCACGGACAAGGCCGACGCCTACCACACGACACTCTCGGGGGGCCAGCAGCAGCGCCTGGCCCTGGCCCTGGCCCTGGTGAACGACCCCGAACTGGTCTTCCTGGACGAGCCCACCACGGGCCTCGATCCCCAGGGCCGGCGCTCCCTGTGGGAGGTGGTGCGGGGCATGAAGCGCGAAGGGCGCACGGTGATCCTCACCACCCACTATATGGAAGAGGCCGAGGCCCTCTGCGATCGCCTGACCATCATGGATCACGGCGAGATCCTGAGCGAAGGCTCCCCTTCGGAACTCATCGCCCAGTTGAAGCTGCCCAGCGTGGTGGAACTGACCTTCGAGGGTTCAGCCCCCGATCCCGCCCCCTTTGCCGCCAGCCTTGCCATGCCCGTGGAGGCCAGGAACGAAGTCTGGGAGATCCCCACGGGCGATCCCAAGTCCGCTCTTCCCGCCATCCTGGGCGCGGCCGAGGCTCAATCCGTCCCCTACCTCCAGATCCATGTCCGCCGCGCCACGCTGGAGGATGTCTTCCTCCACCGCACGGGCCGCAGCCTGCGGGAGTGATCAAGCAGCCTTGGCCCCGATCCACCATCGGTTTCCCGGGTGACCAGAAATGACAAAGCAGACAGGTGCCATGTGATCAGTCGATTCAAGCACGATATTTATTTGCTCTATTCGCAGTTCGCCATGGAATGGAAGCTCTACCTCCGGGACCGGGGGGCCACCTTCTGGACCTTCGCCTTCCCCGTGATCATGCTCCTGGGTTTCGGACTCATCTTTCGGGGCGGGGCGGGACCCGCGGTGACGCTTATCTGGACGACCCAGAGCGCCAACACCGGTGACTCCGCCCTGGAGCAGGCCCTGGCCCATGCGCCCGTGAAGGTCGTGAAGCTCGCGGCAGCGGAAGCCCAGGCCCGCTGGGCCAAGGGAGAGACTGCCGCCCAGCTGGAGAGCACGGTGGGCGGCCACAGGCTCCGCGTGAACAGCTACCTCCTGGCCCAGGGTCAGGGGGCCGCCCAGATCGTGCAGCAGGCCAACCTGGTGGCCCAGGCCAAGGCCAAGGGCCTCGATCCCGAACTGATTCCGCTCTCCATCGAGAGCCCCGGCGGCCGTCAGGCGCCGAACTACGCGGCCTTCCTGCTGCCGGGCCTGCTGGGCCTGAACCTGCTGAGCATCGGGCTCTTCAGCGTGGGAATGGTGAACGTGGCCTACCGCGAGAAGGGCAAGTTCCGGAGGCTGGGCGTCACTCCGCTGCCCAAGTGGATCTTCCTCCTGGGACAGGTGCTGCAGCGCCTCACCGTGAGCCTGGCCCAGAGCGTGCTCCTGCTGGCCTCGGGCCGTCTCGCCTTCGGCATCCAGAACCAGGGTTCAACCGGCGCCTTCTTCCTGGTGGTGATCATCGGCACCGGAGCCTTCATGGCCCTGGGCTTTGCCCTCTCCAGCCTGGCGGACACGGTGGAGGGCTACGGCGCCATCTCCAACCTGGCATTCTTCCCGATGATGCTGCTCTCGGGGGTCTACTTCACACTGGACGCGGCCCCCCTGTGGCTGCAGAGGGCCGTTCAGGTCCTGCCCCTGGCCCCCTACATCAAGGCGCTGCGAGGCATCTTCAACGACGGAGCCAGCCTCTCGGCCTACCTGCCGGGCCTCGCCCTGGTGCTCCTCTGGGGCATCCTGGGATTCTCTGTTGCGGTCAAGCGCTTCCGGTGGACCTGAGCAGACACCAATCCCGACAAATACGGTAAAGTATTCCTCTGGAGAATTGCATGCAGCCATCCAAGCGAGCCCAACTGGCCGTGTTCCTCACCGTGCTGGTGGACCTCCTGGGATTCGGCATCGTCATTCCCCTCCTGCCGATCTACGCCAAGACCATGGCCGCCCATCCCTCCGGGTGGATGGTCTGGGTGAACCAGACCCTTGGCCTCCAGATGCCCGGCGCCTTCTGGGCGGGGACGGCCTTCGTCAGCTTCTCGGTCATGCAGTTCCTGGCCACACCCCTCCTGGGGCGGATGTCCGATCTGGTGGGTCGCAGGCCCGTGCTCTGGATTTCCCTGATGGGATCGGCCCTGGGATACCTCATCCTCGCCCTCACGGGGCGCTTCGAATACGTGCTGGCGGCCCGGATCCTGGACGGCGTCACCGGCGGCAACATCTCCGTGGCCCAGGCGGCCATGGCGGACCTCACGCCCTCCAGGGACCGCTCCAAGGCCATGGGGCTCATCGGTGCGGCCTTCGGCCTGGGCTTCGTCCTGGGGCCCTTCCTGGGCGGCACACTGGCCAGCTCCTCCCTGGGGCTGCGCATGGCCGAGCATGGATGGCAGCTGCCCTTCCTGGTGGCCGGCGGACTCTCCCTGCTGGCCTCCATGTTCGTCATCGCCTGGCTTCCGGAAACCCTCAGCGTTGAAGCCCGCCAGGCGGCCAAGCAGGAGGAGAGCCGCGGCCACGCCCTCTTCATCGCTCTCGAGCGGCCCGGCATGCCTCAGCTCTTGGCCATCGCCCTGCTCGCCATGACGGGCTTCGCCATGATGGAGGGGACCTACAGCCTGCTGGTCACCCAGCGCTTCACCAACTTCGGCCAGCGGGAAGTGGGCTACCTCTTCGGCATCATCGGGATCCTCATCGTGATCTACCAGGGTGGGCTCGTGCGCCTGGTGGCCAAGCGCGTCCCCGAGCGCTACGCCCTCCTGCTCGGCCTCGCCCTCATGGCGGTCTCCCTGCCCTTCCTGCCTTCGGCTCCCTGGAAGTGGCCCTTCCTCCTGCTCATGATCCCCCTGGCCTGGGGTTCGGGCATGAACAACACCGCCAGCGCCGCCCTGGCCAGCCAGCTCACGCCAGCCGCGGATCAGGGCGGGCTCTTCGGCGTGCTCAACGCGGTCTCGGGCATCGGGCGCATCCTGGGCCCCGCCCTGGGCACCTTCGTCTTCGCGCGCTGGGGCTACTCGGCGTCCTACTGGGTCGCCTCGGCTGTGCTTTCGGTGGCCCTGGTGTTGGCGTTCACGCTGCCCCGACGCCCCAGGCTCGCCGAAGAAATATCCTGAAACGGATCACTCCGCCCGGCGCACGTCGATCACTTCGCCCTGGGTCTCCAGCAGCAGCTTCTGGAAGGTCGCGTCCTCCCGCAGGATCTCCTCGGGGCGCTCGTGGCGATCCGCGTCGAAGGTGATGGCGATGCGGGAAAGCCCCGGCAGGATCCTGCGCAGGGCCTCCAGCAGGTGAGGATTCGCCAGCTCCCGTTCGAAGTCCTGGACGGTGTGGCGCACATTGGGCGGGAAGAAGAAGTGCAGGGCGTGGCCGTCGAAACTCAGGGAGCGGGCCATGTGGGGAAGGCTGCCGAGGGTGCGCGGAAGGCCACCCGGAACGGCCTTCAGGGCCTCGGTGACGGCCCGGCGAAGCTCCTCAAGGTTGGAGGGATCCACCGGCTGGAGCCGAGGTGGGGGCTCGGGCAGCGCTGCCGCCACTGGAACAGGCTGCGTGGGGCCGGGCTGGGATTGCTGGGGAGCCGCCGCCCGGGTCGCGGTCCCCGCCTCAGGGCGGCTGGGCCTCCCCGTCGGCGGAGAGCCGGTGGGGGCACCTACCCGCAGGAGAGCATCGAGGGACGCCAGATGGGGCAGCTGGGCCGCAGTCACCAGGGCCAGCTCCACGACCACCTGGGGCAGGCTGGAGTCCCGCAGATCCCGCTCGCGCTGGAGCAGCAGGTGGAGCATCCGGGCCAGGCGGAGGATCTCCTGGGGACCGGGGTTGCGCCTCACATCGGCTTCCAGGCGGTCCCGGAAGGCCAGCATCAGTTCGCGCCAGAAGCTGGTCCAGTCCGTGCCCAGGGAGGCCAGGGCCGCGCACTCGTCCAGGACCGCGCCCGGATCACCGTCCAGGATCGCGCGGAGGACATTCTGGACGCGCACCGCAGGCACGATGCCCAGCTGTTCCCGCACCAGAGCCTCGATCACCTTTCCGTCCCCCGCTGCGATGACCCGATCCAGGGTGGTGAGCGCATCGCGCATGGAACCCGTGCCCGCCTCCGCCAGGAGCCGCAGGGAGCCTTCGTCGAAGGTGACGCCCTCCTGCTCGCAGACGTACTTGAGCCGGGATTCGATGAGCCCCACGGGAATGAGGCGGAAGGGGTAGATCTGCACCCGGCTCTTGATGGTGTCGGGCACGTCCTGGAGTTCCGTGGTGGCCAGCACGAAGACCGCGTGGGCGGGAGGTTCCTCGAGGATCTTCAGCAGCGCATCGAAGGCGCTGCGGCTCATCATGTGGACTTCGTCGATGATGTAGACGCGATAGCGACAGAAGGCAGGCCGCGTCTGGACTTGCTCGCGGAGGGCCCGGGCGTCCTCCACGCTGGCGCGGCTGGCGGCATCGATCTCGATGACATCCAGGTTCCGGTCCGGCTGCTCGGCAGCCACGCAGGCATCGCAGACACCGCAGGGTTCGGGCGTCGGCCCCTGGAAGCAGTTCAGCGCCCGGGCCAGGATACGGGCCGTGCTGGTTTTCCCGGTCCCGCGCACCCCCGCAAAGAGGAAGGCCTGATGATGGATGTGGCCCGAGACCTGGGCCCGGCGCAGGGCATTGCCCAGGGCGCGGACGCTGGCCTCCTGGCCCACCAGATCGGCGAGAAGGCTGGGACGGTATTTGAGGGCGAGTGTGGTCATGGAAGGGGCATTGTCCCACGACTGCTGCCAAGGTGCTGCCGGTGGTGGGGTTTTCCGACCCGCGGAAAAGGAGAACCACAGATGCCACAGAGCAAAAAAACCGAGCCCACAGAGGAAAAGGGAGATCTCAGATCGTTCTTTTCTCCGTGTTCTCTGTCTTTCTCTGTGCCCTCGGTGGTTCGTTTTGGGGATGGTTTGGGTCCGGATTCAACCTCCGCGGTCATAGCCCCTCGAAGAGGGTCGGCTGCAGGAAGGCCGCGAGCCGAGGTCCCATGGTCTCCACAGGGAGGCGGGGAACTCTCCGGCCGTGGCGGACCACCGGGGGCATAGCGGCCTTCAGGGCCTCGCGCACCTCGGCCTGATAGGCCTTGTCCAGCACGTGCAACCACCCATGACGGGCCAGGACCTGATAGAAGGGGTCGTTTTTCAGGAGGCGAAGGCCGCCCACCCAGGCGCTGCTGGCACCGCTCACCCTCGCCCGGCGGGCGAAAGCCTGGGGATCCACCATGGCCATGAGAGGGGTGACGGAGATCCCCACCTGGATCCCAACTGCGCTGAGCCGCTCCACAGCGGCCCAGCGACTGGGAATAGGCGGCGCCTTGGGCTCGACGATCTGGCGCACCGTATCGTCATCGGTGGGGATGGAGAATCCCACACTCAGCCGACTCCCGAATTCCCGGAGGAGCCCCAGATCCTGGAGTACCAGGGGGGAACGGGTGTGCAACAGGACACGGGTCGTGGGGCACTTCAGGAGCACCTCCAGGCAGCCCCGGGTGAGGCGGAACTCCTTCTCCAGGGGCTGGTAGGGATCCGTGGCCGAGGCCAGGAAGACCGACTGATCGTGGAGCCTGTGCCGCTGGGCCCAGAGCAGTTCCGGCGCGTTGAGCTTGGGAGCGGACCAAAGGCCCCATTCCTCGGGCCCATGGAGGGCGCTGGGGTATTCCCGCACATAGCAGTAGCGGCAGCCATGCCCGCAGCCGCGATAGGGGCTCAGGGCGAACCCGAAACCATAGCGGGCATCCCGCTGGGGGCGCAGGATGCTGCGGGCCTCCTCCGGCTCGATCCGCAGTTCGTGAAAGAGATGGGGAAGGGGCTCGACGGCAGGGAGGAGGGGAACCATGCCCAAAGTATTCGCTTTTTTTTCGAATAATCAAGGGACCGCTTCGGATCATTTCCGGATGACGTTGATCCTGCCATTGGATTCCAGGATGGCCACACGAACCTCTTCGATCTCGGTGAGACCCACCTGCCGGATGGCGGCCATGAGCTCGTGGCGGGAGATCTGCTCCTGGGCCAGGGCCGATTCGATGGCGGCCCCATCGTGCACCAGAATCCGCGGCCTCCCTTCGACGAGCAACTGCACCTTCTTGCTCCGGAACGACAGCCAACTCACCAGGGCGTTCACGCTCACCAGCGTCAGCACCAGCACGAAGCCCCCGGCAACCGTGTTGTCGCCGCCGTTCATGCTGTTCTGCACGGCATTGGAGAGCACCAGGAGGAGTACCAGGTCGAAGGGGGAGAGCTGGCCAACCTGGCGCTTGCCCGTGAGCCGAAGCACCAGGAGCAGGAAACCGTAAACCAGGAGCGCGCGGATCACGAACTCCCACCAGGGTTGGGTGGTCTTCCAGAGGCTCACGTTCAGCGGCAGTGCGCCATCCAGAAGGAAAGAGAATGCGGCCATCGCGGGACTCCAGGCAAATGCTGGCCTCGCGGAGGCAAGGCCAGCCTATCCACTCTACCGGGAAGACCTATTTTTCGACTTCCACCTTGAAGGTCACGGAGCCGATCTCCTTGCCTTCGGCGGTCAGCACCTTCGCCGTCCACTCGCCCTCGTCACCGGCCCGGAAGGTCCGGTAGGCGTGGGTTCGGTAAGGGGAACGCGGCACGTTGAGTTCCTGTTTCGAAGCCTCCTTGTCGCCCTTGTGGAAGGCGATCGTGATCTTCGAATCGGCACAGCCGGAGACCTTGGTCCAGACGAAGACCTTGGTGCCTGCGGCGACCTTGAAGGCCGCCGCTTCACCCGTGATCTCCATCTTCTCGACTCCGAGTCCAACCTTCAGTTCTGCAGCGGGAGCCGCCGCCTCGGCGCTCTGAAAGAAAGCGGGACGAGCGAAGGCGACGCCCGCTCCCAACACCACGAGGCCGAGGCCGGTGGCCAGAAGGATGCCCTTGCGCATGGGATGCTCCTTGGGGAAGTTTTCACGGAACTATACCAGCGCCCTCGAGACAGGATCGGTAAATTCCCAAATTACCCCCCACCAGGGGGGGGATCACAAGCGATCCTCGCCCCCGGCCTGTTTTTCGAGAAGGGCCTCGATGACGGCCCAGTCCCATTCCGCCAGACCGGGCCCGTCCTCCTCCCGCAGATCCTGCTGGGAGAGCCAGGCATCGTAGACCACGAGTGCGCACATGGCCTCCGCCACGGGCACCACCCGGGGCGCGATGCAGGGATCGTGACGACCCTGGATGGAAAGCTCCCGAGGGCGACCTTCCCGATCGACCGTCTGCTGGACTTTCGAGATGGAACTGGTGGGTTTCACGGCCAAGCGCAACACGATGGGAGCCCCGGTGGATATTCCCCCCAGGGTGCCACCGGCATCGTTCTTCGGGGAAGCTCCCGGACTCATGGGATCGTTGTGGGTCGACCCCCTCATGCGGGCGGCGGCAAAGCCCGCCCCAATCTCCACCCCTTTGACCGCGCCGATACTCATGCAGGCATAGGCGAGCAGCGCGTCCAGCTTGGCGAAGGTGGGATCGCCGAGGCCGCAAGGCAGTCCCTCGATCCAGACCTCGCAGATGCCGCCCACGGAATCACCCTGGGCCTTGGCCTCCTCGACGGCCCTTCTCTGAACAGGAAAAGCCTCCGGATCCGAGCTGCGCAGGGGATTGTGCTCCACGAAATCCCAGTCCAGGGCGGCACAGGCGATCCCCGCGATCTCCCGGTTGAACCCCCGGATCCGGACCCCCAGCCCCGCCAACTGCTGCTTGGCCCAGGCTCCTGCCGCCACCCGAGCCAGGGTCTCGCGCCCGCTGGCGCGGCCGCCCCCCCGCCCATCCCGAATGCCGTACTTCCGCTCGAAGGTCAGATCCGCGTGCCCGGGCCGGAAGACCTCCTCCAGGGCATCGTAGTCCCCGCTGCGCTGGTTCTCGTTGAAGACCACAAGGGCGATGGGGTGCCCCGTGGTGCGGCCTTCGAACACACCGGAGAGGACCCGGACCCGGTCGCCCTCCTGGCGGGGTGTCACCAGATCGGACTGTCCGGGGCGGCGGCGATCCAGTTCCCGCTGGATCGCCTCCAGATCGAAGGGCAGGCCCGGTTTCACGCCGTCCAGGACCACGCCCACGGCGGGGCCGTGGCTCTCGCCGAAGGTCAGGATGCGGAAGTTGCGACCGAAGTTACTGGGAGACGCGAAGAGCATCCCTCCACTATAAGTGGCCTTGGCTATTCGGGCTCCTGGACCTGGGGAGGCAGGGGTTCCTCGAGGCTCCGCTTCACCAGTTTCGCCAGTGGGGGGGCAGAAGGACTCGCGACCTGCCCCGCCCAGACGTAGCGGGTACCGCGCTTCTGGCCCTGCTTGAGGATGAGGCCCTCCTGCTCCAGTTCCCCGAAGAGGCGGCGGAGGGTGGCGGGGGCCCAGTCGCAGTCCTTGAGTCCCAGTTCCTCCTGGGCCTGGAAGCTGGAGAGGCCGCCCTGATCCTCCAGCACGGCCACGAGCCGCTTCCGCAGATCCCCCAGCTCCTGCCGGTTCCGGCGCACCTTGTTCTTGTAAGCCTCCCCGGGGGGCGGAAAGCCGGTGACCTCGCCCGGCGCCGCCTGGAAGACTGGCCGGGAGACTGCCGCAGGAGCAGCGTTGAGCTCGTGCACCAGCCCTCCGTCGAGGTAGACATCGGACAGGTCCGCCTGGAATAGGATGACCACGGAAGAAGCGGGGACCCCTTCGCCGTGGAGAGATTCGATGATCCGGTCACCGATCCGCTGTTTCGCCGCTGCCGAGAGGGGGGATGTCTGGATAATGACCAAAGGCATATCAACTCCCTTTTCGGATGGATATCCTTAAATTTATGCCCTTCGCTCCTAGTCGGCAAAGGGATTTTCATGATCGTTGGCTCCCAAATCCGGAGAATCCATGGGTCCCCTCCCCGAATCCCGAAAGGCACGCTCCGCGGAAGAGACCCGTTTCGAGGCCTTCCTCCGGAGCAAGAAGCTCAAGCTCACCGGCGAACGCCTCGCCATCCTGGCCTCGATCTTCCAGCGGGAGAGCCACTTCGACGCGGAAGCGTTGCACGCCCAGCTGCGCACCGAGGGCGGGGACATCAGCCGGGCCACGGTCTACCGCACCCTCGATCTGCTGGTGCAATCGGGACTGGTCCGGAAGAACAGCCTCGGGGCCAGCCACGCCAACTACGAAGCCGCCCACGGCGACGAGCACCACGATCACCTGATCTGCCTGAACTGCAACGAGGTCGTCGAGTTCTACCGGCCGGACCTGGAGGAGCTCCAGGTGGGCATCTGCGCCGACCATGGCTTCAAGCTGATCCACCACAGCCTGCAGATCTTCGGCCTCTGCCCGGCCTGCAAGGACAAGGCGGACGAAAGCGCGATCCGCAACCGCGTGGCCCAGCTCCACACATAGAAAGGTGCACTCCAGGTAGCCTGCCCCCGAAGGGGGTGCGACGAGGCCGAAGGCGATGGCGTAGAGCAGTGCGAACCAGGCTCGGCTGAAGGCCGAACTGGGGCGCACTGCGCCCGGGAGTGCCCGATAGAAAGGTACGCTCCCGGTAGCCTGCCCCCGGAGGGGGTGCGACGAGGCCGAAGGCGGGGCGTTGGGCGTCCGGGAGTGCCCGATATAGTCCGTGGCTCACGGTAAAAAAAATTTGTGCTAGGCTAATAAATTATGCCAAAACTCACGATTCAAGACATCCAGCGCCTCCCCAAGACGGATCTGCACGTGCACCTCGACGGCAGCCTCCGCATCCAGACCATCCTCGAACTCGCCGAGCTGCAGAAGGTGAAGCTGCCCGCGGATTCCCCCGAGAAGCTCCGCCCCTTCGTGGAGGTGGGCGAGGACTGCAAGTCCCTGGTGGACTACCTCAAGGCCTTCGACGTCACCCTCTCCGTGATGCAGACCCACGAAGCCCTGGTGCGCACGGCTTTCGAACTGGCCGAGGATGCCGCCCAGGAGAACGTCCGCTACATGGAGGTGCGCTACAGCCCCATCCTCCACCAGCAGAAGGGCCTGACCCTCCACAGCATCGTCCAGGCCGTGCTGGAGGGTCTGGCCCTGGCCGAGAAGAAATACAACATCCGCACCGGCGTCATCCTCTGCGGCATGCGCCACATCAGCCCCGAGATCAGCCTCAAGCTGGCCGACCTCACGGTGGCCTTCAAGAACAAGGGCGTCGTTGGCTTCGATCTGGCGGGCGCGGAGGAGGACTTCCCCGCCAAGCGCCACAAGGAGGCCTTCGGCCGCGTTCTGGCCAACAACATCAACTGCACCCTGCACGCCGGGGAAGCCTACGGCCCCGAGAGCATCCATCAGGCCATCCACCTCTGCGGCGCCCATCGCATCGGCCACGGCGTACGGTTGGTGGAGGACGGGGATCTCCTCAACTACGTGAACGACCACCGCATCCCCCTGGAGTGCTGCCCCAGCAGCAACGTCCAGACGAAGGCGGTCAGGAAGATGTCCGATCACCCCATCCGCCTCTACTACGACCTGGGCCTGCGCGTGACCGTGAACACGGACAACCGCATGGTGACGAACACCACCGTGAGCCGGGAGTACCAGGTCCTCCACGAGCAGCTGAACTTCTCCCTGGAGGAAATCAAGGAGCTCATCATCATGGGCTTCAAGAGCGCCTTCCTGCCCTACGCCATCAAGCGCGACCTCCTGGCGGATGTGGTGCATGAGCTGAAGGCCTTCAAGCCCAAGAGCCTGGAAAGCAAGAAGGAACAACTGTAACAAATCGATAGGCCTTCTTCTCAGCATCGCCGCAGGCGCTGCCGAGAATAAGGAAGGGTTCTGAGAACCCCTTCAGGCAAAATGGATGGGACCCGGCATTCAGCCGGGTCCTATTTCTTGAAAGCCGGATGAATGCTCGAACGCTTCGCCCGATTCCTGGAATCCCCCCAGAGAATTCTGCTCACCACCCACGAGAATCCCGACGGGGATGGCACCGGCGCCATGATCGGCCTGGCCCACTACCTGCGTTTCCTGGGCAAGGAGGTGCGCCTGGTGGTGAGCCCGGAACTGCCCTTCTTCCTGCGGTTCATGGATCCGGAGGGCTGGGTGGAGGCCTTCGAACCGGAAGGCCGACACCAGGATCTCGGGCTATGGCCCGAGGCCTGGGTCCTGGTGGACGCCTCGGAGCCCCACCGGCTGGGGGTCATGCATGAGGCCTTCCAGGCATCCAAGGCCATGAAGGTCTGCCTGGATCACCACATGAAAGAGTCCCCTAGAGGTTTCGATCAGGAGTTCACGGATAGCGCCGCCAGCGCCTCCGCGGAGCTCGTCTTCGACCTGGTGGCCCGGCGCATGCCCCGCCCCCTGCCCCGCCCCATGGCCACGGCCCTGTACGCGGGCCTCGTGGATGACACGGGGAACTTCCGCTTCTCCAATGCTACGGCCAAGTCCCATCGCATGGCTGCCGAACTCATCGAGGAGGGCGTCGAGCCCGCCCGGGTCTACCAGGACCTCTACCATCAGGGCCGGCCCGAGCGCCTCAAGCTCTTCGGCCGCGCCTTCGAGGGCCTGCGGCTCCAGGGGGCCGGACGCTACGCCTGCCTGAGCCTGACCCGGACCGATCTGGGCGCCTGCGGCGCCATCCACGATGACATGGAAGGCCTGGTCAACAAGCCCCTGGAACTCCGGGGAGTCGAAGTCGCCTGCCTCCTCTACGAACTGGAGGATGGCCGCATCAAGGCCAGCCTGCGCTCCCGGGAGCGGGTGGATGTCAACGCCATCTGCCGGAACTTCGCAGGCGGTGGCCACCGCCTCGCTTCCGGGGCCAAGCTGGACGGCCCCCTGGAGAAGGCCCAGACTGTCATGGACGCCGCGATCCTGGAAAGGATCGATCAGGATCTCGGAACCACCTGAACACTCACGTTTCGATTGCGGGACCTGCTGCCCGCCCCAAACGTTCCATGAACACCATTAAACGCATTCATATTCACACTTATTGATGGGAACACCCCATGTGCCCCAAGGACAGCAGCAGCGCCCCCAAGCTCCACCTCGACCCGGATTCTCCCCTCGAAGTGGTCACGAAATTCGAAACCGAGGCCGTGCCCTTCGTGGCCAAGGCCAGCGTGCCCTCCCTCTTCGGCAAGTTCACGGTCTACGGTTTCCTCGAGAAACTGACCGGCAAGGAGCACCTCGCCATCGTGGCCGGTGATCTGGATGCCCGGAAGCGCACCTCCCTGCGGGTCCACAGCGAATGCTGGACCGGCGACGTCCTGGGCAGCCTCAAGTGCGACTGCCGCGCCCAGCTCGAGGAGGCGCTCCGCTACATCGGCCTGCACGGCGGCCTCGTGCTCTACATGCGCCAGGAGGGCCGAGGCATCGGCCTGCTCAACAAGCTGAAGGCCTACGCGCTCCAGGAGCAGGGCCTGGATACGGTGGAAGCCAACCACGAACTGGGCTTCGAGGACGATCTGCGCTCCTACGAAGCCGCCGTGGAGATGCTGCGCTTCTTCGGCATCCGCAAGGTGAAGCTCCTCACCAACAATCCGCGCAAGATCGAGGCCCTCGAGGAGGCCGGCATCCACGTTCAGCGAGAGCCGCACCAGATCAGCTCGAACCCCTACAATCTGCGCTACCTCCAGACCAAGGCCGCCAAGTCGGGGCATCTCCTGGATTTCACGGAAGAAGCAGTCCTCTGATCATTCGTCTCTCCGGGGCAGCAGCAGGGCGCGCTGAACGCGCTCCAGGCTGCCCTGGAGGCGCACCAAGTTCCAGGCGATGACCATGGCATACCCGAGCCAGACCCACAGCAGGCGAGGGTCACAGGGCGTGCGCTTCAGCGGGTCCAGGCCGATATCGAGCCCCAGTCCGTGGAGGAACCAGACGACGACACCGAAGGCGATGAGCAGATGGCCCCAGCGGATCCAGAAGGGGCGCAACCCTTCCTTGATCTTCCAGCGGAGCAGGAGCCACCGGTCGAAACGATCCGATTTCTCCTCGGCGAAGTGGACCACCAGTAGCTTGTCCACCAGGGGCGCATAGCGGTGCACCTTGAGCTCGTCGATCTCGTCCTGGCCGTTCACCTTGCGAAGGAAGGCGCTGCGGATCTTCCCGATGCACTCCTCCCAGGGGGCTTCTTCCCGCCGGATGGCCAGATGCAGGCGGACGAGCCCCACCCAGAGAAGAGCCTGGGCGAGCAGCACGCCCCACAGCGCCATGCCCTGCCAACCGCTGGTCCGGGCCAGTTCGAAAAATCGCGTCAGGTCCATGCGATGAGTCTAGCTCTTCTCCATCCGATCCATCCATTGGAGGATCTGGACCTCGGACTCCGGCCCCAGCCGGATGGCTTCCTGCAGGTCCCTCACCGCTTCCAGGGCTTCGCCCCGCTTGAGCCTCACGAAGGCCCTGTCTCGCCAGGGGAGAGGATCCTCGGGGCTGAGCAGCACCAGGTGGGTGGCGGTCCAGAAGGCCTCGTCCCAGGCCCGGCTCCGGAGGTAGCGGGCATGGAGGTTCCTCACCAGGCGCGCCAGGATGGCGCGGTGGGAACAGGGTTCCAGCATTTCGGGCGCGAACACGGTCCTGCCGCCCGTGGCGCGCCTCACGAGCCGGGCCGCCTGCTCCTCGCCCACGGGGAGACCACCCTGGAAGGGATCGAAATAGAGGGCGCCCAGGTCCAGTTGCACTCCTGTGATGAAATGCCCGGGCAGGCCGACGCCGAAGGCCTCGAACCCGAGCCGCCGGGCCACATCGATCCACAGGATGGAAAGGGTGATGGGCAGGCCGCGCCTTCGTGCCAGGACCCGGGGCAGGAGCGCATTCTCCGGATCCTCGAAGGTCTCCCGGTCACCGTGGAGGCCCTGCTCCTGGAAGAGGTAGTGGTTCAAGGCATCAATGGCCCCGTGGATGCTCCAGGGCAGCGGCATGCGCCCCGCGAGCTCGAAGGCCCACCCTTCAAGGGTCTGAACGACGGCCCCAGGATCGGGGTTGTCCAGGAGAGGGGCCACGGCGTGAACGGCCCCAGCGGCCAGCTCTCGGCATTCCGGATCGGCCTGAAGGTATTCGTGCAGGGAACTCACGAACTCAGCCCCGGCGACGCAGCCAGCTCCGCAGGGCCAGGGCCAGCAGCCCCGCCCCGAGACCGATCCAGAGCCATTTCTGCCAAGAGTTGAGAGCCCCGTCCACCTTGGCCTTCTCATCGGCCTTGCGGATGTTCTCCTGGATGGAAAGCTTCTGCTGGACCTCCCGGGCCTCCTTCACGGCCTTCTGGGCGGATTGCTGCGAGGCCTCCAGGTCCTTTTTCGCGGCCTGGTCGGCTGAATCAGGCGGCTCCTCCTGAGGCGAAATGTGCGCCGCCGGCACGATCCGGGGTGGGTTCCGATGGAGACGCTTCCCGCGGGCCGGCACCAGGCCGCCTTCCTCCTCGGGGGCTCCCGAGGTGCCCTGGTCGAGACTCTCGGCAAGGCCCTGGACCTCCTCCCGCAGCCCCTGGATATCCAGGTGCTGGCGATGGAGCAGGCCGCCCTGGAGCCAGGTCAGACCCAGCTGGGCGGCCAGCAGCGTGACCACCACGGGACCCAGCCAGGCATGGGAATTCGGGGGCTGGGGGGTCTCGTTCATGGCGTCTCCCGGCCGAGGATGAAGAGCGTCCGGTCATCCCGGTTCTGGCACTCGAAGGCGGCCACATCCCGGTACACCGCCTCGCAGGCGGCCCGGGCCGAACCCGTGGCCCGCATCCGGAGCAGCTGGTCCTCCAGGCGCTCGAGCCCGTAGAGCTCGCCAGCCTGGTTCATGGCCTCGGTGAGGCCGTCACTGTACATCACGATCCATTCGCCGGGCTGGAGCACGCCTTCGTGGATCTGCCACTCCCCATCGGAGGCTGGCCTCAGCCCCAGTCCGCGCCCGATGCCGTTGAGTTCCTGGATATCCTCCCGACGGGGGCCCCGCAGGACCAGGGCCGGCGGATGGCCCGCCCGGGCGATGCGGTAGCTGCCGGTCTCGTCCCACTCCAGGAGGATCAGGGTGAGGAAATCCCTGCGCCCCATGAGGTTCCGCAGGGTCTTATCCAGGGCGGGGAGGATCCGTTCGAAGTCGAGATTCTCGTTTTGCGTCGCGAACTTCAGCAGGGCCACGGCCTGGCTCATGTAGAGAGCCGCGGCAAGGCCCTTGCCGCTCACGTCCCCCACCGCCGCGATCCACTTCCCGTGCTTGCGATGCTTGACCCAGAGCAGATCCCCCCCCGTCTCCAGGGCCGGTTCCAGCCTCAGGGCCACCTGGAAACCCGGAATGGGTGGGGCCTCGGAAGTGATGAGACTTTCCTGGATTTTTCGAGCGGTCTGCAGTTCCTGCTCGATGCGCCCCTGATCCAG
>JAYSNJ010000205.1:0-24963 GCA_043723905.1 Holophagaceae bacterium
CTGGGGGTTCATCCCTACCTTTCTGGTGTACGGGATATGACATAGGTTCCCTGAAAAGCTTGCTGATATTGGATTTCTAGGGTTTTTCAGGACCGACTACGTAACGGCGAGCGCGGCATAGAGGCTCCAGCTCTGCGAACATAGTGAGCAGGAAGGCGCACTGCGCCTGATAACTGGAGGAGCCGTAAGGAATAACCCCAAAAGCCTTGGTTATTCCTAAACGGCTCCTAACGCAGCAGACACCGATTTCATCCAAGGATCATCATGTTCAAGATCACCTTCCGCAGTGGCACCTCCATCGAAGTCGAACTGGAGCAGGAGTCCACGCTCCTGTCGGCGGCCGCCAAGGGCGGCGCGGGACTCAACCACCGCTGCGGCGGCCATGCCCGCTGCGGCACCTGCAGAGTCTCCGTTGTCGAGGGCGCCGAGCACCTCTCGGAGATGGGCGCCGCCGAGGCCCGCATCCTCAAGATCCTCAAGGCCCCACCCGAGCAGCGCCTGGCCTGTCAGGCCTGGGCCAGGGGCGAGGTCTGCTGCAAGGCGGAGTGATCGCCCCGGTCTGAACACGGAGGACACGGAGAAAAACACGGAGAATCCCTTTCCGCTGACAGCAGGTCCCCGGGCCCGCCCTGGGGCCTGCTGGAGCGACCGGGGCTGGATCCCCTTCATCCCCTGCATCCCTGTTCTTCAGCCTTTCCATCGCTTTTCATAGCCGCAGATCCGTGAAGAGCCTTTCTTTTCTCCGTGTCCTCCGCGGTTCGTCCTGTTCTTTTTGGGCCGAGCACAACGCTCCTGCTAGTCCAGCAGGAAGCCCACACCCTGCCAGACGCGCACCTTGGTCTTGCCGTCGGCGGTGCGCGCGGGATCGAAGACCAGTCGCTTGGCGGCCTCCACGCAGGCCTCGTTGGCCTTGTCGATCCATTCGCCCTGTCCGGGCAGCCCCTGCAGGAGGCGCGTGGCCAGCACTTCGCCGTTCTCGCTCACCAGCACATTGACCACCACTACGCCCCGGTCCACCTTCCGGGCCCCGGGCGTCACCCGCTTCAGGTTCATGGGCCGGGCGGGCTGGATCTCGGGGTCGATGGCCAGGGGGACGCCGCTCTCCGGACCTGATTTCGCCTTGGCCTCGGAGGCCGCCAACTCCGTGCGGAGCTTTTCAATATCGGCCTGCAGGGCCGCGGCCTCGGCCTTGGCCTTCTGCAGTTCATTCAGGATGGCATCGCCGCCGGACTGGTTCTCGTTGAGGGAGGCCTTCAGCTGCTCCATCTCCTTCTGGCAGGCCTGGGCCGCCTGGCGCGCTAGGTCCCGGCTCTTCTGGGCCTCCACCAGATCCTGCTGGAGGCTTTCCGTCGCGCCCAGGCGCTCCTTCAGCTCGTCCCGCTCCGCCACGAGCTTCTTCACCTGGGCCTGAAGCTGGGCCGGGCTGGGGCTCTTGGGTCTCGGGGCGGCGGTCCCGAGGGCGGGCGCCAGGACGAACAGCAGGGCAAGGATCCAGGAGGCTTTTGCAGACACGGCTTCTCTCCGTTCGGAAGGAAGGGAGCTAGGCGCGGCGAAAGCCGGACTGGGCCCCTTCCGGGAAGGCTTTTTGCACTTTGAGAATCCCACGCTTGAGCAGCTTCGCAAAGATGGTCAGGCACTCTTCAGAGGCAAAGGGCGAGATGGAGATGATGTCCTTGATGCTCCAGACACCATTGACCCGGGTGGCCAGGAAGGCCTCGTTGGGGCCGAGCTGGGCCTGCATGAGCTCCTCGATGCTGACGGACAGCTCGGGCACCTGAGTCTCATCGATGCTCACATCCTCGAGGAGGTGCTCCACCACCTCCAGCATGCGCGTGGCTTCCTGAAGACGGGGCTGCTCCTGGAGCAGGATCTTCAGTTCGGTCTGGGCCTCCTGGAGCTTCTGTTTCTCCACCAGCTGGCGGGCCCGCTGGAGCTGGAGGCTGCTCCGCTCACCGAGCCTTCCCCCCGGATGGACGATGCGGACCATGCCCTTCTCGTGCAGATCGAAGAGGAGCTTGTGCACCTTGAAATCCGTGGCGCGCATCTCGATGAGGAGCTGGTCGATGGTCTTGATCCCGTCCAGGCGGGAGAGGACGTCGGCATCCTCGGCGGCCAGGGGCAGCATCTCCGCGATCGCCTCCGAGATGGCATCGAGCACGGCGTCCCCGCCCTTGATGTGCTTCTTGATCCGCTTCCACTCGTCCACCCGCCGGGCCCCTTCGAGCACGATGCCGGTAACATCCAGGTGCAGCAGGACGGATTTCTGGGAGGGAATTTCGCCGTCGTGGAATTCGAAATTCCCGATCTCCCAGAGGAAGACATCGAAGATCGACTCCTCGACCTTCATCTGGACGATGCGGCGAATCTCCCCTTCGGTGATCAGCTGACGGCTCACCAGGATCCGGCCCAGCAGCTGGTTCTCGTCCTCCTGGCTGGCCAGGGCCTCGCGCAACTGTTCCTCGGTGATCCGGTTGAAGGCGAGCAGATACTGCCCGAGGTACTCCCGGGGGTCCGACGAATTGGCCCCCGTGATCCGGCCTTCGTGGAAGGAGACGCGCTTGGTGTGCTGGAACCCGTTGAGTTCCAGGATCCCGGTCTTCTTCCCCACGGCCAGCCACTGGAAGATGTCCTCCAGTCCCATGGTGGCCAAGTCACCCTTCAATCCCATCCAGGAACTCCCCCGTCCGCTGCCATCAGGTTGCCGGACCTTGAGTTCCGGAATCCCCACTGGTGCAGCATAGACTCATCGGCCCGCCCCGGCCAGCGCTGAAAGAACGGCCTAACTCATAAGGATTCAATGACATCGCGAAGGGCCTTGTTGAGGAGGGCGGGATGATGCCGGGCCAGGGGTTCCTCGGGATCCAGAAGCGGTTGCGCGAACAGCGGCGCCCCGCAGACCCGTCCTCCCGAAGGGACGAGCGGCGCCCCCCCCTCCTCCAGGTAGCGCGCCAGCACGGGGCCGGGCAGCGGCGCGCTGTTGGCGATCACCGCCGCCAGCCCCAGTCCGCCGAAGGCCTGGATGCTCGCCACATGGGCCTCCAGATCCAGACCGGAACTCTCTCCCGGCTCGGTCATGAGATTGGCCACGTAGACGATGGGAGCTTCCGAGCGGGCTAGGGCCTGCTGGAGTTCGGGGATGAGCAGGTTGGGGATGGTGGAGGTATAGAGACTGCCCGGGGCCAGCAGGATCAGGTCCGCCTGGAGGATCGCCAGCACGGCCTCGGGGAGGGGTTCGGCATCCCGGGGCTCCAGCCAGAGCCGAGCCAGGGGAGGGAAGGAGTCGTTGACCTCCGTCTCGCCCTGGTAGATGCGCCCCTCCATGTCCTCGGCGCAGAGGGTGACGGGCACCACGGTGGAGGGGAAGAGCCTTCCTGCCGTCACCAGGACGCCGGAGAGCTGGCGGATGGCCCGCACCCAGTCCCCGGAGATGTCGGCGAGGGCCAGGAGCATCAGGTTTCCCAGGGAATGCCCCGCCAGGGAGCCCTCGCCCTTGAACCGGTAGTTCAGGAGTTCCGACAGGACCGACTCCTCTCGGGTCAGGGCCGAGAGGCAGTTGCGGAGATCGCCGGGAGGAATGCCGCCCAGCTCGGCTCGCAGGCGCCCCGAGCTCCCGCCATTGTCGGAAACGGTGACGATCCCCGTGAGGCGCCATGGGTCGCGACTGCGCCCCGCCTCGGGCTTCAGGGCCCGCAGCAGAGCGGCGAGCCCCGTCCCTCCCCCGATGGCTGCCACCCGCAGAGGCTGGTCCGCGTGGAGGCCGCGGGGGCCGATCACAACGGCCTAGTCTCGCTCGAAGGCGGCGAAGGCGGAACCGTAGCGCACGGAGTCGAAATCCCGCTCCAGGCGGAACAGCACCTGGATGCCGGGATCGGCGGCGATGGCCTTTCCCAGGGCTTCGGCGGCCAGATCGGCCTTGCCGAGCTGGGCGAGGGCCGTAGCCTTCAGGAAATTGAGGCGGGGGTTGGCGCCGTCACCCTTGAGGGCCTTTTCCACGGCTTCCAGGGCGGCCTCGCCCTCCTTGCGGTTGAGGTGCAGGGTGGCCACCAGGGCGGGGGCTTCCTTGCCCGCTTCGGGCTTGGCGCCCAGCGCCGCGATGGCAGCCAGGGTTGTCCGCACCGTGCGGATCATGCCGAAGTTCCCGGTTTCCCGGGCCTCGGGCAGGATCGCGTTCAGGGCAGCCTCGGCCTCCTTCAGCTTCTTCCCGTGGAAGAGATCCAGGGCCGCGGTCAGCTTGCCGCTCAGCGGATTCTCCTGACCCTTCGCGGGACCAGGATGGGTGGTCGCGGAGGACTTCGCTTTAGTCGCCATGCTCTACCTCGGTTTCATTACTCCCCACTATACCTTGAAAAGGACGGACTCGCGGTTGAGCAGGCGTGTGGAGAGCCAGGTCAGGCATCCCGCCAGGGCCACGGTCATCAGGAAGGCGATGGCGTATTCTGTATGGTTGCCCTGATGGCTGAAGAGCTTGCGCACCGCCAGGCTCACGTTGAGGATGGGCACATAGGGCAGCCAGGCCAGCTTCTCGATGCCCGGCGCCATGGAAAAGACAGCCGCCACGATGACGACCATGAAGCCCGGCATGATGGCCGTGCCCGCCTCGACGGTGTTCTTGGCCTGGGTGCCCATGAGCACGATCCAGTTGGCGAAGAGCAGGCCCAGGGGGACCATCAGGAGGAAGGTCAGCGCCAGCGTCTCGGGTTTGGCGATGGCCGAAAGGGAGCCCAGGCCGTGGCCCGCGGAAGCCGCCTCGGCGGGGACCATCCGGCCCATGGCGATACCCATGCTGGCCAGATTGATGAGAGCCGAAATGAGGCCGATGGCGAACACGTAGATGAGCTTGCCCCAGATGATCTGGTTGCGCGGCAGGCTCGTGGAGAGGAGGCTCAGCAGCGTGCCCCGCTCCTTCTCGCCAGCGGTCGTGTAGATGCCGTGCTGCATGGAACCCGCGAACATCATCAGCATGATCATGTAAGGGAGGAAGGCGCCCAGGGCCTTGCTCACGGCCAGCCCCGGTGTGCCGGCATCCGTGGTCTGGATGCGGGTGGGCACGGCCAGTTCCTTCGAAGCCCCCAGGGTTTGGAGGCGGGACTGCACCCAGGCCGTGTTCTGCTTCTCCAGAGCCTCCTTGAGGCGCTTCAGAGCGAGGCTCGAGGAATCATCGCTCTTGTCGATGGTGGCGTTCAGGCTGAAGGTCTGGTGCTGGGCCAGCTTGGCCGCGGCCTCGGGCTCCACTTCCAGGAGCATCTCCAGCTTCTGATCGCGGATGGCCTGCTTGACATCCCCCGGGGGAGCGGACACCACCTCGAAGATCTTGGCGTCGGCCTTCAGGAGCGGCGCGAGGACCTGGGCGGGATCCAGGAGCAGGACGCGGCTGGGCTTGCCCTTCCGGCTGGCGTCATCGTTCTGGATCAGCTTGCCCAGCATGCCAAAGATCAGCGGGTAGAGGATGAAGGGCATCAGGAAGGTGAAGAACATCGTCTTCCGGTCCTTGGAGAGTTCCATGAACTCTTTTTTGCAGACGAGCAGGGCTCCGCGCATCTAGACCTCCACCGCGCTGTCGGCGGCCAGCTTGAAGAAGACCTCGTCGAGGGTCCTCGCGTTCCAGGATTCCAGGATCTGCTTGGGCGGCGCGTCCCCGTGGAGACCCCCGTCGAAGATGATGCCGACGCGGTCGCAGATCTCGTCCACCATGGGCATCACGTGGGTGGAGACGATGACGGAGCGACCTTCGGTCCGCATGATGCGCAGGAGGTCCAGCACGGTCTTGGCCGTCAGCACATCCAGGCCCGTGGTGGGCTCGTCGAAGATGACGACCTTGGGATCGTGCAGGAGGGCCCGGGCGATGGAGACCTTCTGCTTCTGGCCGCTGGAGAAGCCCTCCATTTTCACATCGGCGAAATCCAGGAGCTGGAGCCTCTCCAGCAGGTGCAGCCCACGGCGCTCGGCCACCTTGGCCTCCACGCCCTGGAACTCGCCGAAGAGGCGCAGCAGTTCCCGGGGTGTGAAGCGGCCGTAGACGTTGAGATCCGTGGAGAGATAGCCCACCAGCCCCCGGGCCTTCTCGGGCTCCCGGAGGGTATCGACGCCGCAGACCTCGATGCGGCCCTGGTCCGCCTGCATGAGTCCCGCGATCATCCGCAGCGTGGTGGACTTCCCGGCCCCATTGGGACCCAGCAGGCCATAGATCTCGCCGGGCTTGACGGTGAGGGAGAGCCCCTTGACGGCCTCGATCCGCTTCTTGGCGCGGGTCTTCTTGTCCTTGACCGTGAATGTCTTGTGCACATCCATGAGCTGGATCATGCGCGCCTCCTGGGAAAGCTAATGAACAGGGGAAGTCTAACCTTGGGTCAGGGACCCCCGGCTCTCGCCGCGACGAACCGGAGGCTGGGACCGGCGAATGGCGCCCTGGAGGGGGCTCAGCGGAGGGTGCCCAGGAGCAGCAGGGCGCCCCCGGCGAAGACACAGTACAGCGCGAAGCCGTTGAGGCGGGGCTTGCGGGTGAAGCGGTCCAGCACGCCGATGGCCAGATACCCGGAGAGGGCCGCCACCAGAACGCCCACGGCGCATAGGAGTGCCGGGTGGGCCGAGCCTTGCGGAAAGGCCATGTCCGGAGGCAGGGCTTGTCCCAGGAACAGGGGCTTCACCAGCTTCCGCCCTTCGACCAGGGCGGCTGCCGCGATGGTGGGGATGCCCAGCAGGAAGCTGAAGCGGGTGGAGGCCGGCAGCGCCAGGCCCCGGAAGGCCCCCACGGCGATGGTGGAGCCGCTGCGGGAGAGTCCGAAGCCCCCGCCCAGCCCCTGGATGGACCCGATGGCCAGCGCATCCAGCGCGTTCATTCCCGTGATATCCCGCCCTGCCCGCTTCCTGGAGAGCTCGTTGGCCGCATACAGCATCGCGGCGGTCAGCAGCAGGCAGACACCATAGATCCAGATGTGGCCCTTGGCCGCCTCCTTGAGGGACTTCGTCGCCAGCGCGAAGACGCCCGTGGGGATCATGGCGATGAAGAGCCAGATGGCCAGGCGGCGCCCCTCCAGATCCCTCCCGACAATGCCCCGCAGGACCTGGACGATCTCCCGGCGGAAGTACACACAGAGGGCCAGCAGCGTGCCCACGTGCAGGAGCACATCGAAGGCCAGGGGCATGCTGCGCCCCAGCATCAGGTTTTCCACCAGGGTGAGATGGGCCGTGGAGGAGACCGGCAGGAACTCCGTGAGGCCCTGGACGAGGCCCAGGAGAAGGGCGTGCAACAGATTCATTCGCGCTCCAGCAAAAAGCTAGTTTGCCAGAGAGCCTGCCAGATCCGTCCTCAGCCCGCCGATTCCCGCGCGCCGGCGTCCCAGCAGGCCAGCAGGAGCAGCAGGGTGCCGAGGCCCAGTGAGATCCCCACTACGCACCACGCGGACGGCGTATTGGGCCCCATCCAATCCGTCAGCCCCATGCTGGGCATGGCCCAGGGGAGACACCGCGCCATGGCAGGTCGCTGACTGGCCGCGCCGATGAGCACCACGCCTGTAATACCCAGTCCCAGATTCACGCCCATGTTCGAGAATCGGAACGCGAGCCAGGTATGGGCACTGGCCACGGCCCAACTGGCCGCGAAGAGCATTCCCACCAGCGTTGCCGCCAGGAACAGGCTGGGCGCCTCCAGAAGCAGGGCGGGTCGGGCCAACCTTAGCGCCCATCCGCCGAGATAGAAACCCGCGAGCAGGAGCAGGTGAGCGAGCAGGAGCAGGAGGCCAAGGAGAACCTGCTTGGCGGCGAGATGCTTCCATCGGGCCACGGGAAGTGCGTTCAGATGCTTCCACTGGTGGTTCTGGTGTTCCAGGTTCATCAGCAGCGTGGCCAGGAGGCACACGAGCATGGGCAACAGGAAGTATGCCCAAGGGACCAGGCTGAAGCTCATCCATTGGCGCCAGTTGGCCCCCTGCCCGGGTTCTATCACGAGGGCGCCCACCAGGATGGAAATGACGAGCAGGCCCAAGGGAAAGAGCAGCGCCAAGCCCAGGATCAAGCTGCGCCGAAGTTTTATGGACTCCACAATGAGAAGGGCGATTAAACCTTTCACAGATCCTCCGTGAGTGTCAGAAAGAGATCTTCCAGTCCTGCTTCGCGCATGGACAGGCCGTAAAGGGGAATCCCGGCAGCCACCAGCGTTTCCGCGACTCTGGGCACCATGGTTCGATTCGCCTCGAAGAGGATCCGCTCTCCATCCTGTTGTCCGACATGGCCCAGACCCGCCAGACAAGCGATTGCCCGCAAAGGATCGCCGCAGATCACTTCCATCCGGGAACCGCCCTGAGCGCGCAGCTCAGCCGGACTGCCCTGGAAGCACATGCGCCCTTTGGCCAGTATCACCACGTGATCGGCGAGCTGCTCGACCTCGGCCAGCAGATGGCTGCTGAGAAACACGGTGACTCCCAGGCGCAGAGGCAGATCCCGGATGAGTTCGCGCATCTCCCGGATCCCCGCCGGATCGAGACCATTGGTGGGCTCGTCCAGGATGAGCAGCTCCGGCTTGTGCAGCAGAGCCAAGGCCAGGCCCAGGCGCTGCTTCATGCCCAGGGAATAGCCCTGAGAGGGGCGATCCGCCGCGTCGCGCAGGCCCACCAGTTCCAGGACATCGTCGATGCTCCCGCGGGGGCAGCCCCTGATGAGCCGTGTGATCTCCAGGTTCTCCCGGCCCGTGAGATGGGGGTAGAGGCTCGGATTCTCCACCATGGCGCCGACGCGCGAAAGGACCTGCAGATCCCCCGCGGGTCGGCCCAGCACCTCGCAGCTGCCCGCCGAGGGCTTCAGCAAACCCAGGAGGAGACGGATGGTGGTGGTCTTCCCCGATCCATTGGGCCCCAGGAAGGCGCTGACGCCCCCTCGGGGCACGTGAAGATCCAGATCCTCCAGGGCCTTCACGGCACCGAAATGGCGGGTCAGGCCACGGCTGGAAATGGCGTTCATTCGAAATCCTTCGAATCAGGCAACGCCCGCAGCAACGCCTGGTATTCCCGATGTTCCCGCCAGCCGCGGAGCATTGCCAGAGCCCCCCAGGCGATGACCATCAGCGCCACCAGGAGGAGACCGATGATGGAAGCGCCCGTGAAGGTCATGTTTTCCGGCCCGGGACGCCAGGCCAGGTGGCGGAACACGAGAATGGGCCAGAGCCAGAGGGCGCAGAGCCCGATCAGCACCGCATAGGCCCGAGCCTCCTCCACGCCCCGGATCCACCAGGGAGCAGCCAGAAGATAGGCAAGGGGAAGGCCCAGCACCCACGGCCCCGGGAGAAAGGACAGGCGGCAGGCCCCGGCAGGATCCAGAGGCACTCCCAGGATCCCGGCGGCGAAGCCCACCAGAATCGCCGTCTGAAAGGCCATCAGGAAGAGGGCGATACCGAAGACCCAGTGCCATCGGAGCCGCTCCGCGCGCAAGTCCGGCACGGCCCTCACCTCCCCCAGTCCCCGATAGAGCCACCGCCCCAGGAGCTGCTTGAGGAGCAGCCAGAGAAAGGGTGTGAAGAGCAGGAAGACCACATCCTTCCATCGAAAGTCCAGATGCATGGGCACGGCGATCAGGAGAATAGCCATCAGCCCGCCGAGAGCCGTGGCCAGGCCGCTCTTGCGGGCCTGGAAGGCGGCGTAGTCCCGGGTCATGGCTTCGAGCTTGGAAAGATCCACGGCGTTCATCGCGTCGTCTCCTCGGGCAGGAGCGCCCGCAGCTGCGTGTGGTAGGCCTTCAGGGCCACCCGGCCCTCGAGGGTGATGCGAAAGCTCGTGACGGGAATGCGCCCCCGGAAGGCCTTCACCGTCTCCAGATACCCCGCGGCCTCGAGCTTCTGCGTGTGGCTCGACAGATTGCCTTTGCTGAGGCCCGTCACCCGCTGGAGGAAGAGGAACTCCACCTCCTCCGCCGCCGAGAGCACCGTGAGGATGGCCAACCGCGCCGGCTCGTGGACCGTGCGGTCCAGGTTGAGGATGGGTTGGAGATCGGGTTCGCGAGGCATAGGCGGTTCCTCTTTACAAAACAGGTTTGCATTGCAAACCTGTTTTGTAAACCGACAAAGTTGACCATGCTTCAATTACCCGCAGTCCAAGCCATTCCCGGAGCCCTCATGCGCGCACTCGATTTCCGTTCAGACACAGTCACCGTTCCCTCCCCCGAAATGCGAGCCGCCATGGCCGCAGCGAAGGTCGCCGATGATGTGCTGGAGCGGGATCCCACCATGGACCTTCTGGAGCGGCGGGTGGCGGAGCTGCTGGACAAGGAAGCGGCGCTCTGGACGCCCACGGGCTGCATGGCCAACGCCATCGCCATGATGCTGCACCTCTCCCGGGGGGATCAGTTCCTGGCGCCTGTTGCGGCCCACGTGCTGGGTTCGGAACTGGGCACGGCGGCCTGGCTGGCGGGGGGCATGCCCGAAGCCCTGCCCTGGGAGGGCGGTCCCGGCAGGCCCACGCCCATCCAGGTAAACCGGGCCGCGGGAAACCCGGGACCCTACTACGCACTTCGCACGGCCCTCCTCTGCCTGGAGAACACACACAACTTCGCCGGGGGCACCTGCACCAGCGCCGCAGAACACCGGGCCCTGGTGGAGGCGGCCAAGGCCAAGCAGCTGAGGGTGCATCTGGACGGCGCCCGGCTCTGGCACGCGGCCGCCGCCACGGGGGCCACGCTGGCGGATCTGGCCTGGGGCGCCGACACTGTGAGCGTCTGCCTCTCCAAGGGCCTGGGTGCCCCCATGGGATCCCTGCTCTGCGGCACACGGGCTACCATCGAGGAGGCCCGGCGGGTCCGGAAGATGCTCGGCGGCGGCGTGCGCCAGGGCGGCGTGGTGGCCGCGGCGGGCCTGGTGGCTCTCGATTACCTCCCCCGCATCCCCGAGGATCACGCCAAGGCCGCGCGTCTCGCGGCGGGCCTCCGGGCCATGGGCTTCAACGTGGCCGAGCCCGAAACCAATATCCTGCTGGTACCCGTGGTGGACATTCCGCTTTCGCTGAGCCTGATGGAGGGGGCCGGTGTCCGGGTCCTGCCCGTGGGCTCCTCTCTGCGCTTCATCACGCACCAGGACCTCAGGGCCGATGATATCGACGAGGCCCTGGTGCGCATGCAGCCCCTGGTCGCCCAGATGCTCACCACCTGGGAGGGGAACCGGCCGATGGTGTAAAACAAAAAAGGAGGCCCAAGGACCACCTTTTCCAGTCAAGGAACGGAATTGTCCATTACATCAATAACGCTTGCGAAAGACTAAATCGACCTGCTCACGCTCAGCTTGAACCAGTGCTGCATGCGTCCATAGACCATCAGGACAACCTGGTACGGCTCGTCCGTGACGTTCTTGATCTCCTGGCGACTGGACTTGAGCGTTTTCGGCATGTACTCCAGGCGTTTGAATTCGCCGATCATCCGATCTGCCTTCGAAGGCTTAAGGAAATCCATACCGACGTGATTTGCACTCTCTGCCTTCAATTGCAGCGATATTTTCTCTTTGGGTTTCAGGGTGAACGAATAGAAGCGGACGCCGTTGGAGGTATCACCGGAGGGATCCCTAGGAGCCGTGAGTGTTGCATCGAAGGCCAAAGACTTTTCCTCAATCGTGGTCACATTTTCGGACATCGCGATCACATGGATTCCATTCCGGTCGCTCACGACTGTTTCCGGAGGAGTCGTGAAAACTGCCCCGTCAATGGTCGCGACGGGCGTCGTCTTATTATTTTTGACCGAGGTTATCTCCATCTGGGCGGAGAGCACGGGAGCCAAGGCCAGTATTAGCATTGGGCATAAAAATGCTGATTTAAAAGTCATCGTGTCAACCTTTCAGGATGGATCTTTCGCGTGAACCCGTTCGATCTACTTCGGTTTCAATACACGATAGACCAAGGCCCCGCAGACAGCAAAACAATTCATACGAGGCATTCCAGCCGAGCCTAAAGGGAAGCAAATGTCTTCCCCCTCGCCTTGCAGGACGGCACCGCCACTCTCCACCCAATCTGAATGCGTTCCAATCCGCCCTGGGAAATTGGGTCATCGTGAAGGCAGCGCGGAAGCCCCTCACTCCTGCGTCACGAAGCTCCCCCCCCAGATGGCCTGGGAGTCCCACTGGGCGAAGGCCTTGGTGAAGGCGTCCATGTCCCGGGCCGTCACCTTGCCGATGGGCGTGACGAAGTAGACCACCGTGACCCGGATGGGCTCGTCGGCCCGGGCGCCCTCATGACCGGAGCCCAGGGAGTAGGTTCCTTCCGCCTCGCCGTGGCCGATGGCCACCTTGCCGAGGCCTGGAGCCACATCCGAGCGCTGGAGATCCATCTTCTGCTCGGCCTTGCAGTTGCCAGCAGCCATGGGCGCAGGCGCGGCCATGCATTCGACCACTCCGCCCATGGCCCCCCCGTAAGCCCTCGCCATGGGCGGCGTGCCCTGGTTGCTCAGCTGGATATTCCGGTCCCGACGCAGGGGAACCTGGATCAGGTAGTAGCGCTGCACATCCACATCCATGCCCCGGGCCTTCAGCTCCTTCTCCAGGCGGAGCAGGTCGGGCCGGTCCTCGGCGCGACTAGCGGTGAAGGGGGCCTTCTGCCCGTTGATGTTGGCCATCAGGAGCTGGTGGGTGCCGGGACCCACGATGGCATCCGAACTGCCCTCGATGACATCGGTGATGACGAAGTTGGTGGAGCCGTAGGGGAGGATGCTGAAGGTGAAGGCCGCCCGGGGTGGGACTCCCTCGGGCGAGGCGCCGCGCATGGTTCGCGAAGGCACGGGCACGATGGCAAACTGGTTGGAGACGATTACGTTCCGGTCGCGGATAGGCGACGATAAGCCCAACTCCTGGAGCCGCTGGGGCAGTGTCTTCTCCACCGTGCGCCCTCCCATCTTCACGTGGATCTTGATCTTGTCGGCGGGCACCATCAGCACCTTGTCGCGGAAGTTGCCATCCCGGCGCACGGAGAGGGCCAGCCTGGCGGACGCAGGATCCCGCTCATCCTGCCGCACCCAGATGCCCACATCGCTGATGCGATCCCCCCAGACGCTGCCCTGGTGGCGCCCGATATCCTCCCAGCTGATCTTCACGGGATGAAACTGATTGCGCCCCATGAGCGCCAGGAAATCCGGCTGGTGCCAGAGGTTCACGGTTTCATTGAAGTAGGAATGCCATTCCATGGAAGGGGGAGGTGGAACACGGGGAATGGGCAGGGGCCGTGGAGGCATAAATCCACGAGAATCCACCAGGTACCCGATGGCCGACACGATATTGCGCACCGTGCTGGAGCCGACCCCTGAATCCAGCCCCAGGTCGTGGGCAATTTCCACAGCGGCGAAGTCCACCTTGCTGTTGCCGATCCCGTGGGCCCGGGCCTCCTGCATCGCGAGAATCACGTTGGCCCGCACACCCACGACTTCCGCCCCGTTGATGCGGATGCCCTGCTTGCCGATGGCGTCCCGGATCTGAAGGTCGCTGGGATCTCCCCAGGGGCGAGGCAGGCACTGGGCGGACTTGTCCTGGGCCATCCAGGCGGCTGCGCCGGAACCCAGGAGGGTTGCACTCACGAAGAGGGAGGGAAGGAGCTTTCGCATGGAGCACCTCGGAGGTGAAGAACGTCTTCACAGGAGGAATGCCGTTTCCGAATCGATCCTTTCAAACAATTCGGAGCCCCGGGCTCAAAAATATTTCCATGTCCGAATCCGGCGAGACAGGCCCCCTCCCCGGCGGGAAGATGAGTCCATGAGCATGGACCCCGACCGCTCCTACCAGGCCCTCGTCAGCCGCGACGCCCGCTTCGATGGCCGCTTCTTCGTGGGCGTGTCCTCTACGGGAATCTATTGCCGGCCCATCTGTCGCGCCCGCAGACCCAAGCGGGAGAACTGCACGTTCTATGCGAGCGCTGCGGCGGCGGAGGGTTCGGGATTTCGTCCCTGCCTGCTCTGCCGTCCGGAACTGGCCCCTGGGAATTCGCTCATGGATTCATCATCTCAACTGGCTCAGCGGGTGGCCCTGGCCCTGCAATCAGCCAGTGAACACGAGGAGAGTCTGGAGGCCCTGGCGGCCCGCTTCGGCGTGACGGAGCGCCATGTGCGGCGCGTCTTCAAAGCCCAATTCGGTGTCTCGCCCATCGAATTCCTCCAGACCCAGCGGCTCCTCACCGCGAAGCGCCTGCTCACGGACACGGGGATGCCCCTCTCCGAAGTGGCCTGGGCCAGCGGGTTCTCCAGCCTGAGGCGCTTCAATGCGCTCTTCCAGGAACGCTACCGGATGAAGCCATCGGACCTTCGCAAGGGGCACAAGGCGGCTGATCCGGCAGAGGGCTTCTGCTTCCGCCTGCCCTACCGCCCCCCCTACGATGGCCCGGGAATGCTCGGATTCCTGGGCCTGCGGGCCATCCCGGGCCTGGAATCCTGCGACGGGACCACGTACCGCCGCACCGTGGCCCTGGATTCGAGAGGAAGACGTTTCCAGGGCTGGATATCCGCCCGCTTCCTCCCGTCCGCCTCCGCCCTGGAGGTGGTCCTCAGCCCTTCCTTGGGCCCCGTCATCCCCTCGGTCCTGGCCCGGCTGTCCCATCTCTTCGATCTGGGAGGGCAGCCCCAGGATGTCTCAGCGCGTCTTGGGTCCCTGGCAGACGCCCATCCCGGACTGCGGGTGCCCGGCGTCATGGATGGCTTCGAGATCGCGGTGCGGGCAGTGCTCGGCCAGCAGGTCACCGTGAAGGCCGCGCGGACCCTGGCCATGAGGGTCCTCGAAGTCTTCGGGGATCCTGTCCAGACGCCTTTTGAGGATCTGCGCTGGACCTTTCCTTCCGCCGAACGCATGGCGGCGGTGCTTCCCGAGGAGCTGGGTGCCCTGGGCATCCTCCGGACCCGCTCCACCACCATCCAGGCCTTGGCGAGAGCCGTCGCCGGAAAGGAACTGAGGCTGGAGCCGGGGGTGGATGTGGATGCCGCGGTCCAGGCATTGACGGCGTTGCCGGGCATCGGAGAATGGACCGCCCAGTACATCGCCATGCGGGCCCTGGCTTGGCCCGATGCCTTTCCTGCCACCGATCACGGCGTGCGAAGCGCCCTGCCCGGGCTCTCCACGGCCGGGATCAAGCTGCGTGCGGAGGCCTGGAGACCCTGGCGAGGCTACGCCGTGATGCATCTTTGGGCCTCCCTGGAGGAACCATGACCCTCTTCGCCCACCGCTTCGAAAGCCCCCTGGGCCCCATGGTGATGGTCTCCAACGGGACCGCCCTCGAGGGGCTCTACATCCAGGGCCAGAAGCACTTTCCCAAAAACGCTGCTGCCTGGTCCTGGGACATGGACGTTCTGCCCTTTGCAGACACGCTTCGCCAACTGGCTGAGTATTTCGAAGGGAGGCGCCGCACCTTCGACCTGCCCTGGGCCCCAGCGGGCACGCCCTTCCAGCGGCGGGTGTGGCAGGAGCTGGAGACCATCCCCTTCGGCACCACGATCACGTATTCCGAACTGGCCCGGCGGATCGGAAGGCCCAACGCCACGAGGGCCGTGGGCGCGGCCGTGGGCAGGAACCCCCTCACCATCCTGGTGCCCTGCCATCGCGTGATGGGGCAGAACGGATCACTGACGGGATTCGCAGGGGGGCTGGACCGGAAGCGCAGCCTCCTGGAACTGGAATCGGAACGTCCGGCCCAGGGGTTGTTCGAACAGATTGGAGAATGAAATGGATCGCGTCTTCGCGCCGGGGTGCGCCCTCATGCTCTACAAACCCCATCTTGCCGACAGGGTGCAACAGGCCCTGAACCAGGAAGGCGGGATTGCCGCCCGGCACTTGACCTGCTGCCGCCACGTCCCCGGTCTGCCTGCCGGAACGGAGGTCGTCAACGTCTGTTCCGGCTGTGATCGCCGGTACCGGAATCTGTACGAAGGCGTGACGACCCTGTCCTTGTGGGAAGTGCTCGCCGAGAGCCGCAGCTTCCCCTTCCCGGACCACGGCGGAAGGGCCATGGCCATCCAGGATGCCTGCCCCACCCGCAACCAGAACAGGGTGCTGGACGCCGTGAGAACCCTCCTGGGGAAAATGAACGTGCGGATCGTGGAGCCGAAGGCGACCCGCGGCAAGGGGACCTGCTGCGGAGATACCTTCCACGGCACCCTGCCCGTCGGGCAGGTGAAGGAGCTCATGGCGAAACGGGCCAGCGAGATGCCGGAGGAAGACGTGGTGGTCTACTGCGTCTCCTGCATCCAGTCCATGCACATCGGCGGCAAGAAGCCCCGATACCTGGTGGATCTGCTCTTCGGCGAGGAGACCCTTCCTGGATTCACAGACCCTGACGTGTGGCACGCGGACCTGGACCGCTTCATCGGGATGCACTGAGCGGACCCTCCCGGGAGAACGGAAGGGCCCCGGCGTTGGCCCTGGCGGCCGGATGCGCTAGCCTACGCATCAACGGGTTTCGATCGATCCCTGTGCCGTCGCAAGAGGAGAGCATGTGGCAAGTGCGAGTACCGACCCGGTCATCCAGGACGTGCGGCAGCAGATCTCCGAGATCGATCTGAGGATCCTGGAGGCCCTCAACGCGCGGATCCGACTGGTAAAAAGCCTCAAGGACTACAAGGAGTCCCAGGGGATCGGCTTCGTTGACGCCGCCCAGGAGGACCGGGTCCTGGCGCATCTCTGCCAGGCCAACGGCGGTCCGCTGTCGGAGGAAGGTCTGCGCGAGATCTTCCAGCTCATCCTGGAATGGGCCAAGCGCGACGCCAGCACCCTCGGGAAAACCCAGGCCCCGTGACGGCCAGGATCAAGCGTCGGATCCTCAGGGAAGTCTCGGTGGTGGACCGGCCGCCTTCCTTGCGGCGGATTCCCCCGCCAGCCAGCCCGTGGAAAACGCGATCTGGAGGTTGTAGCCGCCGGTATTGGCGTCCAGATCGACCACCTCTCCGGCGAAATAGAGGTTCTCGACCCTTTTCGAGGCCATGGTCCGGGGGTCGATGTCCTTGAGGGACACGCCGCCGGCTGTGACGATGGCCTCCCCCCAGCCCCCGTGGCCCGTCACTTCGAAGCGCATCTCCTTGAGGAGGTTCTGCAGCTGCTTGAGCTTCGCGCCCTTGAACTGCGCCGGAGACCCGGTGGGATCCAGGCCGAGTTCCCGGAGGAACACGTCGACGAGCTGGGTGGGAAGGAGCTTCTTCAGCAGGTTCCGGCAGGTTTCGCCCCGATGGGTTTCGAGATCCCGGAGCAGCCTCGCCTCCAGCTTCAAGGGGTCCAGGGCCGGTTTCAGATCCAGGGTCACTTCCACCTTCCGCCCTGCAACCTTGGCATCGACGATCCTCCGGCTGAGTTTCAGAACGATCGGCCCGCCCAGACCCTTTGCCGTGAATTCGGCCTCTCCGAATTCGCTGGCATGCTTCTTCCTGTCGAGCCAGAGGGCCAGTTCCACGTTCTTGAGGTTCAGCCCCTGGACGCCACCATAGGCAGGACGCGTCTCGATCCCGACCAGGACTGGCCGGAGGGCCTCGATCCGATGTCCCGTGGCCTCGGCGAAGCGGTAGCCGTCGCCGGTGGAACCCGTGGCGGGGTAGGACTGGCCGCCGGTGGCGAGAACGGCGCACCGGGCGTCGACGGTCTGCTGGGGTCCCGAAGGCATTCGCGTGAATATGAGGCCCACGAAGGCCCCCTCCTGGACCACCAGGCTCTCGACCTGGGCACGGTGGATGATCTCGACGCCCTGCTTCCTGACCCAGGCGACCAGGGCTTCCGCCACATCCCAGGCCTGATCGCTGACCGGGAACACCCGCTCACCGCGCTCCGTCTTGGTCTCGACCCCATGCTCCAGCAGCAGCGCGATCAGGTCGCGATTGAAGAAGGCCTGGAAGGCCTGGCGCAGGAATCTGGGTTCCGGGTGGATCTCATGGAGGTGCTCCTCCAGGGTTTTCATGTTGGTGATGTTGGCCCGCCCCTTGCCGGTGATTCTCAGCTTACGGGCCGGTTTCTCCATCTTCTCCAGGAGCAGGACCCGGGCGCCCAGCATGGCGGCCCGCCCCGCCGCCAGCAGCCCCGCCGGTCCCGCGCCGATCACCACCACATCCCAGGCAGGCTCGCGGGTCAACGCCGCTCCCTTCGACCGCGGAGCACCAGTTCCATCCGGCACCGGACGCAGTCGAAGCGGCATTCCAGGCGGGTGGCCCCGTTCTCCAGGAAGAGGGGGCCTTGCGGCTCCTCCAGGCGCTGCCAGGGACCAGGGTTGGCGTGGACTTGGCACCAGCCCAGCTCGAAGCGAAGGCAGTGCCGGGTGGTCATCACCACCCTGTCCTGGAGGCTGGCCTGCAGTTCCGCAGCCGGTTCCAGGACCTTCCCGCCCGCCCGCTGGTAGAAGGAGCGGGCAGCCTGGTTGGCGATATTCCAGGTGAAGTCCAGCTCCAGCGTCGGCAACAGGCGCAGCTGAGGGGCAGGCGATCGGCGCGTCTCTCTGGGGCGGAACTCCCGGCGGAGGGCCTCGAGTGTGGCGGCGGCCTCCCGGCGCAGGGCGTTGAGGACACTGGCGGGCACGAAGCGCGGGTCAGTTACATGCAGTTCCCCCAGCGCGAAGGGGGTGTTGCCCAGGCGCCCCAGGGCCTCCTGGATGGCCTGCCTCGCGGCTTCAGGTTCCTTGGGAGGAGCGAATTCGCCGGGGATCTGGGATTGCGCCCCGAGCCCTGTGGGGTCCTCCAGGCGCAGGCGCACGGCCCCCTCCGGGAAATCCAGGAGGGCCTTCACCGGGATCCGGCGCCCCACCTTGGCGCCTCGCAAGGCCTTGAGCCACCGGAGGTCCATGTTCCGGTGAAGGCGGGTCCCGATTCTGATACGTGAAGGCTCCTGGACGAATATTTGGCGCCCCTCCACGGCATTGACCACCGTGCCCGTCACCTCGGAACCGTCCACGAAGGCGAGGCCGTCCCCGGGATGCAGTTCCACCACCGTGTCCAGCACCAGGCGATCCCCCTGGATGGAGCGCACCTCACCGATGAACTCGCCCAGATGCCCCGCCGCTTCCGGTGTGCCCATGGGCTGGCGTTCCCCCTGGAGGCGGTACGTGGAGAGCCCCCGGTTGAAGGTCCTGGAGGGATCGGGCATGAACGCGTGGCTCACCGAGCCCATGGAGGCTCTCCCCAGTTCCGGACGCCGCTCCAGGAGCTCGTCGAGCCTGCGACGCAGATGGCTGACCACGTTCTTCACGTAGTCCGAGTCCTTGAGTCGGCCCTCAATCTTGAAGCTCATGATGCCGGCGTCCGCGAGCTCCTCCAGATGGCCGGACAGATCAAGGTCCTGGATGCTCAGCAGATTCTTATCCCGCAGGATCACCCGGCCAGACGCGTCCACCAGTTTCCAGGGAGCGCGGCAGGGCTGGGCACATTCCCCGCGATTGCCGCTGCGTCCGCAGATGGCTCCGCTCAGGTAGCAGTGCCCGCTTTCGCCCACGCACAGGGCCCCATAGACGAAGGCCTCCAGTTCGACGTCGGCAGCCCCGTGGATGGCCCGGATATCACCGAGGCTCACTTCCCGGGCGAGGATGGCCCGGCTGAAGCCCGCGCTGGCAAGAAACGCCACCTTCGAAGGGCTGTCGCAGACGGCCTGGGTGCTGGCGTGCAGGGGCAGGGGCGGCAGATCCAGCTCCAGGTAGGCCATGTCCTGGATGATGAGGGCATCCACACCGGCCTCATACAGCTCCCAGGCCTGGAGCCGGGCCTCCTCCAGTTCGCTGTCGAACAGGAGGGTATTGAGGGTCGCATACACCTTCGCGTCCCAGAGACGGGCCTCCCGTGTGAGCCGCTCGAAGTCCGCCCGATCGTTCCCTGCGGCCTGCCGGGCGCCGAACCGGGCACCGCCCATGTACACCGCGTCCGCCCCGCACCGCAGCGCGAGGATTCCCTGATCGGCGTTCCGTGCGGGGGCGAGCAGCTCTAGACCCATGGACACCAGAGTACCAGCGAAAGCCAGGGCCCAAGGACCCCGGCTTTAGGCTTAGATCCAGGGACTTCAGCTGCCCATCTGCTTCTTCAGATCCTCCCGGAGCTTCTCCGCCATGGGGTCCCGGGGCGTCACGGTGACGATGCCCGCCATGTCGGAGACCTTCTGGCTGAGGAGGAGGCCCAGCAGGCTCTCGATCACGCTGCCCCCGCCCTGCTGGCCGCCGCCCATGTTGATCTTGGGAACGACATCCACCTGGGACTTCTCAATGGCTTCGGCGAAGCGGTTCATGACCTGCTGCACCAGCTGGAACTGCGGTCCGCCGTAGGCGCGCACCTGCTCCTCGATGGCGAGAGCCTGGGCCACACCCACGCGGGCGGCCTGTTCGGCCTGGGCCTCGGCCATGACCTTGATGCGCTTGGCTTCCCCCTCACCCATGAGGCGCACCTTCTCGGCCTCGGCGCCTGCGAGCGTCTGGATCTGGGCCGCCAGCTGCTGGGCCTTGGCGTATTCGGCCTTGCCCTGGTTGCTCTGGATCTCGATGCCGATGGCCGATTCCGTGAGCAGGGTCTGCTGCTTGGCCTTGGCTTCCGCCTCGCGCAGTTCCCGCTCCTTCACCGCCGCGTTCTCCTGGCGCTCGTAGGTCTCCACCTGCTCGTTGGCGATCTGCCGGCTGCGCAGCTGGATGAGGATCTGCTCGATCTGCCCGCCGGGAGCCCCGCTAGTGGGGGTTCCGATGAGGACCTCCTGCAGTTCCAGGTTATAGAGGACGAACTTGTCCTTCATCTCCTGGCTGGACTGGGACTGGATGGCGCTGCGGTCCTGGATGAGCTGGATGAGGGTGCGGGTCTGACCGATGTTCTTGAAATACGCCGAGACCATCGGATCGAGCGTCTGCTCCACCAATTTCTTGATATCACCGAAGCGCTGGATGACGAGGGGCGCCTTGCGGTAGTCGATGTGCACCACCACGCTGAGGGGCAGGTTGGGCTCGAAGGCGTCCTTGGTGATGAGGCTCACTTCCGTCAGGTTCTCGTCGAACTTGTGGCTGCCCACTTCACCCTTGGTCCACTTCAGGATGAAATTTGTGGTGGGCACGATGGAGACCTTCCCTGCGTAGGTGTTGAAGGCGTATTTTCCCGGCAGCAGGGGCTCGCTCCACACGCCCCGCTGGCCCTTGGCCACCAGTTCGCCATGGCGGTAGTCCTGGCCGCTGATATCGGCCCCCTTGTCCCCGGTGTAGCTCACCACCACGCCCACGGTGCCCACTTCCACGACGGTCTTGGGGATCAGTTCCACCGTGGCGAAGAGGCGGTTGACGTAGTAGGTGCCTTCCACCAGCACCTGGTACTGGCGGCCGCGCAGACCCCCGGCCCGCAGGAACTTGTCGGAGTCCTGGAAATTGTTGTGGTAGGTGGCCGGATCGGCGAGGTCCTCGCCCACGGTGGGGGCGATGATCTCGCCGCTGTGGAGGCTGGGGCCGTCATGGACCGTCACGATGCCCACCATGTCGTCGGTGCCGCGAATGATGATGGGCCGGAAGCCGCCCCGCTCGGCGATGATGGCACTCATCTTCTGGAAGGTCTCCAGCTCGCTGCGGTCCAGGGGCAGGTAGTAGGTCTGGTCCTCGGTGAGGATCACGAACTGGGCGATGTTGATGGCGTAGGTGCCTTCCCGCAGGATCATGCGCTGGGGGCCCTTCTGGCCGCCGTTGGCCAGGAAGGCCCGCACGTCCTGGAAGTTGTTGGCCTTCACGTTGCTCGCCAGGGCCTGGGTGGGGGGGAGATCCTGGCCGTCCCGAGAGAACACGTAGCCGATCTTGCCCTGAGGGATGGTGACGAGAGGCATCCTGTGGATGCGGTACATGAAGGGCACGAAGAGGTGCCAGCCGCCGCGCAGCACCTCGGGCTGGAACCCGGCCTCGCCCGTGAGGGCGATGAGGCCCTTCTCCACGGAGCCCTTGCCGCTGACCAGCTTCTCCACGATGCCCACCCGGGTGTTCGGGATGTAGCGGAAGGTCTTGGTGAGCAGGATCAGCAGGACGATGCCCAGTACCAGCCACCCCAAAATACCTAGGATGGGAAGCCCCTGGGCCTCAGGGATGTTCATGTCGTCTCCTTTCGAGGGATGCGCCAGTGTAGGACCTCCGCGGGACCCACCCGCCTCATCGCAGGCTGAACGGAAGGCTTCGGATGCCGGAAGGCCGCTTGGATGAGCCCATCGGAGGAAGGTCCCGGTCGGCGGAAAGAGGCAAAATGCAGCAGAAAGGGAACCCAGGTCTTTTTGAAAAAAGTCGAGATTTCGGCATTGAAGTACTGCTTGAGCAGTATTATGCTTCCGTAGACGATTGATCACCCCTCCCAGAACCTGCGACCCAGAGCTTCAACGGGGCTGCACCTGCGCCTCATCACACGTCACGGAGTGAACCATGCACCCACCCAAACCCACCGATGGCGAACTGGCCATCCTCCGAATCCTCTGGGACCAGGGGCCCAGCACGGTGAAGGACCTCCACCGGGTCCTCCAGCAGGGCCGAGAACTGCCCTACACGACAGTGTTGAGCGCCGTGCAGAGCATGACGGAGAAGGGCCTGCTGTACCGCGATGCCAGCAGCCGCCAGCATGTCTACACGGCCGCCGTGGCGGAGCAGGAGACCCGCAGCAGCCTGATGGACGACCTCGTGGACAAGGCCTTTCATGGCTCTGCCGTGGAACTCATGGTGCACGCGGTGCAGACGGGCAAGGTGGGCGCGGAGGACCTGGAGGCCCTCCGCAAACTCATCGCAACGAAGAAGGGAGGCCGCTGATGGTTCCGGTCGCTGCATCCCTGGTGGGATGGTGCCTGCTCCACTTCCTCTGGCAGGGGGTCCTCCTCGGGGTCCTGGCCTGGACCCTGTTCGCACTGCTTCCCCGGACATGGGTGCACCTGCGCTACGGGCTGGCCTGCGCCCTGCTGGCCATCATGGCCCTCGCCCCCTTCGCGACGGCCCTGGTTCTGGTGCCCCGGGCATCCGCTGAAGCCCGGCCCGCCGACCTGGAGGCGCTGGAGGGCCAGGGACGCGTGGAAGGCGCCCCCTCCTCGGCGGGCTTTGTGCTCCCCGCGACTCGCCTGAAGGAGCGCCTCCAGACTGGCCTCGACGGCAGCGCACCCTGGTTGGCCCTGCTCTGGCTTCCGGGCGTCTGCTTCTTCAGCCTCCGCATGGCCGGTGGCGGCGCCTGGTTGCGGCGGGCCCGCCGTCACGCCGAGCCCGTGGAGGGGCCCTGGGCCACCCGCGTGCTGGTACTAGCCAAGGAGTTGGGACTCAGCCGAATGGTGGATCTGCGCAGCCTGCCGGACCTGGAAGGCCCCGTGGTGCTGGGCGTCCTGCGCCCTGTGATCCTGGTGCCTCTGTCGCTCCTCTCCAGTCTCCCCCCGGACCAGGTGGACATGCTCCTGCGCCATGAACTGGCCCATGTGCGCCGCCACGACTACTTGGTGAACCTTCTGCAGCGTTTCCTGGAAGCCGCCTTCTTCTTCCATCCCGCGGTCTGGTGGCTCTCCGCACGCATCCGAGAGGAGCGGGAACTCTGCGCCGACGCCGTCGCCGCCCAAGGGGGACACCCGGTCATCCTGGCGGAGGCCATCACCAGCCTGCTCAGCCTGCGCCTGGGCTTCGACCTGCCCGATCCCGCCTTCGCCATCGGCGCCCTGGACGGGGCTCTGGGCGAGCGATTGAAGGCCCTGCTGGACCTGCCGCGCCCCAGGCGCAACCTGCGCCTGGGCCTCCTGGCCCTGACACTCCTGGCGCTGCTGGGACTCACGACCTGCGGCCTCCGTCGCCACCGCCGCACGGTGGCCTTGCGCCAGCAGGCCCAGCAGCAGACCGTCCTTCAGCAGCAGAAGGCCGCCGAGATGGCCTCACGCGTCGACCCGACCCACCTTCCGAACCACTGGCGCTATATCTGGATAAACCGGAAGCTCGACCACGGACTGAGCCTCTATGCCCCCTGGGCCACGCCCGAGCAGATGATCGAGGCCTTCAACACGGCCGAGACCCTCTACCAGAAAGAGGGACGGCTCGAGCACTGCCAGGAGCTCAAGCCCACTCAGGAGGCGACACCCCAGAGGCGCTACAGCCTCCAGATCGACGGCACCCGGCAGGTGGTGCTGGAAACCCTGTGGCGCCTGAAGAGCCTGCCGGACATCGGCCGTCCCGAAAATGCCCTGGTGGTGCGGCGCGACAACCTCCTCCTCCCCGGCGACGATCTCCTCGATCCGCCCCTGGACATCTGGATTCCCAAGGCCGTGGATGAGTTCTACCCGGAGATGGCCCAGCTGCTGCGGAAGACCATGCTGGAGCTGAAGGCACTGCCCGTCACGCCAGGTCAGCCCCAGGAACTGAGCCGCCCCGTGCCGGCGGCCATCCTCGCCACCATGAAAGCGCCACCCCTTGGAGAGCCCCAGTACCGCCTCGGGGTCCTGGCCCAGCGCAGTTTCATCGAACGCAGCGGGGAAACAGAGTTCCAGGCCAGTCCCAATCTCCGCTATGACGTCTGGGGTGTGAAACTTGGGCTGGTGCCCAGAGTGGAGCGCTGGGAGAAGTTCGATACCGCAAACGAGCCTGAACCCCCGCGTCACGTCAGCAGCCCGGGGAGCAATCGCGCCGGGCGACAGGCAGCGTTGGAGGCGGAACGGCAGCGCTTCGCCCGGGAGGAAGCCACCTACAAGAAGGCCCTGGCGGCCTGGGAGTCCGGCAATAAGAAGCGGGAGGAGACCCGGAACCGCCTGGTGGAGGAGACCAGGAACTGGGCGATCCAGCGCGTGAGCGAGCGGCTCAAGACCCTGAAGAGCCCCGAGGGAACCGCTCGGGCAGAGCTGCACCCGATGTCCGCCTTTCTGTGCAAAGGCCCGGACAAGGGGATCATCCGCATCGAGCGGGCACTGGACCCTGGCCTGCTGAGGCTCCAACCCCTCTCCGAAGCCCGTTTCCTGCGTGGCTGCCTGGAGGCCCTGAAGACCCTGCATACCGGAGGCCTTTCGCGAAAACCCCGCAGGAGGCGCTGAGCCTACGGCCTGCAAACGATCCACGGGCATCCAGAAGGCCC
>JAYSNJ010000206.1:0-10104 GCA_043723905.1 Holophagaceae bacterium
CTCGAAAGACGCATGGTCGAACAGCTCGTTGATCTGCGGGAAAACCACAACATCGCAGGGGTCAAGGCCGAATTCGAATCGGAGGGAACCCGTCTCGAGGAAGCCCTGCGCCTCAAGGAAGTGATCACCAAGGCTGGGCTCGACCTGACCATCAAGATCGGAGGCTGCGAGGCCCTCAAGGACTTCTACGATGCCCGTGCCATCGGGGTCACCCATATCGTCGGGCCCATGATCGAATCCGCCTATGCCTTGAAGAAGTACCTCGCCTCCGCGAGAACGGCCTTCCCGGCCGACGAGTTCGACTCTGTGCAGTTCCTCGTCAATATTGAAACCCATACGGCCTGCAGCAACATCAAGGAGATCCTCGGCAAGTACGACATCTCAGGCCTTTCGGGCATCGTCTTCGGCCGGGTGGATCTCACGGGATCCCTTGGGCTCACCCGGGAGGATGTGAACTCCAATCAGATCTTCGATATCGCGTCCGGTGTGTTCCAGGAAGCCAAGCAATACAACCTGGACATTGTGGTGGGAGGCGGCGTTTCCAAGGAGTCGGTGCCCTTCCTTCAGCGCTTTCCGGAAGGCACCATCTCCAGGTACGAGACCCGGAAAGTCATTTTCAAGTGTCCTGCGGCCATGACGGGAGACTACGAGAAGGGGATCCTGAAGGCCGTCGGGTTCGAACTGATGTGGCTGAAGAACAAGCGTGATTTCTATGGGCTCATCCATCATGAAGACAGGATCCGGATCGAAATGCTGGAAGCGAGGTACAAGAAGCTCATTGAAAACGCCGGCGGTAATATCGACTAGCGCTGATCCACTGGGCACTGCCGTCATGTCATGAGGTTGAAAATGAAAGCAGTCATTCTCGCAGGTGGTATGGGATCGAGGATCAGCGAGGAGAGCTCGGTCCGGCCGAAGCCCCTCATCGAGGTCGGGGGTCGGCCGATTCTTTGGCACATCATGAAGATGTACTCGGCCCACGGCATCAACGACTTCGTCATCTGCCTCGGCTACAAGGGCTACCTGATCAAGGAGTACTTCGCCAACTACTTCCTCCACATGTCGGATGTCACCTTCGATATGGCCAACAATCAGATGGAGGTCCACCAGAACAACTCGGAACCCTGGAAGGTGACCCTGGTGGACACGGGCGAATCGACCATGACCGGCGGGCGGATCAAGCGCATCCGGGACTACATCGGGGACGAGGAATTCTGCGCCACCTATGGCGATGGCGTTGGAGATATCGATATCACCCGGGTTCTGGAATTCCATCACCAGCAGGGGACCTGGGCGACGCTCACGGCAACCCAGCCCCCGGGCCGTTTCGGTGCCCTGGCGTTGGTGGACAACAAGGTCCAGGCCTTCCAGGAGAAACCCACCGGCGATGGCGGGTGGATCAACGGAGGGTTCTTCGTGCTCTCCCCCAAGGTCTTCGATCTCATCGAGGGGGATCACACGCTCTGGGAGCGGGAGCCCCTGGAGCGGCTGGCCTCCACCGGGCAGTTGTCGGCATACCTGCATCACGGGTTCTGGCAGCCCATGGACACCCTGCGCGACAAGACCCAGCTGGAGGAACTGTGGGTGAGTGGCCAGGCCCCCTGGAAGATGTGGCCATGAATCCCGGTTTCTGGCGGGGGAAGCGCGTCCTGGTGACGGGGCACACGGGCTTCAAGGGCGGATGGCTGTGCCTTTGGCTCCAGTCGATGGGAGCGGAGGTGGTGGGCTACGCCCTTGAGCCGCCCACCCAGCCCAATCTGTTCGAGGCCGCGCGGGTCGGGGGGGGGCTTGCCGCCTCCCATCTGGGGGACGTGCGGGATCTGGATCACCTGCAGCGGGTGTTTCAGCAGCATCATCCCGAAGTGGTCTTCCACCTGGCGGCCCAGGCGCTGGTGCGCCAGTCCTATGCCGAACCCGTGGAGACGTACGCGACCAATGTGATGGGCACGGTCAACGTGCTCGAGGCCGTGCGCCGCACGCCGGGCCTCAGGGCCCTGGTCAATATCACCACCGACAAGTGCTACGAGAACCGGGAGTGGCTCTGGGGCTATCGGGAAAACGATCCCATGGGAGGCCACGACCCCTACAGCAGCAGCAAGGGCTGCGCGGAACTGGTCACGGCCGCCTACCGGTCGTCGTTTTTCAACGCCAAGGACTTCGATCGTCATCAGGTGGGTGTCGCCACCGTGCGTGCGGGCAACGTCATCGGAGGCGGCGACTGGGCCGGGGATCGCCTCATCCCCGATATGATCCGTGCGTTTACGGTTGGCGAAGCCGTCATCATCCGCAGTCCCCACGCCACCCGGCCCTGGCAGCACGTGCTGGAGCCCCTCGGGGGCTACCTGATGCTGGCGGAGCGGATGTTTGAGGCCGGGCCTGAATTCGCTCAGGGCTGGAATTTCGGCCCCAGCGACGAGGATGCCAGGCCCGTGCAATGGATCGTGCAGCGCCTGGCGGAACTCTGGGGGGACGGCGCCTCCTGGCGCCTGGACGAGGGTCAGCATCCCCATGAAGCCTCCTATCTGAAACTGGACTGCTCCAAGGCCAAGGCCCTGCTGGACTGGCATCCCCGCTGGGACCTGGCGACGACTCTGGAACAGATCGTGTCCTGGTACCGGGCCTTCAACCGGGGCGAGGATATGCGTGCCTTCAGCCTCCAGCAGATCTCCCACTACACCGATCCAGCAGGAACGACCCGATGAGCCAGCCCCCTTCCGAATCCCAGCTGCGCGAGCAGATCCTCGCGCTCGTGGCCCAGTACACCGAGCGTTCCCTGGCGCCCAAGGTCTTCGAGCCCGATGCTACCATGGTGCCCCCGGCGGGGAAGGTGCTCGGAACGCTGGAGATCCAGAACATGGTGGAAGCCGCCCTGGATGGCTGGCTCACCACGGGGCGCTTCAACGATGCCTTCGAGCAGAAGCTGTCGGCCTTCCTGGGCGTCCGCTACGTGATGACGGCCAATTCCGGCTCCTCCGCCAACCTGCTGGCTGTCGCCACCCTCACCTCGCCCAAGCTCGGAGCGCGCGCCCTGAAGCCGGGCGACGAGGTCATCACCGTGGCCGCGGGCTTCCCCACCACGGTAAACCCCATCCTCCATTTCGGACTGGTGCCGGTCTTCGTGGACGTCCACATCCCCACCTACAACATCGACCCCAGGCAGATCGAGGGCGCCATCACACCCAGGACCAAGGCCATCGTGATCGCCCACACCCTGGGCATCCCCTTCGATCTTTCGGAAGTGATGCGCATCGCCAAGCAGCACAATCTCTGGGTCATAGAGGACTGCTGCGACGCCCTGGGCTCCACGTACGAGGGCCGGCTGGTGGGGACCTTCGGCGATCTCGCCACCCTCAGCTTCTACCCCGCCCACCACATCACCATGGGCGAGGGAGGGGCGGTCTTCACCCAGAACGCCGAACTGAAGCGCATCGCCGAATCCTTCCGGGATTGGGGACGGGACTGCTGGTGCGCGCCGGGCTGCGACAACACCTGTCGCAACCGCTTCGGCTGGCAACTGGGAGAACTCCCTGCGGGCTACGACCACAAGTACACCTATTCCCACGTGGGGTTCAACCTCAAGATCACGGACATGCAGGCCGCCTGCGGTCTGGCCCAGCTGGAGCGCCTGCCTGGCTTCATCGAGGCCCGCAAGCGCAATGCCGCCTTCCTGCAGGAACGGCTGGCCGGGCTCCAGGACTTCCTGATCCTGCCCGAGGCGACAAGGGGCAGCGACCCTTCCTGGTTCGGATTCCCTCTCACCCTCCGGGAGGAGTCCGGCCTCAGCCGGGTGGATCTGCTGAAGCACCTGGACCAGCACAAGATCGGCACGAGGCTGCTCTTCGGCGGGAACCTCACCCGGCAGCCCTACTTCCAGGGCCTGAACTACCGGGTCCACGGCACCCTCGCCAACACGGACCGCATCATGAACCAGACCTTCTGGATCGGTATCTTCCCTGGTCTTTCGCCGGAAGCCCTGGAGCACACCGTGCGTGTCCTGGAGGGCTTCTTCGCGGCCCGTAAACCCCTGCGGTAGCGCCATGCCGGGCACGCTGAATACGGATCTGGACGAAGTCCTTGCCCTGACGGAACCCCTCTGGTCGGAGCTCCGGGGGGCCCGGCTCCTGGTGACGGGCGGCACCGGCTTCATGGGGTGCTGGCTGCTGGAGAGCCTCCTCCACGCCAATCGCCGTTTTAATCTGGGCCTGGAGGCCGTGGTCCTCACACGAAATCCCGAGGTCTTCGCCCGGAAGGTGCCCCACTTGGCCGAGTCCTCGGTCATTAGGGTCGTCCGGGGCGACGTGCTCCGCTTCCCGGAAATGGTGGGGGAATTCACCCACCTGATCCACGGGGCCACGGATGCCAGTGCCAGGCTGCTCGAGGAAGACCCCCGGCTGATGTTCGACACCATCCTTGCGGGCACCCGGGGGGCCCTGGAGTTCGCCCAGGAGAAATCCGTGCAGCGGGCGCTGTTCCTAAGCTCCGGCGCGGTGTACGGCCGTCAGCCTCCTGAGGTGGAACAGGTTCCCGAGGACTGGACCGGCGGGCCGGAATGCGCGGATCCCGGGGCCGCCTACGCCGAGGGCAAGCGGGCCGCCGAGACGCTCTGCGCCATCTTCGCCCGGCAGCATGGCGTTCCCGTTTCCATCGCACGGTGTTTTGCCTTCGTGGGCCCCTACCTGCCCCTGGATGTCCACTTCGCCATCGGGAATTTCATCCGCGATGCCATGGCCGGTGGGCCCATCCTCGTGCGTGGTGATGGCACGCCCCGGCGCTCCTACCTGTACGCCACGGATCTCACCGCCTGGCTATGGCACCTGCTGCTGCGCGGGGAGCCGGGCGTGCCCTTCAATGTGGGCTCCGAAAACGCTCATTCCATCGCCGAAGTGGCAGAGGCCGTGGGGCGCACCCTGGGGGGAATCCCGGTCCAGGTGCAAGGCCGGGCGGATCCCGCCCGCCAGCCCGAGCGCTACGTACCCTCCACCCAGCGCCTCCGGTCCCGTCTGGGGCTCAAGGAGACCGTTTCCCTGGAGGAGGGCATCCGCCGGACAGCCCTCTGGCACAGGGGCTGAACCCGCCGCGCTACCATGGTGCCAACCTCGGCTCGTCCCTCTCCCCCACCCCTTCCGGTCCCGATCCCATGACATCCCTTGCTGCCAACCGTTCCATCCTGATCCTCGAGGACGAAGCCAGTTTCCGGGAAGTCATGCAGCTGGGCCTGTCTCCTCATGGCTTCGACCTGGAGGCGGTGGGCACCCTTCAGGGGGCGAAGGATCGCTTGAGGGAGCGCAGCTTCGATGCGGTCGTCTCGGATCTGCGCCTGAAGGATGGCAGCGGCATCGAACTGCTCCTCTGGATGAAGGAGCAGGGGATCCAGACACCGGTGGTGATCATGACCGCCTTCGCCACCACGGAAACGACGGTCCAGGCCCTGAACCTGGGGGCCGTGGATTTCCTGACCAAGGCCAAGAACGATATCCAAGAACTCACGAAGGTACTCAAGGGCCTCTTCGTTGTACAAGCCTTGCCGACAGACTCCGAGGTCCATGACCTGGGGGATCTGGTGGGGGTGGGTGACACCATGCGGAAGGTCCAGGCCTTCGTCGGGAAGGTGGCTCTGGCGGACAGCACCGTGCTCATCACTGGCGAGAGCGGCACGGGCAAGGAAATCGTGGCCCGTTTGATCCATCGCTACTCCGAGCGGGCCCGGGGCCCCTTCGTCCCGGTCAATGTCGGGGCCCTGCCGGAGAGCCTGCTGGAGTCCGAACTATTCGGCTACGAGAAGGGAGCCTTCACCGGCGCCGGCAGCACCAAGCGCGGCCTCTTCGAGGAGGCCCAGGGAGGCGTGATCTTCCTCGACGAGATCGGGGAGATGCCCTTGCCCCTCCAGGTGAAACTGCTCCGGGTCCTCCAGGAACGCCGCATCCGGCGCCTGGGTGCCAACGAGGAACGGGCCGTGGATGTGCGCGTCATCGGAGCCACCAACCAGAACCTGCGCCAGCGGGCCGAGCGGAACCAGTTTCGCCAGGATCTCTACTACCGGCTCAACATCCTGCACATCGAGCTGCCTCCCCTCCGGGAGCGCCCGGAGGATCTGCCCGTGCTCGTGGAGCACTTCCTCGGCCGCTTCTGCCGGAAGCTGGGCAAGCCGCCCATGACCCTGGGGGCCGAGGCCCTCAAGGTGCTCGGCAAGTACGGATTCCGCGGCAATGTGCGGGAGCTGGAAAACCTCATGGAGCGCTGCGTGGCCCTCAACGCCGGGGGGCCCATCGGCGTCGATCTCTTCCCCGACAACATCCTGGCCGAAGCCGAGGGGCGGGGAGAGCGGAGGCAGAGTGAATCCCCCAACCTGGATATCCCTCCGGCGGGTTTCGACCTGGAAGCCTATCTGGCCAGCCTCAAGAGCCATCTCCTGTTCAGGGCGCTGGAGCGCTGTGAGGGGAACCGGACCCGGGCCGCTCGCCTCCTAGGCATGAGCTTTCGGGCCTTCCGCTACTGGATCCAGGAGCTCGGAGGTGCGGAGGCGCTTGCCCCGACCTGTCCGCGTCCCGAGGACTACCCCGCGAAGACGTCCCCCGACCTCGATGCCGAGGGATGACTCCTTGTAAATTCCGCCATCAATGGCATACTGAAATGCTCGGGTAGATGCGTACCCCGTCTGATCGTTTTTTCCCTACTCCCTTCCGGGGCTCCCATGCGCCAATCCCGACAGAAAGGCTTCTCGCTCCTCGAGCTGCTCGTCGCCATGACCATCCTGGCGGTGCTGGGCACCATAGGGTTCGTGCAGTTCAAGAAGAACACGGGCCAGGCCCGTCACATCAAGGCACGGAGCTACGTCGAGACCGTCGGCGGCGGTCTGGACCAGTACTACCTGAAGCATGGCGTTTTTCCCGATTTGGGCAGCTTCGAGGCCATGGTCGAGCCCAACTCTCCACTGGTTAAGCAGAACTTCATTCCCGCCAACACGCCTTCCAAGGATCCCTGGGGCCAGCCCTACGAGGGCACCTCCACCAAGGGGACCTATACGCTGAAGTGTGCCGGCGATCCCGGCCATCCAGAAGAATTCGGTCCCTTCCAGGTCAAGCCCGGCGAATACTCGGATTCGAACCAATCCACGGCCCCGGCCGCGGGCGCCCCTCCTGCCGGAGGACCGCCTAAATGATCGAAATCACCAAGCTCGGGGACGAAGGCCTCCGCCTGGAGGGGGTCGAAGCTCTGCTCCCCCTGGACGGCCAGGATGCCCTTCGCGATCTCCACTGGAGCCTCTTCGCCCTGCCTTCGGGCGGCGATGTCTTCCTGGAGATCCGCGGGAAAGCGATCTGGGATTGCAGCTGCTCCCGGTGCCTGGAACCCTTCGATCAGGAACTCCAGATCACGAGCCAGTTCCTGGGGAGCAAGGACCCCGAGCTGGTCGCCCGGGGCTCCCACGCCCTGGGGACTCAGGACCTGGATGTGGTCTTCCTACCCGAGACCGAACTCGACGAACTCTCCCTGGTGCGCGAACAATTCATGCTCCAACTGCCCATGAATCCCCTTTGTCGGGATGAATGTCAGGGACTCTGTCCCCGATGTGGTAAAAATTGGAACAAGGGTCGCTGCACCTGTCCCCCCGAGGCGCCGAAGGAACCCAGCGCACTCGCCAAAGCACTATCCGGGTTGAAGCTCGACCTGGAGTCCTGAAAACCGACACTACTAGAGGTCCCCATGCCGAATCCCAAGCGCCGCCACTCCCGCGCCCGACGTGACCGCCGGCGCACCCACGACTCCCTGGACACCATGAGTTCCAGCACCTGCCCGAACTGCAATGTGGCCAAGCTGCCCCATCGCGTGTGCCCCTCCTGCGGCTTCTACCGCGGTAAGCAGGCGGTCCGGACCCAGCAGACGGTCTGAGCAGCCGGGTGGACACTCCCTCGGTCTATCGGATCGCATTGGACGCGATGGGGGGGGATCATGCCCCCTTTGCCACTCTGGATGGCGCGTGCCTCGCTCTGGCGAGGCATGCAGACCTCGTCCTGCTGCTCGTGGGCGACGAGGCGAAGCTGCGCCCTCTCCTCAAGCACCACGGCCTGGTGGGTGAACTGGCCCAGCGGGTGGAGATCGTGCACGCGGCCTCCGTGGTCACCATGGAGGACAAGCCTACGTCCGTCCTCAAGGACAAGAAGGACAGCTCCATCCGCATCGCCACCCAGCTGGTCCGCGAGGGCAGGGCCGATGGCGTCGTGAGCATGGGCAACACGGGAGCCGCCATGGTGGCCTCCGTGGTGGTCATCGGTACCCTGGATGGTGTGGATCGGCCCTGTCTGGCCGGTGTGATGCCGAACATGAAGGGCCGCCCCACCGTGCTCCTGGATGTGGGCGCCAACGTGGACAGCAAGCCCGAGCAGGTGGCCCAGTTCGCCCTCATGGGTGCCGTCTATGCCGAGGAGGTGCTCGGCGTGGAGCGTCCGCGCATCGGTCTGCTCAGCGTCGGCGAAGAGGAGACCAAGGGCAACGAGACCACCCGCGCCGCCGCCCAGCTGCTCCGGGAGGTCGATGTCAACTTCGGCGGGAACGCCGAGGGCCGGGATATCTGGAACGGCAGCTTCGACGTGGTGGCCTGCGACGGCTTCGTGGGCAATGTGGTGCTGAAATCCTCCGAGGCCCTGGCGGAAGGCATCATCCGGGGCCTGAAGGACAGCATCAACCAGAGTCTCCGCGCCAAGATCGGCGGTCTCCTCGCCAAGACCGCCATGAAGAACTTCATGAAGAAGCTCGATTACGCGGAATACGGCGGCGCACCGCTGCTGGGCGTGAAGGGCGTCTCCATCATCGGCCACGGGCGCAGCGACGGCCGAGCCGTGGCCAACGCCATTCGGGCGGCCCTTCGCGCCTGTGAGCACCGGGTGAACGAGCACATCCAGACTTCGCTTCACCGGATGCTGCCCACCGTCTCCAGCGGCGAAGGTCGCTGAACCAGCCCGCCATTCCTGAAACCCCGGTCCCGCACCGGGGTTTTTTTTGAAACAATGAAAACAGCCCCGGAGTCTCCATGAAGTACAAGCGCATCCTCCTGAAGCTGTCCGGCGAGGCCCTCATGGGCGAGAACAAGGGCGGCATCGATCCGGCCGTGGTGCAGATGGTCGCGAATCAGGTGAAGGCCATCCAGGAACTGGGTGTCGAAATCGGCCTGGTGATCGGCGGGGGCAACATCTTCCGGGGCGTGGCCGGGGCCACCAAGGGCATGGATCGGGTGACGGGCGACCACATGGGCATGCTCGCCACCATGATCAATGCCCTGGCCCTCCAGGACGCCCTGGAACAGAAGGGCGTCCAGACCCGCGTGATGAGCGGCATCGAGATGCCCAAGATCTCCGAGAGCTACATCCGGCGCCGGGCCGTCCGCCATCTCGAAAAGGGCCGGGTCGTCATCTTCGGCGCAGGCACGGGCAATCCCTACTTCTCCACCGACACCGCCGCCGCCCTGCGGGCCAACGAGATCGCCGCCCAGGTGGTGATGAAGGCCACGAACGTCGATGGCGTCTACACCGCCGATCCCCGGAAGGACCCCGCGGCGACCAAGTATGATCGCGTGGGCTACCAGGAGGTCCTGGAGCGGGGCCTGAAGGTCATGGACGCCGCCGCCATCGCCCTCTGCATGGAGAACAGGCTGCCCATCCTGATCTTCGACATGAACAAGCCGGGGAACCTGCTGGCCGCCGTGAACGGCGAGGTCATCGGCACACTCGTCGGTTGACCTTGCCGGGGGAAAAGCCCCCGGCAAGCGGGCAGAATGGAACCATGAATTCCTTCCCTGACCTTCCCCAAGCCACCGTGCTCCTCGATCCCGAGGTGCTGGAGGCCTACCGCCGCGACGAGTCCCATCTCCAGGGCCCCCTCCCGCTTGCCGTGGTCAGGCCGCGCGGCCCCCAGGCCCTGAGGGAACTGGTCCGCCTCGCCAAGACCGAAGGCTTCGCCCTGGTGCCCCGGGGAGCCGGCACGGGCAAGGCCGGGGGCTGCGTGCCCACGGCGCGGACGGTGGTGGTGGACTTCTCCCAGTGGCCGGGCGAGCTCCGGGTCTCGCCCCAGGACCTCTGTCTCCGGGCCCCCGCCAGTGCCCCCCTAGATCGG
>JAYSNJ010000207.1:0-8314 GCA_043723905.1 Holophagaceae bacterium
CGCAGGCGTGGGCATGCTGCAGGTTGTGTGACAGTCTCAAGAGTGGCGGAATTAAATCCAATCCATTCAGACCCAGTAGCCCGTCCTGGGATGCCGCCACTCTCCCTTTCCTGATGGGTCATGTGGGGATAGGGTTCAGACTGAATCAAAAATACGAAGGAGGCAGCCATGAAGCGCGTGACCGGCATCGGTGGAGTGTTCTTCAAGGCAAAGGACCCAGCCTCTCTGGCAGCCTGGTATCAGGATCACCTCGGGCTGAAGATCGAGGAGTGGGGTGGTGTCGTGTTCCCCTGGGCTTCATCGGAGAATCCCGCTGGCGTGGGCACGACCATCTGGAACGCTTTCGAGGACTCGACGACCTATTTCGCGCCCAGCACCGCGAGCTTCATGATCAATTACCGGGTCGAGGACCTACACGCCCTGCTTGCCCTGCTGCGCGAGGAGGGATGCGAGGTCGATGAGAAGGTCGAGGAATCGGAGTTCGGGAAGTTCGGCTGGGTCATGGACCCAGAAGGCAACCGCATCGAGCTGTGGCAGCCCCCCGAAGGTCGGTAGGAGCCAACCAGGGCTCTGATCCCAGGCAAGAAAATCGAGCCATGCCCAGGGTCACCGTTTGGATGATGACCTTTGCTTTCGCTTTTAATACGCCACTATTGGTAGCCCGGGAGGCTGCCATGGAGGTCCAAGCTCACACCACTTCAGAGAGCCGTGAAGCGTTGAGGAACTACCTGCGCCAGCGGCGGCTGACCTCCTCCATCCACCAGACGATCACGGTTGAGACCCTCAACGACCTGGAGGAAGCATTGAAGTTGCTGAAAGCTGTCAGTGAGTCACCAGATTGGTGGAAGGAGGAGATCGCCGCATTTCTTGCCAAGTGTCTTCTACCCAAACCGCAGATAAATGGAATGCCTCTGCCAGGGCTCTGAAGGTCTAGAGAGAAACTGGTCAATCTGGATGAACCACACCAACGGGCGGGCAAGCTTGCCTTCCACCACCGGGCTGCCCTGCGGCCCGCGAAGCGGGCGGCAGGGTGGTTGCCGTCAAGAAGTCCTCTGCACTTCTTTGCACTCATGAGGCGTAAAATTGGGGGCATCTTCCTCAACCCAGCAGGGATGGAACCGCTCTTCGACAGCTCTCCGCGTATAAGCGAAACCCCCATCAACACTAGGTTTCTGGGGGTTTGCTATTGGAGCCAACTATAGGATTCGAACCTACGACCTGCTGATTACGAATCAGCTGCTCTACCAACTGAGCTAAGTTGGCCCGGACTTCCCAGTATGCCAGGACGATAGTCCGGGCTCAAGGGTGAGGTGAGCGGAGATTCTCACTTGAAGCTGGGGGGCAGGACCATGCCCAGGTTCTTGACCAGGAAGGCCCACATATCGGCCCGCTCGGCGATGGTCTTGGCGGTGGGTTTCCCCGCGCCGTGACCGGCATTGGTCTCGATGCGGGTGAGGATCGGGGCGGGGCCTGCCTGGGCTGCCTGGAGGGTCGCGGTGAACTTGTGGCTGTGGGCGGGGACCACGCGGTCATCATGGTCGCCTGTGGTCACCAGCGTCGCTGGATAGCGTGTGCCGGCCCTGAGCGTGTGCAGGGGGCTGTACTTGGCCAGATTCTCGAAGCCTTCCTTCGTGTCCGAGGACATGTAGTCGCTCTGCCACATCCAGCCGATGGTGAACTTGTGGTAGCGCAGCAGGTCCATGACGCCCACGGCGGGGATTGCGGCCCCGAAGAGCTCTGGGCGCTGGGCCAGGCAGGCGCCCACCAGCAGGCCTCCATTGGATCCCCCGTGGATCGCGAGCTTGGGGCTGGACGTGTATTTCGCCTGGATCAGCCACTCGCCTGCCGCGATGAAATCGTCGAAGACGTTCTGCTTGGTCTCGCGCTTTCCCCCCGCCCACCAGTCCTTGCCGTATTCGCTGCCCCCGCGAAGGCAGGCCACGGCGTAGACGCCACCCATCTCCATCCACACCAGATTGGCCGGGCTGAAGCCGGGTGTCTGGGAGATGTTGAAGCCGCCGTAACCATAGAGCAGCGTGGGGTTGGTGCCGTCCAGCTTCAGCCCCTTCCGGTGGGCCAGGAACATGGGCACCCGGGTGCCGTCCTTGCTGGTGTAGAAGACTTCCTTCACCTCGAAGTCCCCAGGATTCATGTCCACTCTGGGCTGCCTGAAGATGGACGATTTGCCGGACTTCAGGTCGAAGCGGAAGAGCGTGGGGGGAAGGTTGTAGGAGGTGAAGCTGTAGAAGACGTCCCTGTCCTTGCGCTCACCACCGAAACCCGCCAGTGTGCCCACGCCCTCACCACCGAAACCCGCCAGTGTGCCCACGCCCTCCATGGCCACCCGGCGCAGGAACTTTCCCTGGAGGTCGTAGAGCCTGACGGCGTTCAGGGCGTCGATGCGCCAGGTGACGGCCAGCGCGTTGCCCAGCAGGCTGACGCCGCCGATGACATCCCGGTTGGGGGACTGGGGGATGAGCTCCTTCCAGCTCTTCGGGTCCGGGTGGCTGCGGTCCACGGCCACCACCCGGCCCCGGGGCGCCAGGAAATCCGTGGAGACGTAGAAGGTGTCGCCATCGTTGCCGAGGACCTGATAGGACCCGTCGAACTTGTCGAAGAGGGGCCGGGCCGGGCTATCCGCCTTGCCCAGCTCCTTGAGGAAGACGCGGTTCTTCCGCTCCGTGCCCTGGCTCTGGTGAATGACCAGGAAGCGCCCGTCATCGGTCACCCGGGCGCCGAAGCCCCAGTCTGGTTGATCGGGGCGCTCGTAGACCAAGGCGTCCTCCTCGACGGGTCGGCCGAGCCTGTGGAAGTAGAGCTTCTGGTGCTTGTAGACCGCCGTGAGGGCCTTGGAGGCTTCCTGAATGGGGTATGCGGTGTAGTAGAAGCCGCTGCCATCCTGGGCCCAGTCGTTCACGGAAACCCGTCCCGTGGGCAGGGTGTCGGGGAGGTCCTGGCCCGTCGCCACCTCGCGGATCCTCCAGGTCTCCACGTCGGCGCCCGCCCTGGAGAGGCCGTAGGCCATGTACTTCCCGTCCTCGCTGAACCGCGTGCCCGCCAAGGAGATGGTCCCGTCCTTGCTCAGGGCATTGGGATCCAGCAGGACCCGGCCCTTCTCCTGGAGTTTCTCGGTGAGGTAGAGCACGGACTGGTTCTGGAGGCCCGAGTTGTAGGTGTAGACGTAGTAATGGCCATGCCTGCGGGGGGCTCCGAACTTTTCGTAGTTCCAGAGCCGGGTGAGGCGAGCCTGGATGGCCTTGCGTTCGGGGATCTGCTCCAGGTAGGCGAAGGTGACCCTGTTCTGGGCCTCCACCCAGGCCTGGGTGTCCAGGCTGCGGTCGTCCTCCAGCCAGCGGTAGGGGTCGGCCACCTGGGTCCCGAAGTAGGTGTCCACCACGTCCAGCTTGCGGGTCGGGGGCGCCTGGGCGGCGAGGGCGCCTGTGGCGAGGGAGAGGACGAGGAGGGCGCGCATCGGCATGGGGTCTCCAGACGGAGTTCAGCATAGCATCGTGTCGCGATGCCTGTCTCTCGCGCCGCAGGCCCGGTGGTGCTAGGCTTCGTCCCATCATCACTTCAACGGGGAGCCCCATGGTTGCGTCCGCCAAGAAGGTATTCGTCCTGGACACCAATGTCCTGCTGCACGATCCCCAGGCCATTTTCTCCTTCCAGGAACACGACATCGTCATCCCCATCGTGGTGATCGAGGAAATCGATACCTTCAAGAAGGACCAGACCGAGATCGGACGGAACGCGCGTTCGGTCTCCCGGCAGCTGGACAAGCTGAGGGCCCTCGGCACCCTCAGCGAGGGTGTGACCATGGAGGGGGGCGGAGTCCTGAAGGTGGACGTGACTCCCTACCGCCAGGATCTGGGTTTCTCCACCCTGGACAAGCACAAGGCGGACAACCAGATTCTGGCCTGCGCCCTGGCCCTGCTGAAGGCGCGCAAGGAGAAGGTCGTGCTGGTCAGCAAGGACACGAACCTGCGCATCAAGGCCGATGCTGCGGGGCTGCTGGCCGACGACTACAACACGGACCGGGTCGAGATGGACGAGCTCTACACGGGTACGGCCCAGTGGCTCGTGGACGGAGTGCAGGTCGATCTCGTCTACGAGGGGGGCCTCGTGCCGGACGAGGAACATCCGCTCTATCCCAATCAGTTCGTCACCCTGGTGGATCGCGCCAACGACAGCCACACGGCCGTGGGCCGTTTCAGCGCCGCCGATGGGCGCATCCACCCTCTCAAGCGGACGGAGCAGCCCCCCTGGGGCATCAAGGCCCGGAACCGCGAGCAGCAGTTCGCCCTGGAACTCCTCCTGGACGATTCCATCCAGGTCGTCACGCTTTTGGGCAAGGCCGGCACGGGCAAGACGCTCCTGGCCATCGCCACGGGCCTGCAGCAGGTGGTGGACGACGAGCGCTACAACAAGCTCCTGGTCAGCCGCCCCGTGATGCCCATGGGCCGGGATATCGGCTTCCTCCCGGGGGACATCGAAGAGAAGCTCCGGCCCTACATGCAGCCCATCTACGACAACCTGGATTTCATTGTGGCGGCCAATACCGAGATGCGGCGGCGCTCGAGCATGACCGTGGGCCAGCTGGAGGAGGGCGGCTACCTGAGCGTCGAGCCCCTGACCTACATCCGCGGCCGCAGCATCCCGAACCAGTTCCTGATCGTGGACGAGGCCCAGAACCTCACTCCCCACGAGATCAAGACCATCCTCACCCGGGCCGGGGAAGGCACGAAGATCGTGCTCACCGGCGATCCCCACCAGATCGACAATCCCTATGTGGATGCGAGCACCAACGGCCTCAGCTACCTGGCGGAACACTTCAAGCACCTGGCCCTGTCGGGCCATGTGACCCTGACCAAGGGCGAGCGCTCCCCCATGGCCGAACTGGCCAGCAATCTCCTCTGAGGAACGGTATCCATGGCCGAGGGCAGCTGGGACAACGCGGGGACTCCTCCTCAGCAGAAGGGGATGCCTCTCTGGGGCAAGATCAGTCTGGGATGTTGCGGCGGGTGTGCGCTGGTCTTCGTCCTGTTCCTGGCCACCTGCATCGGAGGCGTCCGCTGGGTCTCCAGGCACGGCGTTCCGGAGGCTCTCGACAAGGCCGTGGGGTCGGCCTTCCTGGACAAGGCTTGGAGCGGGATGGACCGGGCCGTGCGGGGGCTGAAGACCGAGGAAGGCACCCGGGCCCTCTACCGGGCCAATCCCGGTCTGGCTGAAAACTTCCCGACGGAGGAGGACTTCCTGAAGGCAGCGGAGGCCTGGCGGCCCAATCTCGGGGAATTTCCCGCCCAGCGGCCCAGCCTCGGCGACTTGTTCCACCAGAAGAAGGGTGAAGGGCATTTCAGCGTCAACACCCAGAACAGCACCACCCGGATCGAGTACCAGATTCCCGGGGGGGGCCGGCTCTACCTGGAAATGGAGTCCGAGAGGCTGGTGGATCTCCGGGTGGAGTAGCAAGGCAGGGCGTTTTCAGGAGAAGATGCTCACATGAGCACAGTTTCTGTTCCGGATGCCCTCGAGCTTCTGCTCAAGGGCACGATCACCTGCCACACCAAAGCCATGCTGGAGGCGCGCCTGAAGGCGGGCCGAGCGCTCCGGGTGAAGGCCGGCTTCGATCCCACCGCTCCCGATCTCCATCTGGGCCATGGCGTCCTGCTCCGGAAGATGGCCCAGTTCCAGAAACTGGGGCATACGGTGATCTTTCTCATCGGGGATTTCACCGGCATGATCGGCGACCCCACGGGGAAGAAGGCCACCCGCCCGGCCCTCACCCGGGAGGAGATCGAGGCCAACGCGGAGACCTACAAGGCCCAGGTCTTCAAGATCCTGGACCCCGAGAAGACTGAGATCCGCTTCAACAGCGAGTGGCTGGATCCCCTGCACGGCCCCGACTGGATCCGCCTGGCATCCAAGTTCACCGTGGCCCAGATGCTGGAGCGCAACGATTTCCAGAAGCGCATGGCGGCCAGCGAGCCCATCAGCTTCCACGAACTGCTCTATCCGCTGGTCCAGGCTTACGATTCCGTGGCCCTCCAGGCGGACGTGGAACTGGGCGGCAACGATCAGCTCTTCAACCTCATGCGGGGGCGGGATCTTCAGGAATCCCTGGGGCAGCCGCCCCAGATCGTCCTGACGGTGCCCCTGCTGCTGGGACTGGACGGCGTGGAGAAGATGTCCAAGTCCCTGGGCAACTACATCGGCTTCTTCGAGAGCGCCGACGACCAGTTCGGCAAGGCCATGAGCATCTCGGACGCCCTGATGTGGCAGTGGTACCTGCTCCTCACGGACAGACTGCCCGCGGACATCGAGATCATGCAGGCCGGCCACCCCATGGACGCCAAGAAGGGACTCGCCCGGGAGATCGTGGCCCAGTTCCACGGCGAAGCCGAGGCCCGGGCTGCCCAGGAGCGCTGGGTGCGCCGCTTTTCCGAGCGGAAGGTCGACGATGCCCCCGAGGTTTCCGTACCTGCCACCGGAGGCGAAGTCCCCTTGAGCCGCCTGCTGGTGGAGCGGGGCATGGCCGCCTCCCGCAAGGAGGCCGAGCGGCTCATGGCGCAGGGGGCCGTGAGCCTGGATGGCCAGAAGGTCCCCGATGCCCAGCACCGGGTCGAGCTCTGCCCCGGCGATCAGGTGCTGGTCCGAGCTGGAAAACTGAAACTCGAACGGTGGGTGGTGAAATGAGTGCAAAGGCCCTTCAGGACCTCTTCCGGCGCCACCGAGAAAAGGCCACGGGCCTCTGGAAGCTGGGGCAGGAACCCAGCCGCACGATCTATTTCGATTCCGGCGATATCGTGTTCGCCCAGAGCACGCACCCCATGGACCGCCTCACCCATCTGCTGGTGGAGCGCGGGAAGCTCACCCAGACCCAGCTCGATTACGCCTTGGCCAACCTGCGCCAGGGCATGAGCATCGGGAAGAACCTTATCGAGATGGGTTTCATCACCCAGCGGGATCTCCTGGAGGTGGCCCGGGCCCAGGTGGAGCGGGTGCTCGGCGGATCCCTGGCCACGGCGGATCTGGAGCCGGTCTTCGAGGCCAAGGAGCTGGACGCCACGGTGGTCCGCCTGCCCTTCGATACGCCCGAACTCCTCCTGAACGGCCTCCTGGGTCTCAAGGACCGGGAGGGGTTGCTGGAACTGCTGGGCCCCCTCAACCAGGTGGTGGTCCTGCAGGGACGGCGCCTCATGGAGATGGCCCTGCCTGCGGATCTGGCCAAGCTGCCGCCGCTTCTCGACGGCACCCATACGCTGCTGGAGCTGAGTCGCGAATCCCTGGCGGAGCCTCTGCGCCTGGGCACCTTCGCCCTCTTCCTCCGGGAGATGGGCTGGGCGCGGCTCCACGAGATGCCTCCTATGGACCGGAGCGCGCTGGATCTGGCCCTGGCCCCGGAGCCGGAGGCCCTCTCGGCCCCCCTGCCTGGAATCGAGACGGTCCCCTCGCTCTTCTCCTCCATCCAGGCGGCGGCCAAGCCCACCACCAACCTGGAACATCTTTCCCAGGCCTTGGATGCCCTGCCGGACGCTGAGCCGCTTCCCGGCCCCGGGGCTGAACAGGATGATTCCGGGTTCTCGGTGGAGAGCGGTCAGGCCATTCTGCCGACGCCCAGGGAACTGCCCGAAACCCAGGCTGCGGGTCAGCCGGGCTTCGAATCCGAAGAATCGGTCGTCCCGGCGGATCCCGCCGTCCTGATCCTCCCATCTACCCTCACCAGTCCCGAACCGACTCCCATCGAGCCGGTCCCCGACTTCGGCGAGGAGAAGCCCAGGCGCAGCCTGGTCCCCCTGCTGGCCATCCTGGCGCTCCTGGCCTTGGGGGCGGCAGGGGGCTTCGGCTGGTCCAGACTGCGGCGCTCCAGTTCCAGGGGGACCACCCCTCCCTCAGCGCCCCAACGGCTGCCCGACCCCCCCAAGTCTCCAGTGGCGCCCCCTCCCTCGGATGCCCCCAAGTCCCAAGTGGCCGTCCCCGAATCCAGGCCCGAAGCCCCCCCCCCGGAGAGACCGGAACCCAGGCCTCCTCTCAAGGAGATCGGAACCACGGCCGGAGAGCGGGCCGAGGCGCTGCGACAGGGCGATGTCGCCCTGGCTGTGCGGCAGGGCGAAAAACTGGCCAAGGAACTGCCGAAGGGCCACTGGACGCTCCGGCTCGAGATCGCGTGCCAACCGGAAACCCTGAGCCGGGCTGTGGATCTCTTCGAGGGGAACAAGCCGGATCTGTGGGTGCTCCCCCTGGCCCTCCGGGATGGAAGGGGTTGCTTCCAGGTCTTCCACGGCCACTACCCCAGTCAGGCCCTGGCGGAGAAGGC
>JAYSNJ010000208.1:0-17532 GCA_043723905.1 Holophagaceae bacterium
CCAGAGGCAGGGCCAACAGCAGGGCCACCTTGGGTTCCAATCGTTTCGCCGTGGCGCTGTGGAGCCCCGCCAGCAGGCCGCCCCAGGCCAGCAGGAAGACCTGGTTGGGCGCCATCACGTAGGTGTGGAAACGATTCCACTGGTCCTGGTCCATGACGCCGTGCAGGGTGGACGGCAGGCTCCAAAGCCAGAGGCCGATGGCCAGGACTGCCAGAAACCAAAGGCCGCCCTGCTCGCGCAGCCAGGCCAGGGCCGGGTAGGCGAAGTAGAGGAGGGCTACCAGGCCCACGTACCAGCCGCCGATCACCAGGGCGTGATTGGGATGAATGGCACCGAAGGTGAATGTCAGGTTCTCGAGGATGCGCACCCAGGTGGGATCAGGGCCCATGCCCAAGTGGAAGGCCACGTTCAGGGCGCAGGCCAAGTAGAACACCGGCGCCAGACGCAGGAAGCGTCGCAGCCAGAAGCGGCCCAGACCCTCTTCTCGGATGCGCGCCCAGGAGGCGGTCCGGAAAAGGAGAAACCCGCTCAGCACGAAGAAGGCCGACACGCTGTAGTTCCCCAAACGGGCTGTGGCCATGTTCAGCACCGACCCTGAAAGCGTGAGGCCGAACCAGACGCTCAGGTGGTACACGGCCACACAGAGCGCCAGAATGCCCCGGAAGGGATCCAGCAGACCGTGGCGCCCTGAGGCCTTAGCGGTAGCAGACAACGCCCGAACCCTGCACCAATCGCCCCATGACCCAAGCGGGCTCTTCGGCGGCGTGAAGTTCCGTAAGGACCTCCGCCACGCGGTCCGCCTTCACCACCAGCACCATGCCCACCCCCAGGTTCAGGGCCTGGCGGGCATCGTCGATGCCGAGGCCGCCCTTCTCCATGAGGAAACGGAAGAGGGTGGGGATCTCCCAGCTCTGGGTGTCGATCTCGGCATCCAGTGACTTGGGCAGCACGCGCGGGATGTTGTCCGTGAGACCGCCGCCCGTGATGTGGGCCATGGCGACCAGTTGGCCCGCCTTCACCAGGGGCATGACCGACGCCAAGTAGCTGCGATGAATGGCCAGCAGAGCCTGGGTCACGGTCTGGGTGGTGCCAGGCAAGGTATCGTTGACGTCGAGCTTCTCCAGCTCGAAGCAGACTTTGCGGGCCAGGGAATAGCCGTTGGTGTGCAGGCCCGAACTGGGCAGGGCGATGAGCACGTCCCCCGCGGCCATGGCCTCCAGGCGGGGCAGCAGCTCGTCCTGGTCCACCACGCCCACGATGGTGCCCGCCACATCCACTTCCCCGGTCTCGTAGACCCCGGGCATCTCCGCCAGTTCGCCGCCTAGAACGGCGCAGCCTGCGTTCTTGCACGCATTGGCCATGCCCGAGACGATGGATTCGATGACCTCGGGTTCCAGCCTCTGGGCGGCAATGTAGTCCAGGAAGAAGAGGGGCCGGGCTCCCTGCACCAGGATGTCGTTGATGCAGTGGTTCACCAGATCGCCGCCCACGGTGTTCCAGGTCTCGGCTAGGCGGGCCACCTTCATCTTCGTGCCCACGCCGTCCATGGAGGAGACCAGGATGGGCTGGGTCTCGGGGAACTGGGCGCTGAAGAGGCCGCCGAAGAGGCCGATGTCGGAACGCACCCCGGGGGTCCTGGTGGCCTTCACCAGGGGCTTGATCCGCCGCAGCGCCTCGTCCTGACGGTTGATATCCACACCGCTGGATGCGTACGTCACCTGCTTCTCGCTCATGGTGCCCCCTGGCAGCCATGATCCCACAGGCCGCTTCCGGATCGGGTCACGAGGCCAGAAAGATGGCACTCTTAGGCCTACCGGAGGACGCCGTGAGCATCGACGAGGCGAGGGCGGCCAAGGCCGTGCAGGAACTTTTGGCCAGCTTCGGGGCCGACCCGGGTTCTCCCGAACTCCGGGACACCCCCCACCGGGTGGCGGAATACTGGGCCGAGCGCCTGAGCGGCTACGGGCTGGACGTGGCCGCGGAACTCCAACCCCTGCCCGGGGAACTCGCCCCCTGTCCCGTGATTCTCGACCACGTGCCCTTCGTGAGCACCTGCGAACACCACCTGGCGCCCTTCTCGGGTCTCGCCGCCATCGGCTACCTGCCCGGGGCCGGGGGCACCGTGGGCCTCTCCAAGCTCGTGCGCGTAGTGCAGGCTTTCGCGAACCGCCTCCAGGTGCAGGAGCGCATGACCCGCCAGATCTTCGAGGCCCTGGAGGTCCATCTCCGCCCCCAGGCCTGGGCCGTCAAGCTGGTGGCCGAGCACACCTGCATGAGCCATCGCGGCGTGAAAACGCCCGGCGTGCCCGTTACCACGATGCTCCTCGGGGGGCTCTGGAAGGACAGGGCACCGGAAGCGTTCCGTTGAAACCCCTCCTGGTCCTCGATATCGACGGCGTGATGATCGAGCCGCACCGCAGCTTCCTGGAGGCTGTGGCGCGGGCTTTCAGGGAGCTGGCGCCCGGCCTGGCCTGGACCGACGACCACTTCCACATGTTCAAGCGGGTGGGGGGCTTCAATAACGATTTCCGCCTGGCAGCCGGGGGGCTGGCGCTCCATGAGGCCCACCGGATGGAGGCTCTCTGGTCGGCGGAAGGAGGGGGCTTTCCCGATCTGGAGGCCCGTATCCAGGAGCTGGAACCCCTCTGCATGCGGGTGGTGCAGGCGCACTACGCCGACACGCGCCATCTGGAGAGGCCCCTGATCACCCTGGCCGAACTGGAGGCCACCGGGATGGAACCGGCCATCTACACGGGGCGCCCGCCCGAGGAACTGGCCATGGCCTTCGAGGTGCTCGGCTTCGAGCTGCCCAGCGTCTGCGATTCGGCCCCCCATCTGCGCAAGCCCCGGCCCGACGGCCTCTTCATCCTGGCGGAGCGCTTCGGGTCCAGGGAAGTCATCTTCGCGGGCGATACCCGGGACGATGCCGCTGCGCTGGGTTCCGCCAGGGACCAGCGCCCCGGTATCGCCTGGACCTTCGCCGCCATCGGTCCGGAGCGCGAAAGGATCGCTGGGCTGGGTGACCTCCAGGCGGTCAGCCTGCGCGAACTCCTCACGGCGCTCCAGGTCTCCTGATTCAAAGCAGCCGCGCTCGGGCGGAGGCCGCGTGGGCGGCCAGGCCCTCCGCCTCCGCGAGGGCGAGGGCCTGGAGCGCCATTGGGCGCTGGCCCTCGGGGAGGATGCGCTGCCAGGTGAGGGTCTTGAGGAAGGTGCCCACGAAGACGCCTCCGGTGAAGCGGGCGGCGCCTCCCGTGGGGAGGATGTGGTTGGTGCCGCTCCCGTAGTCTCCGAAGACCTCCGCGGTGCCTTCTCCCACGAAGAGGCTGCCATAGGTGCGCAGGCGGTCCTTGAGCCCCTCGGCCCGGGGCCCCTGCAGCTCCAGGTGCTCGGGGGCCAGGGCCCCCGCCAGACTCAGGGCCTCGTCGGCGTCCCTGACAAGCACGGCAAAGCCGTTCGCCAGGCTCTCTCGGGCGGGAGTGTCCAGGGGAAGCTCCGCCAGTTGGCGCCTCAGTTCTGCCTCCACCCCATCGAGCAGCCCCCCATCGAAACTGAGCAGCATGGGCAGGGCGTCGGGATCGTGCTCCGCCTGCCCCAGCAGATCCGCCGCGATCCATTCGGGCCTAGCCCCCCTGTCGGCGATCACCAGGAGTTCGCTGGGACCGGCCGGGAACTCGATGCCCACATCCCCGTAGAGCAGGCGCTTGGCGCCTGTCACGTAGCGGTTGCCCGGCCCCACGAGGAGATCCACCCGGGGCAGGCCCGCCAGGCCCCAGGCCGCGGCCGCGATCCCCTGGACGCCCCCCAGATCGAAGACCCGGTCCGCCCCCGCCAGCGCCGCGGCGGCGAGCGTGACGGGGTGGATGCGGGGACTCAGGACGATCACTTCCTCCACCCCCGCTACTCGGGCCGGCACCACGCCCATGATCACGGAGCTGGGCAGGGGATAGCGCCCGCCCGGCGCGTAGCAGGCCGCCCACTTAACGGGCACGATGAGCTGGCCCAGGCAGACGCCGTCCTGGATCACTTCGAGATCGCGATAGCAGGTCTTCTGGACCTCGCTGAAACCCTTCACCCTTCGGATGGCAGCTTCGAGATGGCCCCGCAGAAGGGGATCCAGGGCTTCCACCGCCGCGTCCATGCAGCTGCGGGACACCTCGAAGGCATCTCCCGTGAAGCCATCCAGGCGCCGTGCCCAGGAGAAAACAGCTTCGGAACCCCGGGCACGGATATCCGCCAGGATCTCGGACACCTCTGGGGGGATGGGGGGCAGGGGCCGGGCGGCCCGGGCCAGGGCCTCTCCGGGTGAGATGCGTTTCAGCAAGGTGGGTTCATTCGACATGGTCTGTCCTTTCATGGCTTGGCGTTCCCGGGCTTGCGTGTATCGGTGGTGTGGCGGCGCTCCAGTTCCAGCAGCACCTGCTCCAGGCGGATGCCGCGCTGAGCCATGCGGGCCATGAGGAAGAAGAGGAGATCGGCGGCCTCCCAGACCCCTTCGTCCGGGGTCCGGGCCTGGATCAGTTCCTCCGTCTCCTCCCGGAGCTTGGCTTCCAGCAGGCCCTCTTCGCGGAAGAGCCGCGCCGTGTAGCTGCCTTCGGGGGCGGAAAGTCTCCGCTCCCGGAGGGTGGCCTCCAGATCCTCCAGGGCGAAATCCGCCGCGCCGAAACAGGTGGCGGATCCGCTGTGGCAGGCGGGACCGCTCTGTCTCACGACCAAGCGCAGGGTGTCCCGGTCGCAGTCCGCCTCGACCCTCAGCAGTTCCTGGCCATTCCCGCTGGTCTTCCCCTTCTCCCAGATTTCGCCCCTGGACCGGGACCAGTAGATGCCCTTGTCTTCCAGAAGGGCACGGCGGAGGCTCTCGGGGCTCTGCCAAGCCAGCATCCGCAACCGTCCGGCCTCGTCCTGGACAGCTGCGGGGATCAGGCCTCCCTGCTTCTCCCAGTCCAGGCAGGCCAGGAAGGCTTCCGCCGGATCCAGCAGGCCCCGGTACAGGGCCATGCCCACCTGGGCGTCCAGGCCCAGGCGGTCCAGGGCGGCCACGTCCTCCGCCGTGCCCACGCCTCCGGCGTAGGTGACGGGAAGCTCGGTGGCGTCGCGGACCAGGCGAGCGGCCTCCCAGTCCACGCCCTCCAGGCGGCCCTCCCTGTCCACCACGGTCATGAGGAAGCCTCCGCAGAAGGGCGCCAGGCGGCGGACGCGATCTAGGGGAGCCTCGGACTCATCGACGCGCCAGCCTCGGGACTGGAGGCGGCCCTGGTCCTGGTCTACGGCGACGAGGGAACGCTCCCGGGGCAGTCTGCCGAGGAATGCCTCGCTGGCGGCGGTGCCGATGATGAGGCGGGCCGCCCCGGCCCTCAGCAGTTCGTGGGCCCGTTCCACCGTGCGCACGCCTCCCCCCACTCGGCAGCGGGCCACACCGCATAGTTCCTTCACGAGTGCGAGGTTGTCCCCCTGGCCCAGGGCCGCGTCCAGATCGATGACCGCCAGTTCGCCGTACACCCGCCAGCGGGTGGCCAGGGCCAGCACATCGTCCACCTCCAGGACCTTGGCGCGGCCGCCCACCAGCTGGACGGCCTTGCCCCCCATCAGATCGATGCTCGGAATCAACATGGTCGAATCTCCATTCCTTCCTGGATCAGTTGCTCTTTCAGGCGCCTCAGGGTCAGGCCGCCGCTGTGCAGGGCCGAGGCCACCAGGGCCCCGTCGGCTCCGGCCCGGAAGGCCTCCAGGGCGTGCCTCGCCTCACCGAAGCCGCCGCTGGCGATGAGGGGGATGCGCAACCCCCTGGAGGCGAGACGCAGGGATTCCAGGTCGTAGCCTGAATTGGAACCGTCCCGGTCCATGGAGGTGAGCAGCACCTCCCCCGCGCCCCGGCGCTGGGCCTCCTCCAGCCAGTCCTCCAGGCCCCACTCGGTCATCGTGCGGCCCGCGTCGATCACTACGCCATAGCCACTGAGTGTGCGACGCACATCCACAGCCAGCACCACGCACTGGCTGCCGAAGCGCTGGGCCAGCTCGGTGATCAGCTCGGGGCGGCGCAGGGCGGCACTGTTCACGCCCACCTTGTCGCAGCCCGCCAACAGCATGGCATCGGCGTCCTCGGCCCTGCGGATGCCGCCCCCCACGGTGAAGGGGATGAAGACGGCCCGGGCGACCTTCTTCACCATATGGAGGGACGTGTCGCGATTCTCGACGCCCGCGGTGATATCCAGGAAGACCAGTTCGTCGGCCCCTTCCGCGTCATAGCGGGAGGCCAGTTCCACGGGGTCGCCCCTGTCGATCAGGTTCAGGAACTGCACGCCTTTCACCACCCGGCCGTCCTGCACGTCCAGGCAGGGAATGATCCGCTTCATCACCATGTGGTCATCTCCTTCAGCAGGACCAGGCCCCAGGGGCCACTCTTCTCGGGGTGGAACTGGCAGCCCGCCAGGTTGCCGCTCCGGAAGGCCGCCACGAAGGGCCGCCCGTACCGGGCGAGGCCGAGGCATTGCCGCGGTGTGTTATCGGGCCATTGGGGCAGGAAGTAGCTGTGGACGAAATAGGCCGTGCCATTTTGTAAAGGGGGGACCGCCTGCTCGCTGCGCTCGCGATGTCCCCCCTTTGACCCCCACGTGTTGCCCGGGCGAAGCCCGGGCAACAGGGCACGATCCGCAAAATCCACAGAGGACCAGCCCATGTGGGGCACTTTGAGGGCAGGGTCCGTGAAGGGTTCGAAGCGCCCCGGCAGCAGGCCCAGACCCGGCACATTGGGAGCCTCGTCGGAACCTTCGAACAGCACCTGCATCCCCAGGCAGATGCCCAGGAGGGGGCGGCCTGAGGCGGCAAAGGCCTTCACGGCGCTCTCCAGGTCCCGATTCCGCAGCTGCGACATCGCGTGTCCGAAATGCCCCACCCCAGGCAGGATGAGGCGATCCGCGGCGTCGATGGCCTCGGGCGTCGCCACCCGGCGGCCTTCGAGTCCCAGGGCTTCCAGGGCGTTCTCCAGGCTGCGCAGGTTGCCGCAGCCGTATTCCAGGATGCCGATCATCGCAGGACGCCCTTGGTGGAACGCAGGCCTGGAGCGGGTGCCAGGGCCTCTTTCAGGGCCATGCCGAGGGCCTTGAAGGCGGCCTCGGCCATGTGGTGGGCATTCTCGCCCTTCACCTGCAGGTGCAGGGTGAAGCGGGCCTCCATGGCCAGGCTCTGGAAGAAGTGGAGGATGTTCTCCGTGGCGAGACCGCCCACCATGGGGACGGGGAAGGGGATCTCGAGGATCGCGCAGGGGCGCCCGCCCGCGTCGAGAGCGCAGGTGGCCAGGGCCTCGTCCATGGGCAGTAGCCGCTGGCCGTAGCGCGCGATCCTGGAACGATCCTCCAGGGCCAGGTCCAGGGCCCGCCCCAGGGCGATGGCCACGTCTTCCGCCAGGTGGTGCCCGTCCCCCAGGGGCGCGAGGTCCTCGGCCTCCAGGGCGAGGCCGATACCTGAGTAGAAATCCAGCTGCTCCAGGAAGTGGGTCAGCATGGGCTCGGAAGTTCGGATGGCCCCCGTTGCCATGGCCAGACTGAGGCGGATGCGGGTCTCGCGGGTGTTGCGCTCGAAGGTGGTGGCTTTCACACGCATCTCCTTTCCTGGTCTGTCTTCCACCAGGGGAGGAAGGCCTCCCGGAAGGCCTTGGCCTCGCGCTCCAGGGCCACGCTGATGCGCAGCATCCCGGGAAGGGGCTTGGAGAGATCCTTCACGAGGATTCCGCGCGCGCGAAGCAGGGCCACGGCCGCTTCCGCGCGGCTTCCCAGATCGGCCAGGAAGAAGTGGGCATCGGAGGGCACCGTGGGAATACCTGCCGATTCCAGGCGGGCCTGGATCCGCCTGCGGGCCTCCACGGCTCCCCGCAGGCGAGCCCGCAGGCCCGGATCGCCCACCAGCATCTGGGCGCCGAGGGTCGCGGCGATGCCGTTGACGTTGAAGGGGGGGCGCAGGAGCTCCAGGCGGCGGATGACCGCCGGGTTCGCCAGAATCAGCCCACAGCGGAGCCCCGGAAGCCCGTGGGCCTTGCTCAGTGTGCGCAGGAGGATCAGGTTGGGCCAGCGGGCCAGGAGGGGCGCGAAATCCTGGCCGCAGAAAGGACCATAGGTCTCGTCCAGGACGACCGGGCGCCCTTGGGAGGCCTCCAGGAGGGCGATCAGCTCGACCTCGGGAATGGCTCGTCCCGTGGGGTTGTTGGGGCTGGTGAGCGCGAGCAGCGCTCCCTTGGGAAGGGCCTCCAGGATGGCCTCCAGGTCCAGCCCGAAGTCCGGCGCCAGGGGCACGGGCAGGACGGGGCTGCCGTTGAGTCCCGCGTAGATCCGGTACATGGGGAAGGAGGGCATGGGCAGCACCACGGCGTCGCCGGGGCCCGTGAAGGCCTTCAGCAGGAGCGCGATGCCCTCGTCGGCGCCGTTCACCGGGAGGAGCATGGCGGGATCCACGCCCCAGGCCTGGGCCGCGGCCCCCTTGAGTCCGCCGTATTCCGGATAGACCGTGGCGGAAAAGGCGCAGAGGGTCATGGCCCGGGCAAGGACCTCAAGATCGGGCGCAGGGCCCTCGTTGAAGTCCATGCGGAGGAAGGCGCCCCGGCCTTCCTGGGTGCCGTAGGCCTTGAGATCGCGGAAGGCGGGGAGGACATCCGGGGCAGGACAGCAAGTCGCCATCACAGCACCACCTTGCTGAAGGGGTATTCCAGGATGTCCGTGGCGCCGGCAGCCTTGAGCTGGGGGATGATGCGGGGGACCGCCGAGCGCAACACGGCGGATTTCACGGCGAAGCCTCCCTCCCCCGAGAGGGGCATGACCGTGGGCCTCCGCATGCAGGGCAGGGCCCCCAGCACGGCGTCCAGGGCTCCAGCGCTCACGTTCATCTCCAGCATCACCCGCTTCCGGGCGTCCAGGACGGAACGAAGGAGCAGGAGGAACTCCTCCACCACCGGGCCGCTGGGGCCCTTCATCAGGGTGGGGTTGGCGATCAGGCGCGTGGAAGACCGCATCAGGGTGGCGATCTCCGCCAGGCCGTTCTCCGTCAGCGTGCGTCCCGTGGCCGTGTTGTCCACGATCAGGTCCGCGTCCTCGGGAGGAAAGACCTCCGTGGCGCCGTGGCTGCGCACGAAGACGGCGTCGAAGCCTCCCCTGGCCAGCCACTCCTTAGTGATGCGCTCGTACTCGCTGGCCACCACGATGGGGCGCCTTTTCAGCTCGCCGGAGGCGACCCATTCCACCGGGGCCGCAGCCACGATGCGGACGGAATCGAGCTCCGTGTCCAGCAGCTCCTCCACGCAGGCGCCCAGCTCCACCACCCAGTCGTGGCCCGCGAAGGCCAAATCGTGGCGGCCCAGCTCCACCATGCGGACGATGTCCTGGGGCTTGAGGATCTTCAGCTCGAAGCGGGGGTCGCGGCAGAGGGGGCGGTAGTTCCGGCCGTTGGCCAGGACCTTCAGGCCGGCCTCCTCCATCAGCCTGAGGACGCCCTCGGCCATGCGGCCCTTGGGTAGCGCGAGATTGATCGGGTTCATGGGATCTCCTTGAAAAGGGGAAAAGAAAAGGCCCCGGGGTCCGTGAGGAGCCTCGGGGCTGGGATCGCGCGAAAGCGCAGACGCTGGCCTACCCCGGAGGTGGGGGATGCGCATGGTGATGGAGGGTGGCGAGGAGGTTCATGGCTGGAGCTTCCGTCAGGAAAGGAAAAAGCCCCCGGACCTCATGGGTTCCGGGGGCTTCTTCGAAAGGCTGATTTCGACTAGAAGGCTTCTCCCGTCACCCGAGGGGCGACCTGGTGGGAGGCATGATGGCGGGAGGTGAGTGTCACGGCGGGACCTTTACAAACGCGAGTTCACCATGCCGGAGCGCGCCTTGTCAATTTCAAGGCGCGGCGAGGCTGTGACCGGGGCGAAAGGCAGCCCACGCTCCCGCAGCTGGAACTGGGAATACGGGATGGGATTCATTGCCTCGCGTTAAGAGGCATGGGCTATCCTGGAGGTGGAAGTTGGCCGTTTCGATGCCCTGTTCCGTTGTCGTCCCGCTGGCTGCTCTTTTCTCCGGAGATCCCATGCCACGTCCCTGGATACCCGTCCTACTCGGCCTCACGCTAGGCTGGAGCATGGCCGCTCTGGAACCCAAATCCCCCGCCCCCAGCGCGGATCCCTACCTCTGGCTGGAGGATGTGACGGGGGAGAAGGCCCTGGAATGGGTGAAGGCCCGGAATGCGGAGACGGCCAAGACCCTGGAGTCGGGTCCGGCCTACAAGAACCTGGAAAACGGAATCCTCCAGATCCTCGACTCTGCGGCCAAGATCCCCTACATCAGCAAGTCCGGCCTTCACTACTACAACTTCTGGCGGGACGCCCAGCATCCCCGGGGCATCTGGCGGCGGACCACCCTCGCCGAGTACCGGAAGGAGGACCCCACGTGGGAAGTGGTCCTGGATATCGACGCCCTGGGCAAGTCGGAGAAGGAGAGCTGGGTCTTTCAAGGCGTCCAGTTCCTGAAGCCAGAATCCCGGCGCTGTCTGGTCACGCTCTCCCGCGGAGGGTCCGATGCGGCCGTGATCCGCGAGTTCGATGTGGAGAGCCTCTCCTTCGTCCCGGACGGGTTCCAGCTGCCCCAGGCCAAGAGCCAGGTGAGCTGGATCGACCAGGATTCGCTCTTCGTGGCCACGGACTTCGGTGCCGGGTCCCTCACGACTTCGGGCTACCCGCGCATCGCGAAGCTCTGGAAACGGGGCACACCCCTTGCCCAGGCCAGGACCGTCTTCGAGGGCAAGGCCACGGATGTGGATGCGAGCGCGTACCACGACGCCACCAGGGGCTTCGAACGGGATTTCGTCACGCGCTCGCCGACCACGTTCACCAGCGAGACCTACCTGCTCGGCCGGGACGGATTGCCGCAGAGGATCGAGGTGCCCGACGATGCGGAGAGCTCCGTGCATCGCGAATGGCTCCTGGTGAAACCCCGCACCCCCTGGAAGATCGCCGGAAAAACATACGCGGCCGGAGCCCTGATCGCCGCCCCCTTCGATGACTTCATGGCTGGCAGGCGGGAGTTCACGGTCCTGTTCGAGCCTTCCCCCACGACGTCCCTCGAAGGCTACACCTGGACGCGCCACCATCTGATCCTGAACGTGCTGGACGATGTCAAGAACCGCCTGGCGGTGCTTACGCCAGGAAAGGGCCCGTGGAAGCGGGAGGACTTCCGGGGCGCCCCTGCCATGGGCACGGTGTCCGCCTGGGGCGTCGATCCCGACGAATCCGACGACGTCTTCCTGCAGACGACGGATTTCCTCACGCCGGATTCGCTCTTCCACGGAGCGGTCGGCCAGAATCTCGAAAGGCTCAAGATCTCCCCGGGCTTCTTCGACGCTTCCGGCCTGGAGATCAGCCAGCACTTCACGACTTCCAGGGACGGCACGCGCATCCCCTATTTCCAGGTCTCCCGGAAGGGGTTGAAGCTGGATGGCTCCCACCCGACCCTGCTCTCGGGCTATGGCGGTTTCGAAGTCTCGATGATGCCCTCCTACAGCGGTGCCATCGGACGGGCCTGGTTGAATCAGGGTGGCGTCTACGTGCTCGCCAACATCCGCGGGGGCGGCGAGTACGGCCCCGCCTGGCACCTGTCGGTGCTGAAGCAGAACCGGCTGAAGTGCTTTGAAGACTTCGCCGCCGTGGCCCAGGATCTGGTCGCGCGGAAGGTGACCTCCGTGAAGCATCTCGGCTGCGCCGGCGGCAGCAACGGCGGCCTCCTGGTGGGCAACATGCTCACGCTCTACCCCCAGCTCTTCGGGGCCATCGTCTGCCAGGTGCCGCTGCTGGACATGAAGCGCTACACGCACATGCTGGCGGGCGCCTCCTGGATGGGGGAATACGGCGATCCCGACAAGCCCGAGGAATGGGCCTTCATCCGGACCTTCTCGCCCTACCACAACCTGAAGGCGGGAAAGACCTATCCTCCCACCTTCTTCATGACCACCACCCGCGATGATCGTGTGCACCCTGCCCACGCCCGCAAGATGATGGCGAAGATGAAGGACCTGGGCCACGACGTGAGCTACTTCGAGAACATCGAGGGCGGGCACGGGGCCGGTGCCGACAACCGGCAGGCCGCGCATTTCTCGGCCCTGGAATTCACCTTCCTCTGGCAGAAGCTGAAGTAGACAGGTGACCGAGAGCTCCCGGGGCCCCCCGGGGGCAGGAGGAAAGCAATTTATCCAAACAGGTTCCGTGCCATAGGCATCCCATGATCGGAAGGGCTGGATACACTTCTGCACGAACCCACCGGCCCCATTCAAGGAGGAACCATGGCATACGACGCGAAGAACTATGACCACCTGAAGGGCGGGAAGCTGAAGGGCCTTTCCGACAGCCAGCTCGACCAGCACTTCACCCTCTACAAGGGCTACATCGCCAAGCTCAACGAGATCGAGACGAAGCTGGCCGACATCGACAACACCAAGCCCAACTATTCCTTCAACGAGTACAGCGAGCTGAAGCGCCGGGAGGCCGTGGCCTTCAACGGCTCCTTCCTCCATGAGCTCTACTTCGAGAACCTGGGCGCCGATGGCGACATCAGTCCGGAGCTGGCCAAGGCCCTGGAGGCCGCAGGCGGCAAGGACAAGGTGCTGGCCGACCTCAAGGCCGCGGCTCTCGGCGGACCGGGCTGGGCCATCCTCACCCGCAATCGCCGGGACAAGAAGCTCCACACCTACTTCTTCGGCGAGCATCACATCGGCGTGCCCATCGAGCAGGACATCCTGGTGGTGCTGGACAGCTGGGAGCACGCGTTCATGGTGGATTACGGCATCAAGCGACCCGACTACGTGAACGCCTTCCTGGAAAACATCAAGTGGAGCGAGGCCAGCAAGCGGTTCGCCGCGAAATAAGATACCGCTCGAAGCCTCGTAGCCCCCCAGATCGCGAGCCCCGAAAGGGGCTCGCTCTCGTTCAGGCTGGGCCTGCGGCGGACTTGGGGGATGGGGATAGCGCTCTCGAGGAAGGAAGGTCTTCTGGCCTCCTGCAGGAGATTTCCTGCCAGTGATTCCCTCGAAGTGATTCCCTCCCAGTGGGTCCCCGCTCCGCAGGCTCCACCGGAGCCTGCTCCGCGACCCACTTGGTCGGGACATCTCGTTCAGCGAGGCCAGTGAGGGGGGCGCGGCAGTCAAGTAGGCTGAATGCCTGTTCAGGGCCGGGGGCCTTCGCGGGGTCCCATCCGGATCCTGCCGGCCAGACGGATGCGGGAATTCACGATGCGGGTGCGCCGCTTCCGGGGGGGCGCGGAATCTCCGGCGAGCCACTCCCCGTAGGCCTCGTCGAAGGTGAGGATGTGGTGGAGGAACATCCGACGCAGGAGATCGAGGTCCGCCCGCAGGTTGGGGTTACCCTGGGAGGTGGCGCGCAGCACACGGCTGAAGGCATCCTGCATGTAGGCATGGGCGACCCGATGCTGCTCGAGCTGGGGGTACCCCGCCCCGCGCATGAGCTCCTCCTCCCGCTGGAAGTGCTCCGAGGTGTAGTGCAGGAAGAGCCCCTGCAACTCCTCCCGGGAACGCGGATCGTAGTCCCCGAGGAATACGATCTCGCAGAGCTCGCAGAACTTGCTGATGATGAAGTCGTGTTCAGCATCTGTGGTCGGGTCGTTGAATTTGTACATACTCTCCCTCCCGGAACGAGCTTCCTCGGATCACACCCATCCGGTCCCTGAGGCGCCGCCCCCTCCCGTGGGCACGCCGCAATAGTGGGATATCAGATGCCGCCGGCTGGATCTTGTGCCACAGGGGGGAAACCGAAAAATCAATCGGAGGGTGCTGTCCATCCGCTGCAGGTGCACTAGGATGGAGTCCTCATGTCCCTCCCCGACCCCGAATTCCTCCCCTACCGGCACCTCCATGGCGCGAAGGGATCCCTGCATCCCGAGGCCGGGTCCTGCTTCGTCTGCGAGGGGCGCTTCCTGGTGGAGTCCGCCCTGGCGGCGGGACGCCAGGGGAAGCTGCGTGTGCTCTCAGTGCTCGCCACACCGGAGGTCTCGGAATCGCTGGGCCCCCTGACCCCGGAAGGCACCCAGGTGCTGAGTCTGGAGGAAGAGGAACTCCAGACGCTGGTGGGCTTCCCCTTCCATCGCGGTCTGCTCTGCGCCGTGGCCACCCCCGCCGAACCCCCCGAGGCGCAGCTGCTCGCGGCCCAGCGCCTGGTGGTCCTGCCCCATGTGGACAACGTGGACAACCTGGGCCTGGTACTCCGCAGTGCCGCCTCCCTGGGCATGGACGGTGTCCTCGTGGGCCGCGGCCCGGGCGTCTTCGAGCGCCGCACGGTGCGCGTCTCCATGGGGGCCGCCTGGACCCTGCCCGTCTGGCAGCGGGAGGATCCGGCCCCACTGCTGGAACAATGGCGGGCCCTGGGCGGCGAAGTCGTCGGCGCGGCCCTCGCTCCCTCCGCCCTGGACGCGCGGCACTGGGAACCCGCCCCCCGCACGGCTCTGGTGCTGGGCCCCGAGGCCCATGGCCTGGACCGGGTCTGGCTGGCCCGCTGCGATCGCCTCGTGGCCATCCCCATGGCCAAGGGCATGGATTCCCTCAACGTCGCCGCCGCCGGCGCCATATTGATGTTCCGGATGATGTAGGGCTGCAGCGGTCTAGTTGAATAGTGTCAAAAAGAAGAACCACAGAGGACACAGAGGGAAAGAAGAGAGAGCGCAGAGAAATACGAGGCATGATCCCTTTCTCTTTCTCCGTGCCCTCCGTGGTTCAGCTCTTTTTCCAAGAGGCGAGATTCAAAACCCTGGCTCGGTGCTAGCCTTGGGCAACCTTCCTGAACCCGGAGAAAACATGGCTCAGTACCGGATCGCGTGGCTGCCCGGCGATGGCGTCGGGGTCGAGGTGATGGAGGCGGCGCGCATCTGCCTCGATACCCTGAAATTCGATGCACAGTACACCCATGGCGATATCGGGTGGGAGTTCTGGTGCCGGGAGGGCGAGGCCTTCCCCCAGCGCACCATTCAGCTCCTCAGGGAATGCGACGCCGCCATGTTCGGGGCCATCACCTCCAAGCCCGTGAAGGAGGCTGAAAAGGAACTCATCCCCGAACTGCAGGGCAAGGGCCTCGTCTACCGCAGCCCCATCGTGCGGATGCGCCAGCTGTTCGATCTCTACACCTGCCTGCGCCCCTGCAAGGCCTACCCCGGCAATCCCCTGAACTACAAGGAAGGCATCGATATGGTGGTGTTCCGGGAGAACACCGAGGATCTCTATTCGGGTGTGGAGTTCACGCCTGTGCCTGATGAAGTCAAGGAGGTATTGAAGAAGCACAGCGCGCCCTTCGCCCACTTCGCCGACATCCCCGGCGGCCAGTTCGCCATCACCTGCAAGATCAACACCCAGATGGGCTGCGACCGCATCATCCGGGCCGCCTTCGAGTACGCCCAGAAGTCCGGGTATCCCAAGGTGACGATCATCCACAAGGCCAATGTGGTGCGGGCCACGGAGGGCATGTTCCTGGAGACGGGCAAGCGCATCGCCAGGGAATACCCCACCATCCAGGTGGACGACGCCAACGTGGACGCCATCACCATGTGGATGCTGAAGAACCCCATGAACTATGGCGTGATGGTGGCCACCAACCTCTTCGGCGACATCATCAGCGATCTCGCGGCCCAGATGGTGGGAGGCCTGGGCTTCGGCTGCAGCGGCAACATCGGCGAGAAGCTCGCCGTCTTCGAGCCCAGCCACGGCAGTGCGCCCAAGTACGCCGGCCTGTACAAGGTGAACCCCATCGCCACCATCCTGGCCGCCAAGATGATGCTGGATTGGCTGGGGGAGACCGAGAAGGGCGAGCGGCTGGAGAAGGCCGTGGCCGCCGTGATCGCCGAAGGCTTGGTCCGCACCTACGACATGGGCGGCAGCGCCACCACCCTGGAGATGGGCGAAGCGATCGCGAAGAAACTATAAAATAGTCCACGGATACACACGGATGAACACGAATGTATTCCAAGCCCTACTTCATCCGTGTCTATCTGTGTTCATCCGTGGACATCTTCTGGGGACACCATGACTGAGATCCTCATCCACGAAGTCGGTCCCCGGGACGGCCTCCAGGCGGAGAGTTCCGTCGTGCCGCTCGACAAGAAGCTCCAGTGGCTGCGCTCTATCGGGAATTCCGGCCTGGACATCCTCCAGGTGGGCTCCTTCGTGCGGGGGGACAAGCTGCCCCAGATGGCCGATACCGATGAGCTCTTCCGGATCCTGGCGAAGGAACCCCGCACGGCCACCCTTTCCGGCCTCGTGCTCAACGAGAAGGGGCTGGAGCGCGCCCTTGACTGCGGCGTGGAACTCATCTGCCTGGGCGTGAGCGCCAGCGAGACCCACAGCCTGAAGAACACCGGCATGGGCACGGAGGAGGCCCAGCGGCGCATCATCGCCACGGCCCGGGAGGCCATGAAGGCCGGGAGGCCCGTGCAGGTCTCCGTGCAGAGCGCCTTCGGCTGCGGCTTCGAGGGGTCCATCCCCGAGACTCGCGTCATGGGAATCGTGCGGGCCTATGTGGAGGCCGGACTCACCCAGATCAGCCTGGCGGACACCGCGGGCCACGCCTTCCCCGCCCAGGTGAAGCGCCTCTTCACGGCCACCCTCGCCCTGGATCCGGGCCTTCGCTGCACCGCCCACTTTCACGATACCTACGGCCTGGGCATGGCCAACATCTTCGCCGCCCTGGAGGCAGGGGCCACCTGCTTCGAGACCTCCTTCGCGGGCCTCGGGGGCTGCCCCTTCACGAAGATGGCGGCTGGCAACGTGGCCACCGAGGATTTCGTCCATGGCCTCCAGCGGAAAGGGGAGCGGAAGGACATCGATCTCCCGGCCCTCATCGGGGTGGCCCAGGAGGTGTCGGCCTTCTTTGGCCGGGAGATGCCCGGGCGGGTGCACAGGGCGGGAATCATCGGTTACTGAATAGTCCCTACCGGAGTGATGGCATGATCCAGCCCCGCATCCTCGATGGCATCCGTGTTCTCGATCTGACCAATGTGCTCTCCGGGCCCTTCGCGAGCCTGCATCTGGCCCTGCTGGGAGCCGAGGTCATCAAGATCGAGAACCCCAAGGACGGCGATCTGGCCCGCAAGCTGGGCATCGTGCCGGAGTACAACCAGAAGCTGATGGGCACCAGCTTCCTGGCCCAGAACAGCAACAAGAAGTCGGTGAGCCTCAACACCAAGAGTCCCGAGGGCAAGTCCATCTTCCGGAAGCTGGTGGTGGACGCCGATATCGTCATCGAGAACTTCCGCCCGGGAGTCATGGCGCGCCTGGGGCTCGACTATCCCGTGCTTCGCGAGCTCAATCCGAAGCTCATCTACTGCGCCATCTCGGGATTCGGGCAGACGGGACCGGACGCGGACAGGCCCGCCTACGATCAGATCATCCAGGGGCTCTCGGGCGAGATGGCCATCAACGGGGACGAGCGGCTGAACCCCCTGCGGGCGGGTTTTCCCGTATGCGATACGGTGGGGGGCCTGAACGCGGCCTTCGCCGTGATGGCGGCCCTCTTCCACCGGGAGCGCA
>JAYSNJ010000209.1:0-19804 GCA_043723905.1 Holophagaceae bacterium
TGAAGATGTTGCAGCGGAAGCGCCCCAGGGCGGGCACCGAATAGGCCAGATCGATGTCCATGTTCTCCTTGAACTTAGCCTTCTGGCGGTCCGAGGACATGATCGAGTAGGCCATGGCGATGGTGTCTTCCTGCACCAGCTTCTTGAACTGGCTCAGGGGCGTCAGCTTCCCCTTCACCCGGGCGATGGGGTAGTTGCCCACCTTGAGGTGGAGATCGGAGCCGCCCAGGTCGACCACAGTGGTCAGGAGTTCATTGATGTGCATGCACGGCTCCAGGGGACGGTTTTCGCCCCATCATACAGCCCCGGAAGGGACCGGGAACCAGCGGAATGGAATCTTGCCTCGGAAAAGAAGCCGTACGCTGGTAAAATCATGGGTTCGGCCCGCTATTCCTCCTGAACCCGGAGGCCCGGGTCCCCCCCGAGCCCCAGGCCCCAAGCCTCTTGCCCCGAGTCCCCCATGACGCCCATCGAAAAATTCCGCAACATCGCCATCATCGCGCACGTGGACCACGGGAAGACCTCCCTGGTGGACGCCATGTTCAAGACCGCCCATGTCTTCCGGGACAACCAGCGGGTGGTGGAGCAGGCCATGGACTCCAACGACCAGGAGCGGGAGCGGGGCATCACGATCCTGGCCAAGACCACGGCCATCCACTGGGGCGGCTACCGCTTCAACATCGTGGACACCCCCGGCCACGCCGATTTCGGCGGGGAAGTGGAACGCGTGCTGAGCATGGTGGATTCGGTGATCCTGGTGGTGGACGCCTTCGACGGCCCCATGCCCCAGACCAAGTTCGTGACGCGCAAGGCGCTGGCCCTGGGGCTGAAGCCCATCGTGGTCATCAACAAGGTGGATCGCCCCGGGGCCCGTCCCATGTGGACCCAGGACGCCGTCTTCGAACTCCTCATCGAGCTGGGCGCCCACGACGACCAGCTGGATTTCCCCACGGTCTTCACCTCCGCGAAGCTGGGCTACGCGCTGCATGACATCAACGACAACCCGGAGAACATGGACCCGCTCTTCGACACCATCGTGAAGCACTGCCCGAGCCCCAAGGGCGATCCGGACCAGCCCCTGCAGATGCAGGTCACGCTCATGGACTACAACGACTTCGTGGGCCAGATCGGCATCGGGCGCATCTTCAACGGCACCCTCAGGATCGGCGACCAGGTCGCCCTGGTGAAGCGGGACGGCGCCGTGCAGCAGCACAAGGTGACCATGCTCTACGGCTTCGAGGGCCTCACCCGGGTGAACCTCACGGAGGCCGGCGCCGGCAACATCATCGCCCTGGCGGGCATCCCCGACATCCGCGTGGGCGAGACCATCGCCAGCCTGGAGAACCCCGTGGCGGTGCCCTACGTGGACATCGACGAGCCCACCATCTCCATGATGTTCATGGTGAACACGGGTCCGTTCTCGGGGCAGGACGGCAAGTACACCCAGTCCCGCCGCATCCGCGAGCGCCTCACCAAGGAACTGCAGTACAACGTGGCGCTGCGGGTGGAGGATACGGACAGCGGGGATAGCTGGAAGGTCAGCGGTCGCGGCGAACTCCATCTCTCCGTGCTCATCGAGACCATGCGCCGGGAGAACTTCGAGCTGTGCGTGAGCCGCCCCGAGGTGATCCTCCACACGAATCCCGAGACGGGCGAGAAGGAAGAACCCTACGAGGATCTCCAGGTGGATGTGCCCGATACCTACATGGGCGTGGTCATGGAGAAGCTGGGCGCCCGCAAGGCCGAGATGCAGGACATGGCCAACGAGATGGGTCGTGTGCGCCTGCACTTCAAGATCCCCTCCAGAGGCCTCATCGGATACCGCTCGGAATGCCTCACGGACACTCGCGGCGAGGGCATCCTCAACAGCACCTTCAGCCACTACGGCCCCTACCGCGGCGACATGCCCAGCCGCAAGAACGGCGTGCTCATCAGCATGGATACCTGCGAATCCGTGGGTTTCGCCATCATGAACCTGGAGGACCGGGGCAAGTTCTTCATCCACCCAGGCACCAAGTGCTACGAAGGCATGATCGTGGGCGAGCATTCCCGCGACAACGATCTGGTGGTCAACGTCGCCAAGGCCAAGAAGCTCTCGAACATGCGATCCAGCGGCAGCGACGACGCCACGCGCCTCACGACGCCCATCGAGCACACCCTGGAGCAGGCCCTGGAGTACATCGACGACGACGAGCTGGTGGAAGTGACCCCCAACTTCATCCGCATGCGCAAGAAGGTGCTCGGCACAGCCGACCGGAAAAAATCCGAAAAGCGTTCGGATTCCTAACCAACCGAGCTCCGCCCTGCCACGAAGACAAAGCCGGGAAGGCACAGTGCCTTGAGCAACGAGAAGGCCCCTTCGGGGGCCTTCTCGTCGTGGGAGTCCGAACCGTGGGACTGGCAGAAGCAAGAACAGCCTGGAACGGAGGCGCGCTCCAGAGGAACCCCGGACCGGGTCAAGCGTCACTTCGCGGCGGGAAGGCGCGGAGAAGGCATGGCGATCTCCTGCCGATGTGTCAGGTCGGGGGAAGGAACGATTCCATTTCAGAGGTGTCGGCCCTGGCAGAGGCTTGCCGCCAACCAGGCGCCAGGATTGGACCCGCAGAAATGGAAAGAGCCTGGCTCTCAGCCAGGCTCTCGATCCATTTGCGACCCGCTTAGGCCAGCGCGTTGCCCCTCTCGGCATCCCCTGCGGGTGTCCCGAGACCCCACAAACAAAGAGCCCGGCCCTGGGCCAGGCTCCTGATTCGTGAAGGATTCGCTTAAACCAGGGCGTTGACCTTGAGGGTCAGGCGGGACTTGGCGCGGTTGGCGACATTCTTGTGAATGACACCCTTGCGCACGGCCTTGTCCACCACGCCCAGGGTGCTGGGCAGGAGGGCGGCGGCCTCGGCCTTCTTGCCGGTGGCGACGGCGGCCAGGAACTTCTTGAGGGTGCTCTTCATGGCTGAGCGACCGGCGCGATTGCGCACCCGGGCCTCGGCATCACGACGGGCTTTTTTGACAGCAGACTTGTGGTTGGCCATTCGAGGACTCCTGCTTCTGGGAGATTCGGCCCATGAAGCGTGAAGGTTTATCCTACCTCTGCGGCACCCAAAGTCAAGGAAAAAGAAGACGCTCCGCGGCAATTCTAGGCCTTCCTGAGGCTCCCCATCCAGGGCATCCTAGTCGGAGGCCCCAGGCTTCCGGACAAGGGTGGTCATGGAGCAGGTCAAGGCGCTATTCAGAGCCAGCTTGGAGTCGGCGTTGCCGGGCCAGGGAATCGTCCTCGAACGTCCGAAGAGCGCCGACATGGGGGACTTTGCCTTCCCCTGTTTCCGCGCGGCCAAGGCCCTGGGCAGGAACCCGGCCCAGATCGCCCAGGAACTGGCCTCGAGCCTCTCGATGCAGGGCGCCGAGTTCATCGCCACCGGCCCCTATCTGAACCTGCGGTTGCGCCCGGAGGTCCGCGCCCGCCACCTGCTGGACGCCCTCCTCGGCGCCACAGCCTATGGCTCGGCCCCGGCCCACGCAGAGACAGTCATCGTGGAGTACAGCAGCCCGAACATCGCCAAACTCTTCACCATCGGGCACCTCCGCTCCACCATGATCGGCCACACGCTGGCCCAGGTGAACCGCTACCTGGGCTGCCAGGTGCAGCGCCTCAACCATCTGGGCGACTGGGGCACCCAGTTCGGAACGCTGCTGGCCGCCTACACACGCTGGGCCGAGGCCGAGAACCCGAGGCTCGAGCTGGACTTCGACTGGGCGGAGGAGGAGGCTCCACCAGCGGAGGCAGCAGAGGACCCGGACGCCACCGGGAGGACCGGAAAGCGCCGCACGCCGCTCTTCCGGCTCTTCCAGCTCTATGTCCGCTTCCACCAGGAGGAGCTCTCCCACCCCGAGATGCGGGACGAGGCCCGGGCCTGGTTCAAGCGTCTCGAGGGCGGCGACCCGGAAGCCCGGCGGCTCTGGACCTGGTTCCGGGAAGTCTCCATGAGTGAATTCCAGCGCATCTACGACCGCCTCGGGGTGGGCTTCGACGCCATGGACGGCGAGGCCTTCTACGAAGACAAGATGGCCGCCGCCGTGCAGAAGCTCCGGGATTCCGGCCTGCTGGAGGAAGGGGAGGGCGGAGCCTTCATCGTCCGCCTGGAGGATGTGGGCATCCAGACCCCCTCCCTCATGCTGAAGGCCGACGGCACCACCATCTACGCCACCCGCGATCTCGCCGCAGCCCTCTTCCGGAAGGAGACCTACGCCTTCGACCGCTGCATCTACGTGGTGGGCAGCGACCAGGTGCTGCACTTCCAGCAGCTCTTCGCCGTGCTCGGCAAGCTGGATCCCTGGTTCCAGGGGCGCCTGCTGCACACGCCCTTCGGCATGATCAAGCTCCCCGAGGGCAAGATGTCCACCCGGAAGGGCAATGTGGTCTTCCTGGAGGATGTGCTGGACGAAGCCGTGACCCGGGTGCTGGCCATCATCGAGGAGAAGAATCCCGAGCTGCCGGAGAAGGGGGCCGTGGCCGAGATGCTGGGCATGGGCGCCGTGGTCTTCTTCGACGCGCTCAACGATCGCGTGAAACCCATCACCTTCACCTGGGACCGGGTCATCGCCCTCGATGGCGACACCGGCCCCTACGTGCAGTACGCCCACGCCCGCATCCTCTCCGTGCTGCGCAAGGCCGGCGGCACCTGGGTCCAGAAGGCCCGGCCCACGGTGGCGCTCGGTCCCGACCTGGCGGCGGTGCCCTACCGGGCCGAGACCGTCCCCGCCGATCTCGCGGGCCTCGAGGATCCCGCGGCCCAGGCCCTGCTCTTCGAGCTGGCGGGGCTGCCCGACGCCATCCGCACCGTGCAGCGGGAGAACATGGCCACCGCCCTGGCGCGCCAACTCCTGTCCATCGCCCGCGCCTTCTCCACCTTCTACACCAACTGCCCCATCCTCTGGGCCGAGAATGCCCCCGCCGTGCGCGAGGCCCGCCTCGCCCTCTGCGTGGCCACGGCCCGCGCTCTGCGCCAGGGCCTCTTCCTCATGGGCATCCAGGCCCCGGAGGAGATGTGATGGCGTCACGCAACGAAAAGGGAAAGATCGTCCACGGATACACCTGGATGAACACGGGGAAAAGCTCTCGGCGCAATCCGTCGACCGACGGCTGAAACGCCTTGCCATCCGTGTTCATGCGTGGACTTTTTCATTTTTTTGTTGATTCCCAGGAGAGTGGGCAATGACCAAATTCGTGTTCGTGACCGGCGGCGTGCTTTCGAGCCTGGGCAAGGGAATTGCGGCGGCATCGCTGGGCGCCCTGCTGGAGGCCCGGGGGCTCAAGGTCACCCTGATGAAGATGGATCCCTACCTCAACGTGGACCCGGGCACCATGTCGCCCTTCCAGCACGGCGAGGTCTTCGTCACGGACGACGGCGCGGAGACGGACCTCGACCTGGGCCACTACGAGCGCTTCACCTCCGTGCCCACCAGCCGGAACCACACCATCACCACGGGCCGCATCTACAACACGGTGATCCAGAAGGAACGCCGGGGAGACTACCTGGGCAAGACCGTGCAGGTGATCCCCCACATCACCGACGAGATCAAGGGCGCCGTCAAGAAGGTCGCCAAGGACGTGGACGTGGTGATCGTGGAGATCGGCGGCACGGTGGGCGATATCGAGAGCCAGCCCTTCCTGGAAGCCATCCGCCAGTTCCGCATCGAGGCGGGCCTGGGCAATGTCCTCAACATGCATCTCACCTACGTCCCCTACATCAAGGCCGCGGGCGAGCTGAAGTCCAAGCCCACCCAGCACAGCGTGAAGGAGCTCCGGGCCCTGGGCATCCAGCCGGACGTCCTGGTCTGTCGCGCCGAGCAGGACATCCCCCGCGCTCTCAAGGACAAGATCGCCCTCTTCTGCTCCGTGACGCCCGATGCCGTCTTCAGCTGCAAGGACGCCGACACCATCTACCAGGTGCCCATGAACCTCCACGAGGAGGGCCTGGACGCCAAGGTTGCCGCGCTCCTGAATCTCGCAGACACCAAGCCCGACCTCTCCCGCTGGCAGGACCTGCTGCACCGCATCCGCAACCCCAAGGGCTCCGTGCGCATCGGCGTGGTGGGCAAGTACGTGGAGTTCAAGGAGAGCTACAAGAGCCTGATCGAGGCCCTGCATCATGCGGGCTACAGCCTCGAAGTGCAGGTGGACCTGAAGTGGGTCGAGGGCGAGGACATCGAGAACACCGACTCCGCCACCCACCTCGCCGACTGCCACGGGATCCTCGTGCCCGGGGGCTTCGGCGTGCGCGGCACCCAGGGCATGATCCTGGCGATCAAGTACGCCCGGGAGAACCGCATTCCCTTCTTCGGCATCTGCCTGGGGATGCAGATGGCCAGCGTGGAATACGCCCGGAACGTGGCGGGACTCGAGGGCGCCGACAGCACGGAGTTCGAGGAGAACCCCAAGCAGCGCGTCATCTTCAAGCTGCGGGAACTTGTGGATGTGGAGGAACTGGGCGGCACCATGCGCCTGGGGGCCTACCCCTGCGTGATCCAGAAGGGGAGCTTCGCTTATGCCGCCTATGGCACCACTCAGATCAGCGAGCGCCACCGTCACCGCTACGAGTTCAACCAGGCCGAATTCCGCCCCCTCCTGGAGGCCAAGGGCCTGGCCTTCACCGGCCTCAGCCCCGATGGCACCTTCGTGGAGATCGTCGAGATCCCCGATCATCCCTACTATCTGGGCTGCCAGTTCCACCCCGAGTTCAAGTCCAAGCCCCTGGCGCCCCACCCGCTCTTCACCTCCTTCGTGAAGGCCAGCGCAGCGCAGGTGTAAGACTCAAGGCAGATCATCCTTTTAAATAAACGTGAAGCGCTCCTCCGGGAGCGCTTCATGTATATTTACCCGGAAATGGTAAACCTGGACCGACAGGCATCGTAACATGAGGCAGCCCCCCACCCAGCGCTCCTGAGGCCTGGCGCTCTTGTTCAGAATTCGAGGAAAGGACCCCCGGCCATGTCAAAGCCCTCCCCCTTCCTGGTCATCGCCCTGGCCTCCCTGTCCCTGGTCTCCCTGGAGATCGTCTGGACGCGGATCTTTTCGGCGGAGTTCTACTACATGTTCGCCTTCCTGATCCTGTCCCTGGCCGTGCTGGGCCTGGGGCTGGGGGGGCTCGCCCTGCGCCTCTTTCCGCGCCTCCAGGCCCCAGGGAAACTGGGCCCGATCCTGCTCCTCACGGCAGGCCTCGCCCTGGCGGGCCCCGTGTTGGTCCTCCATCTGGGACTCGAGTTCACCCAGGTCTTCGAAGGCTGGGCCATGTTCGGCCGACTGGTGCTGACGATCCTCCTGCTCAGCTCCGCCTTCTTCGCGGGGGGCATGGTCCTGTCCCTGCTCTTCCGGGGCCACCACGGGGAGATGCCCCGCCTCTACATGGCGGATCTCCTGGGCGCCTCCCTGGGCGTCTTCGCCGCCATCCTGCTCATGAACGGGGTCGGCACGCCCGCCACCACCCTGCTGCTGTCGCTGCCCCTGATCGTCGCGGCTTTCCTCGCCGGCGGGAGCCGGACCCGGGTGATCTCCGCGCTCCTGGCCCTCGTCACCGTCGCCCTGCTCCCCTATTCGGCCCGGCTCATCGCCAAGCCCCGGCAGGAGCGGGCTCCCGTCCTCCACCGGCACTGGGATGCCATGGCGCTCATCAAGATCTTCGAGGGCCAGGGCTACCGAGGCATCAACATCGACAACTCCGCCAACACGACCATCAGCGAGTTCGACGGAAACGTCGAGGCGCTTCGAAAGGAAGCCGCCCCCTTCATGGTGGACCCCAAGCCGCTGATGGACCGCATGGACGGGACCTGCACCTTCATGTCCATCGGCTCCGGCGGCGGTGGCGATGTGCTCCTGGCCCTCCAGAACGGGGCCCGGGAAATCCATGCCGTGGAGGTCAACCCCTACATCAACCGCATGCTGGAAAAGGGCGGCATGTATTCGGCCTATTCGGGGCGCATCTACGAGCGTCCCGAGGTGAGGGTCGTCACCGAGGATGCCCGGGCCTACCTGCGGCGCTTTGAGGGCAAGTTCGACATTCTCTATTCCCTCAGTTCCAACACCTTCGCGGCTCTCGCCAGTGGCGCCTTCGCCCTGGCCGAGAACTATGTCTTCACCTCCGAGGCCTTCCGGGACTACTACCACGCCCTGAGTCCGAGGGGATTTCTGGTGATGGAGCACCAGTTCTACATGCCGCGCATGGTGAGCGAGGCTCTCGAGGGCTTGAGAATGAGCGGCGTGGCCGAACCCGAGAAACACATCGCCGTCTACGCGCTGCCCAGCGTCCGCCGCCAGGTTCTCGTCCTGGGCAAGGCGCCCCTGAGTCCCGAACTCATCCAGGGGGCGCTGCTGGACCTGAAGGCCCACGACTTCCAGACGATGCACCGGGTCTACCCCGATCCCGAACCCAAAGCCAGCCCCATCATTTCCCGCATCGTGAAGGAGGGCTGGCGGAAGGTCGCCCCGGACCTGCCCGTGGAGATCTCCCCCTGCACGGACGACCGGCCCTTCATCGCCCAGCAGGGCCTCCTGAAGAACTTCCACCTCAGGACCCTGAAGACCATCGAGCCCTGGGAACTCAAGGGCTACCCCCTCTCCAAGCTCATCATTCTCGCGGTCCTCACGGTGGTGCTGCTCCTGGTGATCCCCCTGAACGTCCTGCCCTACTTCCGGAAGGGGCCGAAGCTGAGCGCCCGGGGCTGGCTGTACTTCTTCGCCATCGGGCTCGGCTTCATGGTGCTCGAGATCGTCCTGATCCAGAAATACACCCTCTTCATCGGCGCCTCGAGCCATACCCTTGTGGCCATCCTCTTCACCCTGCTCATCGGGTCGGGCCTGGGAAGCCGCTGCGCGCCGCGCTTCGGCGACCGCCTCCCCTTCCTGGCGATCCTGGCCTGGCTCCTGCTCGAGCTCCTCGTCTTCGGCCGGATCACCCAGGCCGCGGGTGCCCTGGCGATGCCCTCCCGCATCTTCCTGACCGTGCTGCTGGTGGCGCCCCTGGGATTCTTCATGGGCATGCCCTTTCCCAAGGGGACGCAGCGGGTGGGGGCCCTCATCGACTGGGGTTTCGCCGTGAACGGGGCGGCCTCCGTGCTGGGCAGCGCCGCCATCATGCTGGTGAGCTTTACCTGGGGCTTCCGGGTGGCCCTGCTGGTGGGCGGCGCGGCCTACCTGGCAGCCATGGTCCTGGCTGCGGGATCCAGACCCTGGGTGCGGGAAGCCTGATCAGGGCCAAGCTCGGGTGCCAGCGGAAGGGTGATCCGGAAGGTGGCGCCCCTGCCGAGAACCTGAGGATTGGAGGGACGGGACTCAGCGCGGAGTATGGAATAATGACTGTTTCGCGAGGAATGACCTTGACCTTTTCGGCCACCAACATCGACAAGCTCTGCATCGGCTCCATCCGCTGCCTCGCCATGGACGCGATCCAGAAGGCCAACAGCGGCCATCCGGGTGCGCCCATGGGCCAGGCATCGGCCGCCTACGTGCTGTGGACGCAGTTCCTCAAGCACAACCCCCTCAATTCCCACTGGGCCGACCGCGACCGCTTCGTGCTCAGCTGCGGCCATGCGTCCATGCTCGAATACAGCCTGCTCCACCTGGCGGGCTACGGGCTGGAGCTGGAGGACCTGAAGCAGTTCCGCCAGTGGGGCTCGAAGACCCCCGGTCATCCGGAAGTCGGCCACACGACGGGCGTCGAGACCACCACGGGCCCCCTGGGCCAGGGCGTCGGCAACGCCGTGGGCATGGCCATCGCCGAGCGCTGGCTGGCGGCGCGCTTCAACCGCCCCGGCTTCGAGATCCTGAACCATCGCACCTATGCCTTCGCGGGCGACGGCTGCCTCATGGAGGGTGTCACCTACGAAGTCGCCAGTCTCGCCGGCCACCTGGGCCTCGAGAAGCTGGTCGTCCTCTGGGATGACAACCGGATCACCATCGAAGGCAGCACGGACCTCGCCTTCACCGAGGATGTGCCCAGGCGCTTCGAGGCCCAGGGCTGGCGCGTGCTGAAGGTCGAGGATGGCGAGGACCTCACGGCCTTGCACCGCGCCTTCCAGAAAGCCCTGGAACCCTGCGGCAAACCCACCCTCATCGACTGCCGCACCATCATCGGCTGGCCCGCTCCCACCAAGCAGAACACCCACAACGCCCATGGCGCTCCCCTGGGCGCAGAGGAGATCAAGGCCACCAAGCGCATCCTGGGCTTCGACCCCGAGGCCTCCTTCAGTGTGCCCGCGGAAGCCCTCGCCCACTGGCGCCAGTGCCAGGAGCGGGGTGCGAAGCTGGAGGCCGATTGGAACACGCGCTTCGAGGCCTACCGCGCAGCCTTCCCCGAACTGGCGAAGGAGCTCGAAGCCTTCCTCAAGGGCGAACTGCCCAAGGGCTGGGAAGGGGCCCTGCCCACCTACGCCACCACGGAAAGTGCCGCCACGCGGGAAGCCAGCGGCAAGGTGCTCAATGCCTTGGCCTCCGTGATCCCGAATCTCATCGGCGGCAGCGCCGATCTGGCGCCCTCCAACAACACGGACCTCAAGGGGGGCGGCACCTTCGGCCCCACGGAATCCGGCCGAAACTTCCACTTCGGCATCCGCGAACACGCCATGGGCGCCGTGCTCAACGGCATGAGCCTGCACGGGGGCGTGCGCGCCTTCGGAGCCACGTTCCTGGTCTTCAGCGACTACATGCGGCCCAGCGTGCGTTTGGCCTCGCTGATGAAGCAGCCCGTCACGTACGTCTGGACCCACGATTCCATCGGCGTGGGGGAGGACGGCCCCACCCATCAGCCCATCGAGCAGATCATGACGCTGCGCATGATTCCGGGCATGACCATGATCCGGCCCGCGGACGCCAACGAGACCGTGGCGGCCTGGAAGGCCTGCATGACCTCCCACGGCCCCGTGGGCCTGGCCCTCACCCGCCAGAAGCTGCCCGTCCTGGATCCTGCCAAGGCCGTGAAGGCCGCCCTGGGCGCCTATATCCTGGAGGAGGCCAGCGCCGCGCCGAAGGTGATCCTCATCGGTTCGGGCTCCGAGGTGCATCTGGCCGTGGAGGCCCGCAAGGTGCTCGAGGCCGAGGGAATCCCCACCCGCGTCGTTTCCATGCCCAGCTGGGAGCTCTTCGAGGCCCAGCCCAAGAGCTACCGGGACGAGGTCCTGCCTCCCGCCCTCCGGGCTCGCGTCTCCATCGAAGCCGGCATCACCACCGGCTGGCAGCGCTACGCCAGCACCTGCATCGGCCTCGACCACTTCGGCGCCAGCGCCCCGGCCGAGATCCTCTTCGAGAAGTTCGGCCTCACGGTGGAGAAGGTCGTCGCCGCCGCCAAGGCCCTGTGAACTGAAACCTGGCAATCCCCGTAAGGAAAAGCCCCGAGACGATTGCGTCTCGGGGCTTTCCCTTTTCCGGCCTTCAGAACCTCATGTTGAGGGCGATGGTGAACTCCCGACCGGACTGGGCAAGGAGGCTGCTGTAGTCGCCGCTGCTGCCGGACCAGGTATTGGGGCTGCCAATGACCCAGTGCCCCGCTGTCGTGCCCGCATTGGCGGAGGCGATCCCCGGATCGAAGTAGGTCTTGTCGGTGACATTGGTGATCTTGACCGTCAGGCCCAGGTTGGGGCTGAACAGATCCTTGGCGAAGTAGACGAGGTCGGCCACCACGTGGCTGTCCACGGAACCCACGGGGTTGGAGGAGACGGTGTCCCGGGCGCCCACATAGCGGCCCAGCAGGGTGATGGCCTGGCTCCTCCAGGGGAGTTCCAGAGTGGCCCCGACCTTGGCCTGGAGCTTGGCCAGATCGCCCACTCGGCCATCCAGGGTCAGGCCGTCGTTGTTCACGATGTGGGTGATGGGATCGGGGTTGTTGGTACCCGAGTTGGACAGGAGATAGGAGATGTACCCCCAGGCCTTGAGGGTTCCCCATTCAGTGGACTGCTGGGTGCGCAGATGGATATCCACGCCCCTCAGCGTGCGGTCCCCGAGATTCCGGGCCGTGCCCGGCGAGCCCAGGATGCCGTTCTGGTTCTTAGTGTTCCAGAAGGAGCCCAGGAGGCTGTATTTGGACAAGGTGTAGCCCGCGCTGAACTCGAAGGTATCCGAGGTCTCGGGCTTCAGGCCCGGGTTGGAGCCCGATCCCGCCCAGCCCGCATAGAGCAGGCGGGGGGTGGGTTCCTGGTAGGCCTGGCCGAAGAGGGCCTTGAGGGAAAGGCCTCCGAAATTGCCCACGTACCCGACCCGCAGCGTGTTGGAGGTGCCGAAGGAGCTGTTCTTGTCGTTTCGTCCCCCCAGGACAAAGCTGTTGTTCTCGTTGAGGAACCAGCGGGCCTGGGCGAAGAGACCCTGGACCGTCTGAGTTTGGCGGTTCCAGGGCTGGGTGACGGGGATCAGCGGATCGGGATAAGGATCGGATCCAGTGACTGGAATCGCCCAGGGACCGGCCGTGTAGTCGTAAGCCTTCTGGAGGTCCCTCTTCTCGAAACTCATCCCCATGGCCAGGGAGAGGCTGGGGATGATCTTCCAGTTGAAGTCCTGGGAGATGGCTGTGCTCTTGTTGAGCGCCTGATAGATCTCGTACTCAGCGCCCCGTGCACCCTGGCCCCCGTAGATGAAGATGGAGTCCCCTGGGACATCGGATTCGCGGTAGCGCAGGAGGGTCGTTCCACTGAGGTTATCGGCGAAGTCCTGGGAGTGCCTGAGGAAGAAACTGGTCTCCCGGCGCTTCCACAGGCCTGCGTTCTGCGCCCGATCCGTGGCGTACTCGTTGCCGTATCCCGTGGCCAGGTCGAAGAGCTGGTAGCCGACCTCCAGGGCCTGATACCGGAGCCTCAGATCCACGGCCCGCTTGATGTTCTGTGAGTTCCCGCTGCCCGCCACGTTGGCGTTGTCCAGGAAGGTCCCCCAGAGCGTCCGGTCATCGAGGTACTGGGCCTTGGTCCACTCGTAGGCCTCGGCCGTCTTGGAATCCACCAGGGAGGTGTCGTATCGGAAGGTCGCGGAGAAGGACACCTCCTCGCTCCCGGTGTTGTAGCTCACATCCCCGAAGCGGTGCTGGTTGCTGCCGGTGCCCAGACTCCCGGAGGAGCCGGTCTTCCGGGTGATGACGTTGATGACGCCCATGAAGGCATTGGGACCGTAGAGGGCGCTGGCCGGGCCGTAGACCACCTCGATATGGTCCACATTGGACATGGGGACCGTGACGATGGTGTTCTCGTTCATGTTGTAGAAGAGGCTGTTCTGGGCAATCCCATCCACCAGGAGCAGGTAGGGATCGCCGATGAAGGAGCGGTACCCTCGCCAGTAGTTCTTCACCTGGGTATCCCCGTAGGGCCGTACCACCTGCATGCCCGGCAGATCGTCCAGGATCTGGGAGACCTCCGTGTAACCCCGCTTCAGCAGATCGTCCCTGTTGAGGACGATCATGGTGGCAGGGGCGTCCGAGAGCTTTTCCGCCGACTTGGAAGCCGAGACCACCGGTGTGTTGAGGAGTTCCAGGAGATCCTGCAGCTGGGCATCCTGGCCGCCTGGCTTGGTGGCCTGGGCCTGGAGGGGGGCGATCCCCAGGACGGCAAGGGCAAAGGGGAACAGGTATCGACTCGCCATGGGGCGCTCCTATGGATAGGCCAAGCCCCGCCGTGGCGATTCAGGCGACAGGGGGGTGGGCGCGGTTCTCATCCATCGACCCCAGGAAAGCCAGCTTTAATATCAAACCAAGATTTTTTCCTCCGACGCCTGGCTGTCAGGGCAATTTCTTCCCAAATGAGAGAAAGGGGCCTCGGCCCCCGTACTCGAAACTTTTTAAGATCAGCAATATCCCAACTCTCCCGGGAAGGCATAGCCACTTCAACGGGCTGCCGCCCTTGCGCTTGAGGCTCACCGAATCCGGAGGCCCAGATCGGAAGCGGCCTTCAGAGCTTGAAGCGTTTGACCAGGGCATTGAGACCCTCGGCCACCCGGGTGAGATTGGCCGCCGTGCGGGTCACTTCGTGGACCGTGGCCTCCAGCTCGTGGGTGGCCGCGGCATTCTGATCCAGGCGCCCGTTCGTCTGATCCATGAGCCGACCCACTTCAGTGCCGGTCTGGGCCTGCTCCCGGCTCAGGGCATCCATCTCCAGGATCCGCCGGGAGACCGTGGAAATGCGCTGGCGCACGTCCTCGAGATGCTCCAGGGTGGTGCCCACGCTGCCCACCCCGGCCGTGACGGCCTCCTGGGTCCGCAGGATAATCTCGTCGATCTCCCGGGCCGCCTTGCCGCTGCGCTCCGCCAACTTCCGGACCTCCTCGGCCACCACAGCGAAGCCCTTGCCCTGGACCCCCGCCTTGGCGGCCTCGATGGCGGCGTTCAGGGAGAGCAGATTGGTCTGCCGGGCGATCTCCTGGATCACCCGCACCGCCTGCTCGATGCGCGCCGTGGCCTGCTGGATCTCCTCCATGCCCCGGGAGGCGCTCTGCCCTGCCTGGGAGCCCTGATCGGTGTCCCGCACGACTACCGCCGTCTCTTCCCCGGTGCGACGGGTGTGCTCGGTGAGGTGCTCCGCATTGGCCATCAACCGCTGCAGGGAGGCGATGACCTCCCGCCCCGCGCCCTGAAGGGCCTGGCCCACCTTGGCGTCCTCCTCCACCGTCTTCGCCATCTGTTCGGCGCCGGCGGCCAGCTCCATGCTGCCCGAAGCCACCTGTTCCGCGGCCTTTTCCACGGTGAGGAGGGCCTCGTTGAGTTCCGCCACCATGGCGTTGAAGGCCTGGCCCAATCGACCGATCTCGTCTGCGCTCCGGAGTTCCGCACGAACGGTGAGATCTCCTCCCGCCATCTGGAGAATCGAGCCCGAGAGCACGGCCAGGGGCCGCAGGATGATCCGGCGCACGAAGAACGTCACCACGAGTCCGATCACGGCCAGCACGCCGAACCCCACACCGATCCCCGCCAGGCGCATGGCGCGTTCACTCTTCTCCAACTCGGCCTTGGAGACCGACACGCCGAAGGCCGCCACCAGATCCCCGATCTTCCGATCCTGGAACAGCTCCAGCCCGGAGCCGGCGTGACAGGTGTTGCACTCCTCCTTCAGCCGGGCGGGGGAGACCACATAGAGGCGGGGCACGCCATCCTTGTCCACGGAATGCTGCACCCGCGATTCCAGCCTGGGATCCTCGCGGAAGGCCTGGAACGCCGAAGTCTCGAAGTCGGACATGGCCTTAGAGCCCACTCCCAGGCGGTGGAATTCCATGCCCACGCTCCTGCAGTAGTCCTCGGCCGCAGAGTGGAACATGGACCTGGAGGTCACGGCCAGGGAGGTCAAATGCTCCTCGAAGGCATGCTCCGCCTGGCGAGTCTGATAGGCCCCGAGGATCCAGATGAGGAGGGCGATCACGGTTGCCAGCACGGCTCCCACTGGAGCCAAGAATTTCCAAGCCAGCCCCTTGCGGTTCATGAGTTCCCCCTCGACCTCGAGCTTTTGACTCCAACAATCTACCGGAATCCGATGCCCCAGACCGGGGAAAGGTTGTGTGGGAAACTGTGGCCATGCTCGCCTTGAAATCCGTCCTGCACCTGGCCGCCCTCTGCCTGGCCGTTCCCGCCCTGGGGGCCCAGGAACCAACCCGCCCCAGCCCACCGGTGGGCCCGGGGGTCTGCCCCGAACCGCTCCCGGAGGGGGCCCGCCAGGCCTTGACCGGGCCTATGTTCCGGCCGGACTTCGCGCCGAGCCCCGAGACTCCCGAGTCCCGCCCGGCCCCGGGTCTCCTTCGCAGGCCCGCAGGCTTCGAATTCAAGGATCTGCCGCCCTTCCTGGGGGGCGCCCTGGTGGGCCTGGTGCTTCACGAATCCGGGCACTACGCCATGGATCTGGCCCTGGGCACGGATCCCTACGTGAAGCGCGTGGACACAGGCGGAATCCCCTTTTTCGCCGTCACCTACCGCAAGGAGGTGACGCCCCGGCAGGAGTATGCCATCGCCGCGGCAGGCTTCTGGGTGCAGCACGGCATGGCCGAAGCCATCCTCGCGAAGTATCCCCGCCTCTGGCAGGAGGCCCCCACGTCCATCAAGGGGGCCTTCGCCTTCCACCTGGTGACCTCCCTGATCTATGGCTACGCGGCCCTGGCCAAGAGCGGTCCCCCCGAGCGGGACACCCTCGGCATGGCCCACGGCCTGGACCTCCACGAACGCTGGGTGGGCCTGGCGGTCCTCCTGCCCGCCGCCCTGGATCTGTACCGATCCTTCCATCCCGACACCCCCGGAGCCAACTGGACCTCCAGGGGCGTCAAGCTGGGATTCGTCTTCGCCTTGACGAGATGAAGCCGACGAGTGCAACTAGAAGCGGACGAGGAGGCTGGCGCTGATGGCGGGGCCGGTCATGTCCTCACCGGAGAATCCGGGAAGACTGGAGCCCACGCCGGTGTACTTGGCATGGGTGTAGCGGAGCTCCGCACCCACATGGGGCGTGAACATGAAGCCGCCACCTGCGGCCAGATAGAAGGTGCCCTTCGTCTCACTGAGGGAAACGGGGCCAGAAGCGGCCTCCCACTTGAGGGAGGAGTAGCCCAGACCGCCAAGGAAGTAGAAGCCCTCGCCGGCCCTCCCGCTGAGGTAGAAGTTGTAGTCCGCGCCGACCTTCAGGTCGTTGACCTTGAAGTCCACGCCTGCCTCGCCCTGCCAGTCAGTCTTCTTGTACATCGTGTAGTCGAGGCGGGGCAGGATGGCGTGACCGCCCCCGAAACCCCAGAATCCATGGAGACCGAGACCGTAGCCGAGCTTTCCGTCCAGGGCATCCGAATCGCCCAGGTCGCCCTGGGGAATGGAAAGGGTCAGTTGGCCACCGGCCCTGAAGTCCTGGGCCTGGGCGCCACCAGTGAAGGTTGACAGGGCGATGGCAGGGAGGGCAATTCGAGAGAAGCTCATGATTCCTCCGCATGTGACGAAAGGGGATCAGCCACGAAAGGCTGCCCGCGGGGTTGAGGATCTTGCCGATAATATAATTCGGCACGCCATGCCTTGCCATTATTTTCACGCCTTGCCCATACAGATCAGGCCGTTCGTGCCGTACAGCGCGTTGCACACGGCACGATGGCGAGGTCCGTGATGGCGGGCGATGTGACGCACACCCACCAGAGGGCGAAAGCGCAGGCTGAAACATAGGTGAAGACGCGGCCCGTGTCTCCGATGCGGAGATGCGCGGTGTCGGTGTGCCCCGCTTCCGGACGGGAGGCCTCCAGGGCCTGTGAATACTTGGGCGGGCTCCCGGGCCTCGGCCCGTATAGAATGATAGGTTCGAGGTTTTTCGTGACGGATCCCCGCCTTATCAGGAATTTTTCCATCATCGCCCACATCGACCATGGCAAGTCGACGCTGGCGGATCGCCTGCTGGAGCTGACCCATACAATCAGCATGCGGGAGATGCAGGCCCAGATCCTGGACGACATGGAGCTGGAGCGGGAGCGGGGCATCACGATCAAGGCCCACGCCGTCACGCTCAAATACCCGGCCAAGGACGGCGAGGTCTACACGCTCAACCTCATCGACACCCCCGGTCACGTGGATTTCACCTACGAGGTGAGCCGCAGCCTCGCCGCCTGCGAGGGCGCCATCCTGGTGGTGGACAGCACCCAGGGCGTGGAGGCCCAGACCCTGGCCAACACCTATCTCGCCCTGGACAACAATCTGGAGGTATTTCCGGTCCTCAACAAGACCGACCTGCCCTCCAGCGATCCCGAGCGGGTGCTGGAGGAGATCGAGACCGTCATCGGCCTGGTGGATATCGCCAATTCCGTGAACATCTCGGCCAAGACCGGCGAGAACTGCGACCTGGTCCTGGAGAACATCATCCGGTGCATCCCGCCGCCCACGGGCGATCCCAAGGCGCCGCTCCAGGCCCTCATCTTCGACAGCTACTACGACCAGTACAAGGGCATCGTCAGCCTCATCCGCATCATGAACGGCACCCTTCACCCCGGCGAGACCATCCACTTCATGGCCACGGGCTCCGATCACCGGGTGGAAGAGATCGGCGTCTTCAGCCCCAAGATGCAGAAGCTGGACGAACTGAGCGTGGGCGAGGTGGGCTACCTCACGGGCAGCATCAAGCAACTCTCGGACGTGAAGGTGGGCGACACCATCACCCATGCCCTCACCTTCAACACCAAGCCCTCCACCGTGATGCTGAAGGGCTTCAAGGAACTCCAGCCGGTGGTCTTCGCGGGGATCTTCCCCACCAACAGCGACGACTACGAGAACCTGCGCAACGCCATGGACAAGCTGCGGCTCAACGACAGTTCCTTCCACTACGAGCCCGAGACCAGCCAGGCCCTGGGCTTCGGCTTCCGCTGCGGCTTCCTGGGCCTGCTCCACATGGAGATCGTCCAGGAGCGCCTGGAGCGGGAATACGATCTGGACCTGATCACCACCGCGCCCTCCGTGCGGTACCACGTCTTCCTCACGGACGAGACCGAGATGGACGTGGACAACCCCGCCAAGCTGCCGCCCCTCCCCAAGATCACCCGCATCGAGGAGCCCGTGATCGAGGCCACGATCCTCACAAGGCCCGATTTCGTGGGCGGACTGCTCAAGCTCTGCGAGGAGCGCCGCGGCATCCAGCAGCGCCTGGAATACGTCAGCAAGGACCGCGTGATGCTGGTCTACGAACTGCCCCTCAACGAAGTGGTGCTGGACTTCTACGACAAGCTCAAATCCATCTCCAAGGGCTACGCCAGCTTCGACTACCACATGAAGGAATACCGCGAATCCGATCTGGTGAAGATGGACATCCTCGTGAACGGCGACCCCATCGACGCGCTTTCGGTCCTCATCCACCGTTCCAAGAGCCAGACCATGGGCCACCAGCTCACGGTGAAGCTCAAGGAAGTGATCCACTCCCAGCTCTTCGATGTGGCCATCCAGGCCGCCATCGGAGTCAAGATCGTCGCCCGCACCAACGTGAAGGCCCGGCGCAAGGACGTGCTCGCCAAGTGCTATGGCGGGGACATCTCGCGAAAGAAGAAGCTCCTCAACAAGCAGAAGGAAGGCAAGAAGCGCATGAAGTCCATCGGCAGCGTGGAGATCCCCCAGGAGGCCTTCCTGGCCATCCTCCGGGTAGGAGACGACTGATGCGCCAGCCCACCGTCCAACTCCAGAGCCAGGCTCCCAAGGAATCGATCAAGAGCCCCACCGGCTTCGTGCTGGGGGGGACGCAGAAGATGGTCCTGCTGGTGCTGCTGGGCCTGGTGCTCTACTTCCGCCTCTATATGCGTCGGCGGAAGAAGGACCGGATCTGCGCCCACTGCAGCGAGCGCAACCCACCCCATCGCCAGAACTGCAGCAACTGCAGCGCCCCCCTGATGGACCTGCGGCCGAAGCACTAGACCCGGATTTTGCCTCTGGTTCAGCCAATTCCTCTCCACCGAACGGTGCATTACGGCATTTCGAGCCGCGGCACTGCACAGTTCGGGCTGCGCCCAAGCCTGTGCCGCGCCGCTCTACGCCACCGCCTGACGGCGGTCGGCTACTCGAAATGCATGATCCGGGTTAAACAGCAGAACCCCGGGCAGGCCCGGGGTTCTGCTTTAGGAAAGGGAAAGGCTAGAGATCGATCTCGCCCACGCCCAGATCATCGGCGTCCTCGGCACCCTCCTGGATGGCCGAACCGATGTCGAGGTCGTTCTGCAAGCCGAGCATGTCGCTGGCCGAGGCGTACATCTGGCCGACGGTCTGCTTGCGGGTCTCAAGGGTCTGGATGAGTTCCTGCACGCGCTTGATCTCGTCGTTGAGGTGCTGCCACTCCGCGCGGATCGTGCGGTTCATCTCATCGACTTCCTGGT
>JAYSNJ010000210.1:0-14231 GCA_043723905.1 Holophagaceae bacterium
ACCAGGAAGTCGATGAGATGAACCGCACGATCCGCGCGGAGTGGCAGCACCTCAACGACGAGATCAAGCGCGTGCAGGAACTCATCCAGACCCTTGAGAAGGGTGTTCACGTACTCGGCGATATCGTGTTCGACGGGTTCGTTCCCGCCCCGCACCAGGAGGGCCTTGAGATCCCGCTCCAGGAAGCGGGCCGAGGGGTAGCGCTGATCGACGTTCTTCTGGAGCGCCCGCTCCAGAATGGAGGCCATCTCCCGGGAGACCAGGGGATTGACGACCCGGACATCCTGGGCTCTCCCCAGCCGGACCTTCTCCAGCACGCCGAGCTCGCTGTCGGCCTGGAAGCAGCGCTCCCCGGTCAGGAGTTCGAAGAGCACGAGCCCGAGCGAATAGATGTCCGAACGGCTGTCCAGGGGCTGCCCCAGGGCCTGCTCCGGGCTCATGTAGAGGAGCTTGCCCTTGAGGGCGCCAGCCACGGTCTGGGTGGTCTTGGTGGCGGCCTTGGCGATGCCGAAGTCCACCAGCTTCACGGCGCCTTCTCCCGAGATGAGCACGTTCTGGGGGCTGATATCCCGGTGGACGAGCTTCAGCTCCTTGTCGTTCATCCCCTTCTTGCGGTGGGCGTAGTCCAGGGCCCCGGCCACCTTCATGGTGACGAAGGCCGCCACCGCCTCGGGGAAGGGGTGCTTGTACTCGCGCACCTTCCGGAGCAGGCTGCGCAGGTCCTTGCCGTCCACGTACTCCATGGCGATGTAGTAGAAGCCGGAGGCCTTTCCGAGATCGAAGATCTGGACGATGTTGGGATGGGTGAGCTGGGCGGCCAGCTTGGCCTCGTCGATGAACATCCGCACGAATTCGTCGTTGTCCGAGAGGTGGGGCAGGATGCGCTTGATGGCGACGATCTTCTCGAAATTGTGGACGCCCCGCTGGCGGGCCTTGAAGAGCTCCGCCATGCCGCCCACGGCGATCTTCTCGAGCAGGTAGTAGTTCCCGAACTCCTCCAGGACCTCGCTCTCGCGGCGCTCCTCGAAGACCGGACGGGGGGGGGGCGGAGCGGGTTGCAGCCGGGGGGCCGGCGTCTGGTCGCTGCTGCCCACGAACTCGATCTGACCCGAGCCGAGGGTATCGACCCTGGGACCGGGCCCTTCACCGAAGAGATCGTTGATCCCGGAGATGCCGCTGAGGGTGAATTCGTTCTTCTTGGGCTCGGCCTTGGATTCCGGCGACTCGCCCAGAGGGGCCAGGATGTCCGCGAAGAGATCGGGGAAGGGCTGACCGGAGGCCGGGGCCGGGGCTGGAGGAGGGGCCGGGGACGCGACCGGGGGAGGGGGACGGAAGGGCTGGGTCGACGTGAAGGGCCCTGCGGCTGGCCGGGCGGAAAAGGGCTGCGTCTGCGTCAGAGGGGGAGCCGGGGCCTTGGGACCCTCGATGTCGGCCAGGATGTCGGCGAAGAGTTCCTCGGCGGTGAACTTGTGCTTCTCGGCCCGCACCGAGGCCAGGATGCCGTTCAGCACCCCCGCCCACTGGGAGAAGTGGACGGAGCGTTCGAGGCTGCCGGCCACGCCGGGCACGGGGACATGAAAGCCCTTGCCCGTCCCGCTCTCCTCGCCGCCCTTCAGCAGCACCACGGGCACTTCCCGGTCCAGGGAGCGCATGGCCTGGACGGCATGGAGCCCAGCTTCGCCGCTCAGGGCGGGATCCAGCAGCACCAGCGCCGTCTCCGTCCGCCCCACGAACTCGGCCGCCTCTCCGCTGGAAGTGGCCACCACATCCCATCCGCCGTGGGCCAAGGCCGCTTCCAGTCCCCCGGATTTCAGGGACTGGCCATCCAGGATCAGGAGGAGAGGTCGGGACATGCGGGCTCGGGGCAAGAACCTCATTCTATCTGCGGCTTTGCGCGGGCGGCAACTTTTGGATCCACTTCGGCCCTCGCTTCCGCATTCCGTCCTCGCGATTATCCAGTTCCCGCGCTATTCTGTTCGACCGGTCCCGGCTGAGTCTTCAGGACTCCGGGGCGATTTCATTAGAGAAGGGGGGGATACATACATGCCACTGGTCAAGATCAAAGAAGATGAGACCTTCGAGAACGCGCTACGCCGCTTCAAGCGGAAGTGCGAAAAGTCCGGCATCCTGAGCGAGCTGAAGAAGCGTCAGCACTATGAGAAGCCCAGCGCTAAGCGCAAGCGGAAGATGCTTGCCGCCCGCAAGAAGTCCCTCAAGCGCCTGGCCCAGGAACGCCGCATCATGGGGACTCCCTAGAGCCCTGTTCGCAGCGCGTAATCTTGAAGGCCCGCTCCCGCGGGCCTTTTCATTTTCGCTAGTCTGGATCCACCAGGGAATCGTCCATGCCCCGCCCGAACCCCCTCCAGCAGCAAGAGCTCGAAGCCGTGGAATTCCCCGCGGTGGTGGATTTCATCGCCCGGGGCGCGAAGACGCAGCTGGGCCAGCGCGCCCTGACCCGGATGCACCCCTGGGACCAGGGGGGATCGCTCCGCCGCCTGCGCCAGCTGGAACTGGGCCCGGTGTGGGAGAAGGAACCCTCCGCCTTCCCCATCGTGCCCTTCGACGAGGCCCTGGACGAGATCCTGAACCCGGCGGGCTGGCCCCTTCCCGAGCACTGGAGACAGCTGAGGGAGGGCCTGAAGGCCACCTCCACACTGCTGCGCTCCATCGCTGCCCTCCAGTGGCCCGAGGAGTGCCCTGCCCTTCCTGGCACCCATCTGGGCATCGACCGCCTCCAGGTGACGGCCGAGCTCCTGCCCGATCCCACCTCCGTCGTCGAACTGCTGCAGAAGAGCTTCACCGAGGATGGCCAGCTCGATCCCCTCCGGGTGCCCAGCCTCGCGGGACTCCACCGCGAGCGCCAGCGCCGCTTTCAGGCCGTGCAGAACCGCCTCCAGCGCATCCTCCACGATGCGGCGGACGCCATGCAGGAAGCGAGCATCGTGGAGCGGAACGGGCGCTTCTGCCTGCCCGTGCGGGTGGAGCGGAAGGGCAGCGTGCCCGGGCTGGTGCTGGACCGCTCTTCCAGCGGCGCCACGGTCTTCGTGGAGCCCTTCGAGGCCGTGAGCCTCAACAACGAATGCGTCGAGGCCGACCGGGAATACACCCAGGCGGTCCAGGCCTTCCTCCGCGAACTCCTGGACCGCCTCCGGGCGCGCCGGGACGACTTCCTCCGCTGGCACCAGCTCCAGGGCGAGGCCGACGAGATCCTGGCCCTCCTGCGCTGGGGGAGCCTCTGCGATGGCCTGCTGCCGGAACTGGGCACGGCGCGCCTCCATCTCCTCGAGGCCCGCCATCCCCTGCTCCTCCCTGCGGTGCGCCTCGCCCTGGGCCTGGAGCCCCTTCCCCACGACGTGGTGCCCTTGAACCTGGAACTGGACGGTGCCCGGCCGGGCCTGGTGATCTCGGGCTCCAATACCGGCGGCAAGACGGTGGTGCTCAAGACCGTGGGCCTGCTCCTGGTCCTGTCCCAGGCGGGCTGCGCCATCCCCGCCAAGGCGGGCACCGAGCTGCCGGAACTGACGACCCTGCACGCAGATATTGGCGATCACCAGACTCTGATCGGCAGCCTGTCCACGTTCAGCAGCCACATCCTGCACCTGAAGGCGATCCTGGCCCAGGCCAAGAGTGGCGGCCTAGTGCTGCTGGACGAGCTGGGCACGGGCACGGATCCCAAGGAGGGCGCAGCCCTGGGCATCGCCCTGCTCCAGGCCCTCTCCCGGCGAAACTGCTGGGTGCTCTGTTCCACGCACCTGGGCGATATCAGCCAGTGGGCCATCCGCCATCCCCGCTTCCAGAACGCCTCCGTGCAGTTCGACGAGGAGCGCCTCGCCCCCACCTACCGCCTGATGGTGGGCCAGCCCGGCCAGAGCCGCGCCCTCACCATCGCCGCCAAACTCGGCCTCCCCCGCTTCGTACTCGAGCACGCGGAGAAGGTGCTGGGACGCCGGGAGCAGGACTGGCGGGAGTTCCTCAAGTCCCTGGAAGCGGACCGCCTGAGGCTCATGGAGCAGTCCGAGGAGATGGCTCGGCGCGAAGCGGCCTTCGAGAAGGACCAGCGCATCCTCCAGCGGCGCGAGGAAGAGCTGCGGGGCAGGCAGGAGAAGTTCCAGCGCGATAGCCAGGAGAAGCTGCAGCGTGTGCTGGATTTCCTGGACCACGAATCCAAGCGCCTGGTGAAGGAGCTCAAGGAGAAGCAGCGCAGTGCCGAGAACCTCAACGCCGATCGCATCGGCACCGAGGCTCACGAGCGGGTGAAGACCATGGCCCAGATCGCCCGGGCCGAAATCGAACCCCTGCGGCCGGCCCCAGCGATCGGCGCCCGGCCCATCCAGCTCCGCCTCGATGGCTACGCCCGCCACAAGGGCCTGGGTGTGGAAGGCCGGATCATCGCCCTCAAGGGCGACCGGGTCACTCTTCAGACGCCCCAGGGCAGACGCCTGGAGGCCCGGGTCGGGGAACTGGAACCCATCCTGCGGGCGGATTTCGACGAGGGCTCCCGGGGGAGTGTGCGGTTCCGCCCCGCCTCCCGGGACGTCGAGCCCGAACTCAACCTCATCGGGCGAGCCTCGGACGAGATCCAGTTCGAGGTGCATCGCTTCGTGGAGGACGCCCTGGCCTCGGGCCAGCGCTTCGTGCGCATCGTCCACGGCCACGGCACCGGACGCCTGAAGGCCGCCATCAGGGAGGCCCTCCAGGGCCACCCCAGCATCGCCCGCATCGAGGACGCCCCCCAGGCCCAGGGGGGCGCCGGGGCCACAGTGATCACGCTGAAGTAAAGGGATTAGGGAAAAATAGTCTCCACGCCATTTTTTCCCCACCTTCCTGCCGCAGCGATGCGAGAATCGCCATCGTCATTCGGCGCGGCCCCAGGCGGCTATGCCCCCAGAACCTGAGGAGATCCATGGAGACCCGCCTGGCAGAACCCCAGAAGGAGCCGCCCTGCCCCGTGCACAGGCTCCTGGCCATCCAGCTCCAGAAACACGTCGGCATCCTGGATACCCAGGACCTGGGGCAACTGCCGGAGGGCTGGGGCTCGTTCCTGGAGGGCGTGAATCAGGCCTACCGACAGTTCGATCGGGATCTTCTGCTCGCCCATCGGAGCCTCGCTCTGGACCCCGAGGAGCTCCGGGCCGTCTGTGAGCACCAGCAGGAAGTCCTGGATTCCCTCCGGCTCACGGCCCGGAGCCTCCTGCCTTCCGGGAACATCGCCGAGGACCTGGACGACTCCGGAGGCAGGCCCCTGTCCATTCTCCTGGGGCGGTTGATCTGCGAACGGGAGGAAGCCCGCCAGCGCCTGGAGGAGAGCGAGGCCCAGTACCGGAGTCTGGTGGAATCCGTGGAGGAGGTCATCTTCCGCCTCGACCTGGAGGGACGCCTCCAGTTCCTCAACCAGGCCTGGACCGAGATCACGGGCTGGTCTCTGCGGGAGACCCTCGGCCGCTCCTTCCTGGACTTCGCTCCCCCGGAAGACCACGTCAACCTGAAGCGACGCTTCCGGGATGTGGTCCAGGACCTCCCCTCCCGCGGACCCCGGGAACTCCGCTGCCGCACCGCGGACGGGGCGATCAAGTGCTTGAGGGTCCATGCCCGGGTCATGAAGGATGGGCACCTGGGGATCTCGGGCACCATGGTGGACCTCACCAAGCAGAAGCGCCAGGAGGCCGCCCTGCTCCAGGCTCAGAAACTGGAGAGCCTGGGAGTCCTGGCCGGGAGCATCGCCCACGACTTCAACAATCTGCTGGTGGCCATCCAGGGCAATGCGGATCTCGCGGCCCACTACCTGGAGGATCCGGTCAGGACCCGGCGCCACCTCGATCAGGTGCAGGTGGGCATCGGCCGGGCGGCGGATCTCTGTCGCCAGCTCCTGGCCTACTCGGGCAGGGGCCGCTTCACCACAGAGGTCCTGGACCTGAACGCCCTGGTCGCAGAGATGACTCACCTGCTCAAGGTGTCCATCGGCCGGGACGTGACCCTCGAATTCGACCAGGGCCCGGAGCTCGCCTTCATCGAGGCCGATCCCTCCCAGCTCCGCCAGGCGGTCATGAACCTGGTGATCAACGCCTCCGAGGCCATCGGGGAGCGTTCAGGGCGGATCCGCATCAGCCTCAGCATGGGATCTGAGGACCGTATCCCAGACGCCGGATTCCACACGTTCCTCGCCCCGGACCTGCCCCCGGGCCCCTCCGTCTGCCTGCGCGTGGAGGATTCGGGGTGTGGCATGGACGAGGAGACCCTGAAGCGCATCTTCGATCCCTTCTTCACCACGAAGTTCACGGGCCGGGGACTGGGGTTGGCGGCGATCCTGGGCATCGTGCAGAACCATCAGGGAGCCTTGCGGGTGCAGAGCCGTCCGGGCACGGGAACGACCTTCTGCCTCACCTTCCCCGCCACCGCCCCCGCCGCGACCCCGCCCCCCGTGGAGGAGGACTTCCCCCTTCGCACGGAGGGCCTCGTGCTCCTGGCCGACGACGAGGAGAGCGTGCGGGAACTCCTGGGCGAGGCCCTGGAAGTCATGGGCTTCACCGTGCTCCAGGCCCGCAACGGCCAGGAGGCCGTGGACCTCTTCCTGGAGCACCAGGGAACGATCCTGGCCGTGCTCCTGGACTTGACCATGCCGGTGCTGGGCGGCGACGAGGTCTTCCGGCGGATCCAGAAGGCCCAGCCCGGAACCCCCACCCTCCTCATGAGCGGCTACAGCGAACAGGAGACCCGGATCCTCCTGGGTTCCACGGGGCTGTCGGGCTTCCTCCAAAAGCCCTTCAAGCTGATAGACCTCTCCCGAGCCCTGAAGAAGGCCCTGGCGGCCGCCGAAACGCCGGTCTAGAACGCCTACTCCAGCTGCTTGCGGAAGGCCTCGAAGTCCGCACGCATCGCCGCCAGCTCCTCACGCAGGGCAGCGACCTCATCGCGCAAGGAGGGCATCGCTTCGGCCCCCGGCAAGGCGCTCAGGGGCTGGGTGGCGCGAGGATCATCGGAGCCGCCCAGGAGCTGGGCGAAGCGTACCTCCCGGGCACCCGCCTGCCGGGGCAGCTTCACCGCCAGCCGCTCCGGTCCCGAGGCCAGGCAGTCGAGGGCGGCCTCCACTTCGGGAAGGTCCTGGAATGCGTAGAGCCTCTGGGTGCGGGAGCGCAGCTCGCCGGGGGTCTGGGGCCCCCGCAGCATCAGTTCGCAGAGGACGGCCGCCTCCTGCTCCGTGAGCTCGAAGCGCTCCCGCAGCCGATGCTCGTACTTGGTGGTGCGGGACCCCGCCGAACGCACTTCCCAGGAGAGTTTCTCGATCCTCAGGGCCTCAAGGCCATCCAGCACCGCATCCTCCTCCAGGTGCATCACCGGATCCCGGTTGCTGCTCTGGTTGCAGGCGTTCACCAGGGCATTGAGCGTGAGCGGGTAGTACTCCGGCGTGCTCATCTGCTTCTCCAGGAGAGCCCCCAGCACGCGCAGGGCCGTGGGATCGAGCGTGGGCACAGACATGGGGACTCCGGGGAGAGGCTCCATGATACGGGAATGCGAGGCCTGCCCCCCGGCAGGACAGTCCCTTCGGGACGGGGATTGGCAGGTGGGCTAAGCTGTGGCCAGGTTTTCTCGAAATTGGAACCCGACTTGAAAGGAATCCCGGACTGACGGCATTCCCCCATCGAGGCCCTTTCGCCCATTCAAGGAGTCCCCCATGCGCGCCCTTCTCCTCGCCCCCCTCGCTCTTTCCCTGGCGGCCCAGAGCCCCCGGGAGATCACCACGACCCTGAAGGATCAGCAGTCGCTGGCGGTGACGATCTACAACGACAACCTGGCCCTGGTGAAGGATCAGCGGGAAGTGAAACTCGTTAAGGGCGATCAGGCCCTGGCCTTCCAGGAGGTGTCGGCCCAGATCCGCCCCGAGACCGCCCTCCTGCGCAATCTCACACTCCCCAAGGACTTCTGGGTGGTGGAGCAGAACTTCGACTTCGATCTGCTGACGCCCACCAAGCTCCTGGAGAAGTACGTGGGACAGAAAGTCACCATCGTGCGCAGCGTGCCCAACGCAGAGGGCGCGGGAGCCAGGGAAGTGCGCGAGGACGCCACCGTTCTGGCCACCAACAACGGCGTGGTGCTCCAGTTCCCGGACCGCATCGAGACCTCGGCGCCGGGGCGCATCGTCTATCCCAGAGTGCCCGAGAACCTCCGCGCCCGGCCCACGCTCGTGGTCGACCTCCACAGCGGGGCGGAAAAATCCCAGAAACTGGAATTGAGCTACCTGACGGGGGGCCTCGCCTGGAAGGCGGACTACGTGGCCAACCTGGCGGCGGACGAGAAAACCCTGGACCTCAGCGGCTGGGTGACGCTCACCAACCAGAGCGGCGCCGCCTACCCCAACGCCACGCTGCAGCTGGTGGCAGGGGACGTGAACCGCGTCCAGCCCCGGCGCCCCGCCGCCCCCATGATGAGCATGGCCAAGAGTGCCCGCTTCGATTCCGCCCCCGAGATGAAGGAGGAGACCCTCTTCGAGTACCACCTCTACACACTCGACCGCCCCACCACACTCAAGGAGAACCAGACCAAGCAGGTGGCCCTGCTCTCGGCCTCCAATGTGCCCGTGCGCAAGGAATTCCTCCTCCGGGGCGAGAGCTACTACTACCAGGGCAGCTACGGGGAACTGGGCGACAAGCTGAAGGTGGGCGTCTTCGTGGAGTTCGACAACAAGCCCGAAAGCCGCATGGGCATGCCTCTGCCCAAGGGCACCGTGCGGGTCTACAAGCGCGACAGCGAGGGGCGCGCCCAGTTCGTGGGCGAAGACGCCATTGATCACACGCCCAAGCACGAACTGGTGCGCCTGAAGCTGGGGGACGCCTTCGACGTGACCGCCCGGCGCAAGCAGACGGACTACAAGAGCCTGGGCAAGCAGGGCGCCTGGCGCAACGTTTCCGAGCTGGCCTTCGAGGTGGAGCTGAAGAACGCCAAGAAGGAGCCTGTCACCGTTTCCGTGCTGGAGCCCATCTACGGCGACTGGGAGATGATCCAGAAGAGCCACCCCTTCACCAAGGAAGCCGCCGGGGTGGGCAGATTCAGGGTGGAAGTCCCCGCCGAGGGCAGCGCGACGCTCACCTACCGCGTCCGGGTGAAGTGGTAGGCCATCGTCCAGGAACATCCCGGAACCAGGGCGGCATGGGGGGCCGTAACGCAACGGCCCTTCAGGATATCGAGACGCGTTCGCATATTCATTTTCAATGACTCTCTCCTCTCGCGGTTAGACAGGGCTTGTCCAACCCTTCCCGGATAAACAGAAACCAAGCAATGATGGGCATTCAAGCAATGATGGCGCCGAATCGGCGCCATCATTTGCTTGGACACTAATGACTCGAAACGTGCGGCGCACTGGCGATGTGATTAAAATCAACGCAATCGGTGCCGATCCCGAATACATTTATTCCGTGGCCGATCAACCGCATTTCAGGACCCGACTTGTGTTGAGGACCTGAGCGAGACAGCGATCCGAATGTCCAGGTGGACGGCTCAACCACAAGGCAGCAGCCTTGGTTTCAAGCGGCCATTCAATCGATAAACTTTTCTCGATTAGGTGCGCCGATAATCGATCTTTTTTTATCGATAAAATTTCACACTTACGCGGGCGGCGCCCGTTTCTTCCCGAGAATTCATGGAGCCCACATGCCAAACCCGGTGACCGAGTTCTACAAGGCACTGACGGAGAGGGTCGCTCTGTCCCTCGCAGCCCGCGGCGACGACGGCAAGATCATCATCCAGGTCGGGTCCGCCACCTGCGAGAACGCGGCCGGTGCCGTGGACGTGATGGACGAGTTCCTCAAGCACATCCAGTCCTCCGGCCGCGAGGACGTCGTCATCCACCGGACGGGTTGCACGGGCCGCTGCAGCAAGGAGCCCATCGTGGGCGTCAGCGTGCCCGGCAAGATGCCCGTCAAGTACGAGCGCGTCAACCGGGACGTGGTGCACAAGATCTTCACCAACCACATCCAGAAGGGCCTGCCCCTGGCGGAGCAGATCCTGGATGGCTCCATCGACCCCGATCAGCAGATCGAGTTCCTCTTCTGCGAGGGGAAGCGCTGCGGCGTCGCCTCCAAGATCAACTTCCGCGAGGTCTTCCAGCGCAAGCTGCAGGAAGCCGGCGTAGCCGAAGACAAGGTCCGCATCACCAGCGCCAGCTGCTTCGGCGCCTGCCAGGGGAAGTGCGGGGAGCATGCCCACGTGCTGGTGCGCCCCTTCCGCGCCCTCTACCGTGTGGCCAGCGAATCCGACCTCGAGGAGCTCGTCTCGAAGCAGGTCCTCAAGGGCGAGGAAGTGCCATCCCTCATGGTCACGGACAAGCCCATCTACCAGGAGTTCTTCGACCTCTACGGCGATGTCTCCTTCTTCAACCGCCAGAGCCGCGTGGCCATGCGCAACAGCGGCATCCTGGACCCCGATAGCCTCGACGAATACATCAAGTACGGCGGATTCAAGGCGCTGGCCACCAGTCTCTCCAAGAGCGATCCCGACTGGGTCATCAACGAGGTGCTGAAGGCCCGGCTCCGGGGCCGCGGCGGCGGCGGCTTCCTCACGGGCAAGAAGTGGCAGATGGCCAGCCAGCAGCCCGATAAGACCCGCTACATCGTCTGCAACGGCGACGAGGGCGATCCGGGGGCCTTCATGGACCGCGGCATGCTGGAGAGCGACCCCTTCAGCGTCCTCGAGGGGATGATCATCGGCGCCTTTGCCATTCAAGCCTGCAAGGGCTTCTATTACGTTCGTGCCGAGTATCCTCTGGCCATCAAGCGCATCCAGAACGCCATCGACAAGTGCCGCGCAGCCGGCATCCTCGGCGAGAACGTGATGGGTTCGGGATGGAGCTTCGATCTGGAGATCCGCCTGGGCGCGGGCGCCTTCGTCTGCGGCGAGGAGACTGCCCTCATCCGTTCCATCGAAGGCGAGCGCGGCCAGCCCAAGGTCCGGCCGCCCTACCCGGTGGTGCGCGGCCTCTGGGGCAAGCCCACCTCCATCAACAACGTGGAGACCTTCGCGAACATCCCTCCCATCATCAACTACGGCGGCGACTGGTTCGCCTCCATCGGCACCGAGGAATCCGGCGGGACGAAGGTCTTTGCCTTGGCGGGCAAGGTGAAGCACACGGGCCTGGTAGAAGTGCCTCTGGGCACCTCGCTGCGCAAGGTGGTCTTCGATATCGGCGGCGGCGTCCAGGACGATCTGCCCCTCAAGGCCGTCCAGACCGGCGGCCCCGCGGGTGGCTTCATCCCCGCCAAGTGGATCGACATGGAAGTGGACTTCGGTCCCCTCGCCAAGGCGGGCTCCATCATGGGCTCCGGCGGCATGATCGTGCTCTCCGAAGAAGACTGCATGGTGGACATCTCGAAGTTCTACCTGACCTTCACCCAGGAGGAGAGCTGCGGCAAGTGCACGCCCTGTCGCGAAGGCACGACCCGCATGCTGGAGATCCTCCAGAAGATCACCTCCGGCAAGGGCGAGATGAGCGATCTCGATCGCCTGGAACGCCTCGCCAAGCTCTGCCAGCAGACCAGCCTCTGCGGCTTGGGCCGGGCCGCGCCCAACCCGATCCTCTCCTCGCTCAAGCACTTCCGCGAGGAGTACGTCGAGCACATCGTGGACAAGAGCTGCAAGGCCAAGAAGTGCGTGGCCCTCATCAAGTACGAGATCGACGCCGAGACCTGCATCGGCTGCACCGTCTGCGCCCGCAACTGTCCCGTCGAATGCATCACAGGCACCCGCAAGGAAGCCCATGTCATCGACCAGGACCGCTGCGTGAAGTGCGGCCAGTGCTTCGAAGTCTGCCGTTTCGACGCCGTCGAGCGGGTATAACCCTTGGCCCAACGCAGCCCTAGCCTAGGAATCCAACGATGATCGACAAGATGATCAACCTCACCATCGACGGCGAGCCCCTCCAGGTTCCCGCCGGGACCAGCCTCCTCAAGGCGGCCGAGAAGCTGGGGATCAACATCCCCCGCCTCTGCTACCACCCCAACCTCAGCATCGAGGGGGCCTGCCGCGTCTGCGTGACCCAGGTCAAGGGCTTCAACCACTTCCTCACCGCCTGTTCCCAGGAAGTGTGGGAGGGGATGGAGGTCCAGACCAACAGTCCCGAGATCCGCCAGGCCCGCCGCGACATCGTCGAGCTGCTCCTCGACAACCACCCACGGGACTGCCAGACCTGCGAGCGGGACGGCAACTGCGAACTCCAGAAGCAGGCCTACCGCCTGGGCGTCCGGGAGCGCATCTTCAACGGCGAGCGCAAGCACTTCCCCATCGACGATTCGGGCCAGAGCGTGATCCGCACCCCCGAGAAGTGCATCCTCTGCGGCCGCTGCGTGCGCGTGTGCTCGGAAGTCCAGGGCGTGAGCAACCTCAGCCAGCACGGCCGCGGCTTCCACACCGTGGTCGGTCCCGCCAATCTCTGCAACATGGACGATTCGGTCTGCATCCAGTGCGGCCAGTGCGTCGCCGTCTGCCCCACCGCCGCCTTCCTGGAGAAGGACCACACCGAGCGCGTGTGGGAAGCCCTGGCCATGCCCCGGGATGTCAAGCACGTGGTGGTCCAGGTGGCTCCCGCCATCCGCGCCACCCTGGGTGAGGCCTTCGGCCTTCCCATGGGCACTCCCGTGACGGGCAAGCTCGTCACGGCCCTGCGCCGCATGGGCTTCGACGAGGTCTTCGACACCAACTTCGCCGCCGATCTCACCATCATCGAGGAGGCCACGGAATTCCTGAGCCGCGTGCAGAAGGGCGAGAACCTGCCCCTGCTGACCAGCTGCAGCCCCGGCTGGGTGAACTTCCTCGAGAAGTTCTACCCCGAGATGATCAAGCACACCTCCAGCTGCAAGTCCCCCATGCAGATGATGAGTGCGCTCATCAAGAGCTACTACGCCGAGAAGAAGGGCCTCGACCCCAAGGACATCTACGTGGTGGCGATCATGCCCTGCGTCGCCAAGAAGTTCGAGGCCGCCCGCCCCGAGCAGGCCATGGAAGACGGCATTCCCTACACCGACGCCGTGCTCACCACCCGTGAACTGGCCTGGATGATCAAGTCCTACGGTATCGACTTCACGAACCTGCCCAACGGCGAGTTCGACCGCCCCCTGGGCATCTCGTCGGGAGCCGCCGATATCTTCGGCGCCACCGGTGGCGTGATGGAAGCCGCCCTGCGCACCGCCGCCGTGAAGCTCACGGGCGAAGAGCTCGGGCCCCTCGTCTTCGAGGAAGTCCGCGGCGTCACGGGCCTCAAGGAGGCCACCCTGCGCATCGCCGGCATGGACATCAACATCGCGGTGTCCAACGGCCTCACCAACGCCAAGCACCTCCTGGATGCCGTGAAGCTGGGCGAGAAGCAGTACCATCTCATCGAGATCATGGCCTGCCCCGGCGGCTGCATCATGGGCGGTGGCCAGCCTTACCCGGCCCTGGATCACGATCCCCTGGATCCCGAGACCGCCCGCACCCGCGCCAAGGCGCTCTATGACATCGACGCCGGGAAGCAGCTGCGCCGCTCCCACGAGAACCCGGCCATCGAGCATCTCTACGCCGAGTTCCTGGGCGAACCCAACAGCGAGAAGGCCCACAAGCTGCTGCATACCCACTACGAAGCCCGCATGCCGAGGGGGATCCGATGAGCCACGCCGTCGCCAACACCGACAACTGGGCGGAAGTGAAGGCCGCCTGCCTCGAGTTCCTGCCCGAGCACATCATCAGCTACATCGAGCAGAACGCGAAGACCACCCACTCCGAGAGCCAGCTCATCGCGATCCTGCACCTGGTGCAGGGCCACTTCGGCTACCTAGGCAAGGACCAGATGCACTCCGTGGCCCAGTTGGCCCAGATTCCCCTCGCCAAGGTGACGGGCGTCGCGACCTTCTACCACTACTTCCGCCTCCAGCCCCGGGGCAAGCACATCGTCAACGTCTGCCTGGGCACCGCCTGCTACGTCAAGGGCGCCGACAAGCTCTCCGCGCGCCTCATGGACGCCCTGGGCATCCAGTTCGGCGAGACGACCAAGGACAAGATGTTCTCCCTGGAGAGCACCCGCTGCCTGGGCACCTGCGGCCTGGCCCCCGTCATCATGGTGGACGATCAGGTCTACGGCCCCGTGTCCCCCGCCGAGGCCAGCCTCATCCTCGAGAAGTATCTCAAGAAGGGCAAGACGGCGAAGGTCGTCGAAGCCGCCAAGAGCTAGACTTTTTCAGGTTCAACAACGTGCGCGGCTCTCGGGCCGCGCA
>JAYSNJ010000211.1:0-9760 GCA_043723905.1 Holophagaceae bacterium
CGTCGGTCCCACCTTCGGCTCAGCACCTTCGTATTCCCGGGTCAGAGCTCAGACCACCCCTTCAACGGGCTCGGGAAAGTCTGGGAGCGAATCAGGGCCGCCAGCAAACTCGAGAACCTCACCCCCCACGACCTTCGCCACACCTTCCAGACCACCTGCACAGAGCTGGGCTACCCGTCCGCCATCGGAGACACCCTCCTGGGACACTCCCTCGGCCGCATGCGAGATACCTATACCAACCTTGGGACCGATGGCATCTTGACCCAGGCCAGCCAGGCCACCGCCGACTGGATTCAGGCCGCCCTGGACGGCGCGAAGCCGCGGCCGGGCGTCAAGATTGTCAACAAGAAGAAGGCGAAAAAAGCCACCGCTTGAACCAAGACCTCGCATTTCTCGAACGTCCCGAAGGTGGTTCCCCCTTACGTGCGTCGTTCCATGGCCCCTCCTACCAACGCCGGCTTGGTAAATCTCTATCCGCATAGCGAGCCGCTGTGCCGTGGGATCGTCGGCGTATTGCCAAAGCCCGAGGGTTTGATACTCCACAAAGGCTGATGGCTTGGCCTCCACAGGGGAGCAGCCCCAGGTCTAGGGAATACGGCCCAGACTAGGCAAATCGCCAATGCGGAACACATCGAGAAGGCCCTCCGCCCGGATTTGGGTCAAATGGACACCCAATGTCTACCTCATAGACCCATCATGATGGGGGCCAGCCCACAGGCTCCTTGGGCAATGTTCCCTTGCGAGTTCCCCAAAAATATATACACCACATTCACCAATCAAAAAATCGGAATGAATGAATTCCCAGACTCAGTGCCGGCCTTTTTGCGTATAATAAATAAACGAAAAATATTGAAAAATTCATCTCAGCTCAGCGATGGTTAGACCCCTCAAAAAACCACAGCGACTAGGAATGGATCTCCCTTGGACACATCCCCCATCTGGGCCAAGTCCGGCAATGACACAACCGGGGGCCACCACCCCCTGCTGCTCCATATGGTCGATGTCGCGTGCTCTGTGGATGCCATCCTCGACCGCGAGCCCGAAGTCACCCGAGAGCGCATGGGAGCCTGTCTTGGCCTTCCTTGGGACCAAGCTAGGCCTTGGATTCTTCTGATTGCAGCTTGTCACGACCTCGGGAAGGCCTGCCCCGGATTCCAGGCCAAGTGGCCAGCCGGACGCTACGCACTGGAGGCCGTAGGCCTCAGATTCCCCCCAGGCCTCAGCACCAAGGTCCACCACGCCTGGGTTAGCCAAATCATTCTTTCGAACGAACTGGTCCACCTCGGCTGGCCCCAGGGACTAGCAGACTTGACGGCAGATGCGGTCGGTTGCCACCACGGCAAACGGGCGGGGGCCTCTCGGCTCTCCCATTTGGAGGGGGATCGCCATATTTGGCAGGATGCCGCTTGGTGCCAGGCTCGATCCGCACTTTTCACGGCTCTGCTAGGCCTATGGTCCCCCGGGAAGGCTCCGTGTGATGTGAGCCTCAGCGGGCCAGACTTCATGCTTCTCTCGGGCCTCGTGAGCTTCGCGGACTGGATCGGATCGAGCGAGGCCCACTTCCCGTTCGGGAATCCTGCGGACTGTCAGGACCTTGAAGCCTGGCGGCTCGCCAGGAAGGCCGCCGCCGAGCAAGCGCTAGACGCCATTGGCTGGGGTCAGCGCACTTCGCTCTTGCCGAAGGACCTTCAGTTCAAGGACGTGTTCGAATTCGGCCCCCGCCCTCTGCAAGAGGCCGTTGCCCAAGAAGTCGCCTCGGTCAGCGGCCCCTGCGTGATGCTCGTGGAAGCCCCTATGGGGGAAAGGGAACGCTGGGACCATTTCTTGGCCTGATCGGCGCTGGGAGCCGTGGCTGGTTCAAAGGGTTCACCCTCTCGGATGGGAATCACAGTCAGGGAGTCCTCCCCCAGGCGTGTGAGGGCCCTGAGGCTGGGATGCACACCGGCCTCATCCTCGTCGGCCTGGACGAAGCGGGACGGATCGTTCCACGAGCTGTCATCAGGCGAACCGAGTCGTGGTCTTCGACGAGATCCACGCCTACGACACCTATACCGGCACCCTCCTAATCCATCTCGTCCATTGGCTGGTCACCCTCGGATCTTCAGTGATCCTTTTGTCCGCGACCTTGCCCCCCAGCATCCGCAAACGCTTAGCCAGCCTGCTCGGAGCGGCTCTTCCCGATCCGGAGGCCCCCTATCCCCGCCTCACCGTCATCCAGGGGAAGGATTCGCATCAGACCCACTTCGAGGCCGACCCGATGCGCAAGCGAACCCTGAGGATCCTACCCATACCCGCAGACCTAGGTGCGGTCAGGGCCGCCCTGGACAGTCACCTGACATCTCATGGGTCTGCCCTAGCCCTCTTCAACACAGTGCAGCGCGCACAGTCCCTATACGCCCTCTACTCGGATGGAGAGCCCATTTTGCGGTCCGGAACCCAGGTGGGTAAGCGATTACCAAATGGCGACGAAGTGCTGCTCTTCCACGCGCGGTACCCTGCCGACCTCCGACAGGCCCGGGAGGAGCAGGTCCTGGAGACCTTTGGCAAGAAGGCCGACCGAGCTACGCGACGCATCCTCATCTCCACCCAGGTGGCGGAACAAAGCCTCGACCTGGACTTCGATCTGATGATGACGGACCTGGCGCCCATCGACCTCGTCCTCCAACGGGCAGGTCGGCTTTGGCGGCATGATCGACCGGATCGCCCATCCCGGGAGCCCATTCTGCTCATCGCCGGCCTGGATGCTGATGAACCCCCGAGTTTTGGGAGACCACTTTGGTGGGGCTCCGTCTACCGCGAGGATGTCCTGCTCCGCACCTGGGTGCTGCTAAGGAACCGCGAGACGATCTCCCTTCCCTGCGAAATCGACAGCCTCGTCTCCTCGGTATACGAGGAAGAAGTTCCAATCCCGGAGGCTCTGATCCCTCGGTTAGAGGCCGCCATCAAGGAGGGGGAGGGCGAAGCCTATGCTCAGCGCCTTCAAGCGCTCATGGCAACCATCGGCTCCCTCACCAGAAAGGGAATCGTGAAGAAGCTGCAGACCCAGGGGGTTCCGGGAGGGTGGCAGCAATCAGCCCTTCTCCGAAACGCCTACCCCCTCCACCTGGATGCGGGTGGCCGTTGGCGGGAGGACCCAAGTGTTCGCCTGGATGAAGCCCTTGGGTTGGTTTTTGAGACGAAGGAGGCCCATTGAAAAGGTATAACCTCATCGACGAAGCCTGGATCCCAGTGCGCTTCCGGGACGGGAACCGCGGCGAACTTGGCATCCTGGAGACCCTCCGGCGGTCGCCTGACATTGCCGCTCTTGAGGATCCATCCCCCCTTGTCACGGCCGCCCTCCACCGCCTGCTCCTCGCAGTGCTCTACCGTGCCCTGCGGGGGCCCTGCGACATAGACGAGGCCCGAGCCCTGTTCAAGGGCGGCCTTCCCATGGCCCAGATCGAGACCTACCTCGCGACCTGGCGGGAACGGTTCTGGCTCTTCGACAAGACTCACCCGTTCGGGCAAATCCCGGGTTTTGAACCGAAAGTCTGGCGCGCATGGACAGTGCTGGCGGCAGAACACAATGCTGACAATGCCAAGGTACTCTTCGACCACATCGATGTTCAGGCCCCGGGAACCATCCTCGAGGGCCCGGCCGCCCGCTGGTTGATGGCCAGCCAGACCTTTTCCGTGAGTTGCGGGAAAAGTGAACTTTCTCATACGGGAACAGCCCCATCCGCCACGGCCGCAATCCTCATCCCTCTTGGCGTCAGCCTCGAGGACACGCTCATCCTCTCTTTAATCCCCCAGAGCCGCCACTTGGTCGAAAACGACCAGCCCATCTGGGAACGGGACCCGGAAACCCTCGAAGCCCTCAGGCAAGGTGCACCGCGAGAATGTTGTGGCCTCGCAGACCGGTATACCTGGAGAACGCGGTCAGTCCTACTTCACCTCGGATCAGAAGGCGTTGAGAAGCTGGCATTCGCCTCCGGCGTCCAGTTTGCCAGCAAGGGTGAGATGGACCCCATGCAGGCCTACCGGGAAATCAAGGATAAAGGCCTGCTCCCTCTTGCCTTTCAGGAGCGTGGCTTATGGCGCGAATTCGATACGCTCCTGCCAGACAAGGAGAACCTTTCCCCCCGTAACATTCAGCATGCGGCCGAGCTGACCAAGAAATCCCCGGCTCGGTTCCCCGGCACTGTTCTCGCTATCGGGCAGAGCAACAACAAAGCCAAGATCGAATACTGGCGAATGGAACGATTTGCTCTCCCTCAATCGCTTATCAGTGATCGATTTGTCCGGGGAGATATTTCTTCATTTCTCGAACAAGCAGAATCAAGCCAATCCGCCCTCTGGTCCGCATGCAGCACCTATGGGCGGATGCTAATCGGCCGAGGAGACCGCACTCCCCACAAGAAGGATGTGCGCAACTTCGTCGCCCAAATGCCCTGCATTCCGGCCTACTGGTCCACCCTCGAAGCAGCCTTCCATTCTCTCCTTCAGTCATGCACCGCCTGTGCCGACCCCGAAGCGATTCGACGGGGCTGGCTGAAAACGGTTAGGGACGCCCTTAGCTCCGCCTGGAACCTGCACAGCCAGGCCGCCCGTTCGGGCGATGCCTGGGCCATCCGCGCCCTGGTTCGCGCCGAGGGAGCCATCGGGGCGGAACTGAAGAAGTTGGACGGCATCATCCAGGAGCTCGACGCCAGCTTGGCAAAGGAGGAAGCATGAGCAATTTCATCGAGTGGCTCGAGGCGCGGCAGGCGGAGGACACCCGCGTGCGAGCCGTGCTGAAACGGAGCCTTGCCTTCGACCCCGGCACCCATGTTCCCGCCTTCCCTTGGGTTGAGCCCTTCCTTCAGGGCCCTGAGCGCCCCTGGCGGAGAACGGCTCATCACCTCGTGGCCGGCCTCTGGGCTGCCCACTGGCGGGAGGGTCAAACCCAGTCGAAACTGAGCCTCGGTGCGGCCGCCGCAAGGCATCAGGTCGAGAGCGGATCCACCAGCACGGAACGGCGTTTCATCGCCTTCCTGGATTCCGACGAGGACCAGTTGCCCCACCGCCTTCGACAACTGGTTGCCCTGCTGAAGGACCGCCCCCTGGATTTCGAGGATCTGCTGACATCCCTCCTTCGCTGGAACGATGACTCCAAACGGGCCCAGAACGACTTGGCCCGAGATTTCTACCGCACCCTCCACTCCCACACCCACGGCGACGCAAACGCCAACATTTCCCCCACCGAGGAGAGCCTCTGATGAAGACCCTGGTCGAGATCCACGCCCTGCAAAACTATGCGCCATCCAATCTCAATCGGGATGATACCGGTGCTCCCAAAGATGCTTTCTTCGGTGGTTCCCGCCGGGCCCGCATCAGCAGCCAGTGCCTCAAGCGAGCTGTGCGGCAGCATTTCCAGTCCCTAGTCGAAAACCAGACCTTGGCAAAGGAGAACCTTGCCGAAAGGACCAAGCGCGTCCTGGCACCCCTCGTCGACCTCCTTGAAGGCATGGGACGAGGTCGTGCCGAAGCCGATACGAAGGCCCGCCTCGCACTCTCAGCCGTGGAACTCACCGTCAAGGAGGACGGGAAAACCGAATGCCTGCTCTTCCTTGGCCAGCGAGAGATCACCAATATCGCCCGCATCATCCATGAAAAGTGGGATGACCTCACCGCTGCGGCCCCTTCCGCGAGCGAAGGGAAAAAGGCCGGCAAGGCTAAGAAACAGGCTGCCCAGGGAGCCGATCCCGAACTGAAGAAGGCCATGGACCTGGTCTTCGATGGTGGCAAGGCCCTGGACGTTGCGCTCTTCGGCCGCATGCTCGCCGACATGCCCGCCAAGAACCAAGACGCCGCCTGCCAGGTCGCCCATGCCCTTTCCACCCACGCCATGGAGAGGGAGTTCGATTTCTACACGGCTGTGGATGACCTGAAGCCCGAGGACACGGCTGGCGCAGACATGATGGGCACCGTAGAGTTCAATTCCGCCTGTTTCTACCGGTATGCCGTACTCGACTGGGCAAAGCTTGTGGAGAACCTCCAGGGTGATGAGGACCTCGCTGCCAAGGGCCTTGAGGCCTTCCTCGAGGGTTTCGTCGTGAGCGAGCCCACCGGGAAACAGAACTCCTTTGCCGCCCACAACCCTCCCGAATTCGTGGCCGTCAGTGTGCGTCGCGGCGGTGCCCCCAGGAACCTCGCCAACGCCTTCGAATCGGCCCTGCGTGCGAAGAAGGGCGAGTCACTCACCCGGATTTCCGCCGACAAGCTCATCGAAAAGGCCAAGCAGCTCCAGGTCGCCTATGGGGGGAAGGAAGCCACCCATGTTCTCAATCTGGTCGGCGCGGAGGTGGGTGGATTCGGTACATCCAGCAGCAACCTAGGTGCCTTGGTCGAGGCGACTCTCAAGGCCGTGAGGTCCTGAATGGCCACCCTGCTTATGCGTCTCGTGGGGCCCATGCAGTCATGGGGCACCACCAGCCGCTTCGATGAGCGGGATACCGGGCGGGAACCCAGTAAATCAGGTGTTCTCGGACTGGTCGCCGCTGCCCTTGGCATCGACCGCACCAACTGGACCGATCTGGAACCCCTGACTCGCCTGGCCATGGGTGTAAGACATGACCGCCCCGGAATCCCAGCCAAGGACTACCAGACTGCAGGTTGCGCCAGGAGTGACACCATCATTCGAGCCGACGGTTCCCAGGCGAAGGAGGGTGGGGTCGTTTCCACCCGCCACTACCTCGCCGATGCCGCTTTCCTGGTGGCCCTCGAAGGACCGGACCAGGACCTGCTGGAACGCCTCCAGGCCGCTCTTTTGGACCCGGTATGGCCCCTGGCCCTCGGGAGGAAATCCTACGTCCCCAGCGAGCCCCCATGGCTCCCCCCCAACTTGAGACCCATCCAGGATTCGACGATCAGGGCGGCCCTCGCTAGCCAGCCCTGGATCGGGACCCGGCGAAAAGGGGAATCCCTGCCTGAGCGCCTACGCCTGTCCATCGAGTCACCAGACGGCACCGGAGCCCTCCGCATGGACCAGTTGTTGTCCTCCTTCGCCGGGCGGCGCTTCGGAGCCCGGTTCATCACCTCCGAATGGATCCCGTTCCCCGGGGAGGTTGCCGATGTTCCTGCATAGACTCCACCTCAACCAGCGCAACCGCGAAGCCCGGCGAGACCTCGGCGACCCCTACCAACTGCACGCCACCCTCAGCAGGGCCTTCAGCCCTCCGGACATCCCCTGCCCCCCAGGGGCCTTCCTGTGGCGCCTGGAGCCTGAATCGGGGGACTCTGGGACAGCCCGCATCCTGGTCCAGAGCCGGGAGCTGCCAGACTGGAGCCGCCTCGGACTCCAAGACTGGCTGGACCGCGAACCCGACCCACCCGTGCACCTTCCCGACCGGCTGAAGCTCGACGAACTGAAAGCTGGCCAGAAGTTCCGCTTCCGGCTCCGGGCAAACCCGTCTTTGACTCGGGAAGGGCGCCGCAGCGGACTCCTGAAGCCCGATGACCAGGAGGCTTGGCTGCTGCGCAAGGGCCAGGACCAGCATGGCTTCGACATCCCGCGTCAGGGATCCGTCGATTTCTTCGAAGGGGGCGAGGCCCGCCCCGGAGTCCAGACCTCCCAGGCCCAGATGCTTCGGGGGCGCCAAGCCTCCCCGCCCACGCGGGGATGATCCGTCGTCATCGTGTAGGAGTTCTGATTCGCCTCGCCCCTCCCCGCCCACGCGGGGATGATCCGCTGAAGTTGAAACTCCTAGAATTGGACCTTGCCCCCTCCCCGCCCACGCGGGGATGATCCGCCTTCAGGGCTTTATCGGCATGGGCTTGGGCTCCCCTCCCCGCCCACGCGGGGATGATCCGCACTTCCTGCGGCTGGACCAGGTGGAGCCCTTCCCCTCCCCGCACACGCGGGGATGACCCGCCCATAGCCCGCGTTGGACTGATCTCCGCTCCCCCCTCCCCGCACACTCAGCGATGACCTGCAATTGCATGTGCAAAAGCATCTGCAAACGCTGCCCATTCCACCAGCTGGGGCAACCCGAGCCACCGTCATTTCAAATGACGGTGGCCCGACCTTTTTCCAACATCACCCCGACAACCTCTGGAGCGTTCCCTGATTCCTTGGGGATTGGACATTGTCTGACCACACCCCCGCGTTACAGTGGGGTATCCCCCGAGGACAGCATGGACGAACCCCTGATCTACGACGTAGGTGAAGCCGTGGCTTTGATTTGCCGCGAGACGAAAGAGACGCCAGAGCATGTGCGGCTAGTCATGGACTTGAAGGACAGGTTCATGGAGCTGGCGGGCATCGCCAGGTGTTCCGAGACAGACCAGGAAGCCCTGGCCCAGGAACGGCTCCTTTATGCCGAGCTCCTGCCCGACCCCGAATCGCCGGAGTTCGACCGTGATGCGCTGCTCTGGTACATGGACGAGGCCTCAGGTTTGGAGGCCGTGCGCACGGCCAGGATCCTCGCTGCCGAGATGCTCTACCTCGAGCAGGCGGGAATCGCGGATCCGGGAGCTCAGGAGGAATACCTGGCCTGGGTCGAGGAACTGCAGACTTTCGAGAATTGGGACCCCGACAAGGAGGGCTCGGAGCCTGACCGCATCCCGCCCGAACGCCCTCGCGCGCGCCATCTGAGCTCCTTCAGCGACTACAAGAACGAACCCCTGGTTTGCCCGGAGTGCGGCTGGAAAGGGACCTGGGTGGAAGGGTCGCATGATTATTTCGACAGCCTCGTGGATTGCTCCTGCCCGGCCGATGGCTGCTCGGGACCCATGCTAGCCATCGTCGCCCACCCAACCATCGCCGAGTGGGAGGAGCACAAGGCTTGCCTTTCACCTGCGGAGCAGGCCTTTGGAGACGCCCAGGTGGTCTTCCAGGAGGCCTTCAAAGCGGCAGCACTGAAGGATGCCGCCCAGCTTCCAGACCTCGAAGGCGAGGCGCTGGACCTGGTCTGGGACAAGGAGGGTGCCGAGACGGTATTGCGCCACGAGGGCCGCGAGATGTGGCGGGAACCCTCCGTATGGGAGGGCTACAGCCGCTTCATGGAAGTGCTGGCGCTGCTCAAGGAGCGTTATGGCCTCCGCCTCCGGGATGTGGCACCGACCCCGGCCAGCGAGATGGACCTCTACGGGGAAAAGACAACCGCCTATCTCCAGATCGACGAGGCCCTCAAGGGACTCTGGAAGGTTTGGGGGACCACACACTCCGACCAACCAGGACAGTAGGCCCCGGATGGCCTATGTGCATTATGCCAAGTGCCGCCCCGCCAAAGGGGAATCGGCCACTCCGAATTTCCGATTAACAACTGTAATAAAATATCTTACGTGAAGTATTGAGATATTCCAATTAACATATGCGGGTGAATTACTTGGCGCTAACTTGCCGAAATCACCCCCCTACCGATGCCCCGAAGGCCCACCACGCACCCTCGATTTCGGGAGCCCTGGCCTTCGATTCGGAATTCTCCATTACGCCCCCTTAGGGACCTTCTCTCGAACTCGAAGTTCAATGGGGACAGCCTGCTTCATCAGTTTCGGGGTTGGTGCCTTCCGAGCCAGCTTTCCCCAGGTGCTGATGTGCTTGGTCCGCGGCGGGAACACCCCGAAGGCCTCCTCGAGGTATCCCCGTGGCCACGCGGGGTTCAGGCGGGACCGTTTGAAAATGTAAACGAGCATTCGGTGGCAACCCTTGCCACAAACTCGAGAGGACACGGGAAAAGCCCAGGGACATGACCTTCACGGTCGCCGACCTGAAGGCCCTCGAAGGGGGACTCCAGAGCCT
>JAYSNJ010000212.1:0-41630 GCA_043723905.1 Holophagaceae bacterium
AACGCATCTGGGCTATCCGCGACCGTGGCGAGTGGAAACCCCGCAGGCACGAACTGCCCCTCTCTTACGGCAATGGAAGACACTCGGCACTCGTACGGAACCGAGATGGTCTGGGCGGACCCTGGCGCGGCCACAATGCTTCCAAATACGGCGAGCCTTCCCTCCAGCTTCCCTTTCTGGATGGCTGCGGTTTTCACCATGGCCACCACGCCCTCTTTCGCCTCCGGCTCGACCGCTTCGGTGCCTTTTCTGTTGGACTTCCCCCAGAGAAATCCGAGAAACAACGAAGTCAAGACGCACAGGCAGGCCGCAAGAATTGGCCAAAGATGCTTGGGGCGGTTCATCGTGCGTTCTCCGAAGAAGGAAGGATTCGTCCAGATGCGATTTCAAGAGCGACGCCGAGTTCGTCCAGGTTGGCTTGGAGACTTGCCAGGACCGACTTCTGGGAGAGCAGGGCGATGCGTGCTTGGTTCTTGCTGAGGAGGTCAAGGTGCCCATCCCGAAAGGCCGCTTCGCTGGCCTGGGCTTGTGCTTCGATCGCAGGCATCGCTCGTTCCACAGCCAGGATCATGCTGCGAACGGAGTTCATGTCTGCCCAGATCTGGGCCAGATCGGATCTTGCATGCTGCAATCTCGAAGCGTACTGATCAAAGAGTTGCTGGCGCGTGGCGCGTTCGATGGCCACGGCCCCCAATCCTCGATTAAAGAGGGGCAGGCTCAGGGCCACGCCTGTCCCTTGGGTCACGACATTGGAGGTGTCCCGAGCCCGACTCAGGCTGATGCCGATGCTCGGGAATTGGGACCACACAGCCAATCGCAGCCGCGCATCTTCGCTTTCGTAGCCCTTTTCTAGAGCCACCAGATCCAGGCGTTGATCAAGTCCCTGGACGAGTTCTTCCTCCGAAGGGAGGGCTGTCCAGGCCCGTTGGATCCTAACCTTTTCCAGTATCAAATCGGTCTTCGGCAACAAGCCGAGCAGGGAATTGAGGGTCTGGCGTTCTCGATCCAGCGCCTGCTTTAGGGAAAGCGCATTACGCCGTCCAATGTCCAAGGCGGTGCGGGCGGCAGCTAGATCATTCAGGCCCGCCGCCCCGGATTCTGTGCTTGCCTCTATGGCTTGCAGGTTCTCTTCCAGGGCAAGATCCGTTTGCTGGGTCAGATCCACCTGGGGGGCAAGGGCGATCAGCCGGAAGACCGAAAGTTTGGCCGCTTCAGCCATCTGCCACTCCTGCCATGCCACATCCAGATCAACAGACTGTTGCCCGGCCTTAGCTGCCTTTCGGCGCAAGCCTCGGGTCAGCAGGCTGGTGAGGTCAAGGCTCAACTGCATGGAGTGAGCGGAAATGGCTCCCTGGTCATTCCCTCCAACCGGCACATCCTTTGACAAGGAAAGAACAGGATCGGGTAAGAGTCCGGCATCCAGGAGTTGAGCCGCCGCCAGGGCTCGCTGGTCCCGAATGGCCTTGAGGTCCGGATTGGCGAGGACAGCCAAGATAGCGGCCTCTTCCGGAGACAGGCCATCGCTGAGATCGATGGCCTGGGGCTTCAAAATGGGGTGTTTGAGATCCTTGGCTCCGATGGTGATGCGAACCAAGTCGGGAGGTGCCAACGCTGCGGATCGGGCCTTCTGGTCCAGGGGCAGGACGTGATAGAGCTTGCACCCGGCCATGGACCCCAGGAGGACTAAACTTAATGCCCAGCGTGTTGTCTGTCTCACCTGACAATCTCCCTATCGTTCTTAGGAGCGATCGTCGATCACTCTCCTGAACTTGTTGCGATTCACCTTCAACGCCCCGTGCCGATTACCAAGATCTGGAAATTTCAGGGGACCATCGAAACCGAGGAGTGCTGACCCGTCGTAGCTGCTGGCGCAGGGCCGAATTCAGCGGCAGGAAAATGGGCTCCACGATATCCACGAACCTCCAGCGAGGCGACCATCCCTTTGTAGGATCTGCCCTTTTGCCCGCCTGATTTATGACCGGCAGATGACAATTCTGTAATCTTGCGGATATCTCTCATCGCCAAGAATCTTCCTTCCGAAGAGAGTTCATCTGGGGCGCTCTGCCCTTTTGTGAAGCAAGGAGGGAGTCATGAGTTCGATTCAAGGCGTTCAACGGGTTTCTTCCTCTGATCTCCTTGCGGCCCAGGCTGCAACTAAAGCCCCGGCAGCCAAGACAGAGAGTGCCGCCCAAGAGGCCCAGGAGACTGTGGCTGTCACCAAGGCTGAAGCCGGAAAGGGCGACCAGCAGGCCATCCGGAAAATGACGCAATTGCAGGTTGCGAGTGGACCCAAGAAGACAGAGCCCGCCGCAACGCCTCCCGCTGGTACCGGAGGGAACATCAACATGACGGCCTAGCAACATCCAAGAGGACAAGCCCAGGTGTGGATTCCTTTCACGCCTGGGCTTGTTCGTAGACTTCCTTCCTCTTACCAGAGTCACTGAGTGCCTGAAACCTTAGCTAGTGAACCTTACCCAAGACCAGGATCTGGAAGCTATCGGGAATCATCGGGGGCCGGGAACGCTGACCGGACTTCGCTTCGGGCGCGGGACCATACTCGGCGGTGGGCAGATAGACGAGATGGGTCTTGCCATCTACGGCCATTGTCCGGGCACCCTTACGCGTGGGAGTGGTGCCCAACACGGTGAAGTTGTCTTTCCCATTCTGGGTGATGATGGTGAGCGTGCCTTCCCCATTGGATGCATAGGTGTAACCCGTTCCTGGATCGAAGACGGCTGCGTCGCAACCCTCTCCGATGGGCAGGGTCTTTACGAGCTTGCCATTGGTAGCATCCACCACGGCCATGAGCTTGTTCCTACCCACCGCGAAAAGACGCTGATGGACAATATCGATGGCGAGACCTGAAGGTTCTTCCAGGGGCTTCAAAGACCATCGGACTTCAACCTTCAAGGTCTTCGCGTTGATGGCAAGCAGTTCGGACGTATCCTCCACGTTTACGAAGACACGGCCATTCCCATCGCAAACAGCGAATTCAGGTTTGCCTCCCATGGGAATAGTTCCTTTCACCTCCAGCGTGTTCGCATCGAACACCGTGGCGTTCTTTCCGCGCCCGTTGAAGCTAAAGACCAGTTGGGTCTTGGGTTCGTAGAGAATTGCATCTGGATTCTCTCCCGTGGTCCGAACCTCCTTCAGCACTTCCAGCGTCGTGAGCTTGAATGCCGTGATGGTGTTGGCCCGCCCGTTGCTGGTATAGCCACGCCCCAGGTCCTTGGCCAGCGCCACCCCATGTACACCCTCCGTCTTAGCAATCTCCCCCACGACCTTGCCGTCCAGGTCGAGGACCGCGACGCGTGTCCCTCGCGGCACGAATAGACGCCCCGCATCGGCATCCAGGGTCACATAGTCCCAACCGCCCTCGCCTCCTACCTTCAGCGTTTTCAGGAGCACCATGTTGGAGGATGGCACGCTTGCAGCGTTGGGCTTCGAGGGAGGGGCAGTTTGACCTTGCCCGGTTAAACCGATCGCGAGGAGAAGGGGAGAGAATATAAGCATGGAAACTCCTTGTTACCAACCTCAGCGTAGTGCCGAAAAGCGGAGACCTTCCGCAGATGACAAAACTGTAATGTGCGTGTTCGGAAACTGTTCGCATAGGTCTGTGATTCTCAACGGAATGGGCGATCAGCACGCCTTCTTTCCTCAATCCATCACATTGGAGGTCCCATGGGACTCGCCACAAAAGCTATCTTCAGTGCCCTGCTCCTCACCATGACCCTAGGGGCTCAGGAACAGGAAAAGAAGCTCACCAAGAAGGAACTTCCCGCCGCCGTTCTTTCAGCGTTCCAGAAGACCTACCCGAAGGCCAACATCAAGGGCATCGCAGAGGAAAAGAAGGACGGCAAAACCTATTTCGAGATCGAAAGCATTGACGGGAAGATCTCCCGTGACCTGCTCTATCTTGCCGATGGCAGCGTCGCTGAGATCGAGGAGAGCATGGCAGTCGCCGAGCTTCCAGAAGCGGTAAAGACCAGCGTGGATGCGAAATACCCCAAAGCGAAGATCGCCAAGGCCGAGAAAGTGATCAAAGGGAAGGACGTGAGCTACAGCGTGGGCCTAAAAACCGAGAAGGGGAAAGTCACCCTGGATATGGACGCATCGGGCAAGGTGCTGAAGGAAGAGAAGGCCGCCGAGAAGAGCAAGTAGTTGGTCAACTCGATTCAGGTGAACCCGCACCCACTTCGGTTGGGGGCGGGTTTTTATCAGGCCACTGGTGGAGCCCATCTGATGCCACACCCCCGTCATCGATCACGGTTGTCTGTTGCTCTCCTCTGGATCGCGGCCTTCGCGATCCTATTCGGGGGGTGGTACGCCTACGATGTCCACATTCGCCATCGCCTTCATGCCGTAACAGAAGGTCAGGTGTACAAATCTGCGGCGATGCCCCCCGAAGAGATGGCGACCGTCGCGAAAAGGCTCGGCCTCCGCACCGTCATCGACTTCCGTACCTATGTACCAGGCCAGGACTCGACCAACACCACACCTTTGGACGATATTCGAGGAGAAGCCAGAGCCTTGGGGGCTATTGGTGTACGTCACATCCACCTTCCGACTCCCCAGGTTCCGGACGCCGCCACCGTGGACAAGTTCCTATCCGTCATGGCAGACCCGGCCAATCGGCCTGTCCTCATTCACTGCTATCACGGCATTGGACGAGCAGAACTCTTCACCGCCCTTTATCGAATCGAATTCGAAGGCTGGTCGAATGAACGTGCCCGGCATGCGACACGATTTTTTCTCTCTGGAAGCAGTTTTTCGGACAGGGCTGAAAAGGGACGATTCCTGATGACCTACCAGCCTCAACACAACTTTCAGACCTCCAAATCCCCTGGAGCATGGGCTAATAAGTGATGTTCCATCCTGAGACACCCCGCTTCTCCGCGTGTCTCACAATCTGAATGGCAAGAAAACCATGAAGCTGCTTATTGTCGAAGATGAACCCAAGACTGCCGCCTACCTCCGCAAAGGGCTGACGGAGAGCGGGTTTTCGGTGCAGGTTGCGACCGATGGGGATGAGGGTCTGTTTCTAGCTCGTGAAGGGACATTCGACCTCATCGTCCTGGATGTCATGCTCCCTGGACGGGATGGCTGGTCAGTGATTCAGGAGCTTCGACAAGAAGGAAGGAGCCTCCCCGTTCTTTTCCTGACGGCTCGGGATACGGTGCCGGATCGAGTGAAAGGTCTCGAACTTGGGGCTGACGATTACTTGGTCAAACCCTTCGCCTTTTCGGAACTCCTGGCAAGGATCCGCAGTCTGTTGCGCCGCCCCCACATCCGTCCCGTCGATCAACTCAAAGTTGATGATCTCGAATTGGACATGGCTAGGAGCGATGCGCGTCGCAGTGGAAAACATCTTGGTCTGACACGTCAGGAATTCCTGCTTCTCTCCTTGATGGTTCGGCGCAGAGGGGAAGTCCTTTCGCGAACCTTCATTGCTGAGCAGGTTTGGGACATGAATTTCGATAACGAAACCAATGCCGTAGACGTGGCCATCCGCCGCCTTCGAAGGAAAGTGGACGATCCCTTCGAAGTAAAGCTCATCCACACCGTGCGCGGCTTGGGGTACATGCTCGATGCTGAATGACCTCCGAACCAGCTTGCGACTGCGCCTGGCATTGATTTTCGTTGCAGGAAGCCTTGGCACCCTGTTGGTTGTCTCGGGCTTCCTTTATTGGACTTTCCAGCGTGAGATCAATCTGCGGAATCGTCACCTGCTCGACGGCAAGGTCCAGGAGCTAGCGACCATCATTGATCAACGCCCCGGAGATCTAGAAGCGCTCCAGGAGGAGATCATGGGAGAGGGCGCAGCAGTCTCCGAGCCTCAGGCCTACCTTCGAATCCAATCCGGGGGAGGCACTCTGCTGGAAACGGCTGGAATGAGTGAGCGCCTTCCTGCCTCTTGGTTTAACGGCCAAATTAAGTCCAAGCGGCAGCACCGCCGCTTTCTGATGGCTCAAAAGAACGTTGGCAAATTTGTAATCCAGGGTGCCCTGAACATCACGGAAGACGAGCGGATGATTTTCAGCTATCGCCGTCGTCTGATCTATACGCTGCTAAGCGGATCCTTGCTCTGTGCCGCCTTCGGATGGTGGGCCGCCCATAGGGGGCTGAGGCCTCTTCGGTTCATCGTGGCGTCCACGCGAGGCATTACCGCCCATCGCCTACGAGACCGCCTAGATCCTGGGCAATTCCCCCAGGAATTGCGAGACCTCGTTCAGGCCATGAACGACATGCTCAACCGGTTGGACCATGCCTTCTCGCGGCTATCCCAGTTCTCTGCCGATCTGGCCCATGAACTTCGAACACCTATAACCAACCTCATGGGTGAGGCGGAAGTAACCCTCTCCCGAGACCGTCCTGTGGAGGAATACCGCCAAGTTTTGGAATCGAGCTTGGAGGAGTTTCGTCGCTTGTCACGGCTGATTAGCCGGATGCTTTTCCTCGCCAGGGTTGAAGATCCTCAGACCGCTCTGGCGCGGGTTCCCCTGAATGCCCAGAAGCTGGTCGATGACGTATTCGCCTTCTTCGAGGCCGCAGCCGAGGAACAGGGAGTGATTCTGCAATCCGAGGTGACAGCATCTCTCCACGGGGATGAGGACATGCTTCGACAGGCACTGGCCAATCTGGTTTCCAATGCACTGGAGGCTACTCCAACGGGAGGTCGGATACTTGCCTCCGTCAGGGCGGAAGGACTTCGGGTCGTGGTAGCTATTCAGGATTCGGGGCGCGGCATTCCAGAAAATGAACTTCCACACTTGCTCGATCGTTTCTACCGAACCGAGGACGCCCAGCGTCGCAAAGCCCCAGGCACAGGTCTCGGCTTAGCGATCGTGCAATCCATCGCTAGGCTCCATGGGGGGGATGTAGACATCACCAGTCGTGTCGGCCAAGGCACCACCATAAGCCTCAATCTCTCTTCGGAATAGACATGAATTTTGGTTTTTCAGTAAAAGGCCTCAAACCGGCCTTCTGCCTCGTCTTGTTCGCTCTTGGGTGCCGATCGCCCCTCAAGGATCTTCGACCACCAGACGGGGGCCACCTTTCCATCGCGCTGCCACCGGTCCTGGTTGAAGACCATAGCCGGAACCTGAAGCGAATTCGGGAACTCCAACCGAAAGAGAAGAACACACCTGAAGCCCGAAAAGTCGCCCTGGAAAACCATCGAGGCTACCTCGACACTGAACTACGAAAGCGCTTGATGATGCTTGGGCTTGATGTGGATCCCGCATCCCCCTATCGGCTCGAACTGACCCTAAGTACGGTCGGCGAGGTTCGAACGAAATACATTGTCTACGGCATTCTCAGCGGCGTGGCATGGGGTGTGGGGACAGGGTTGGTGACCCACAATGTGCGCCTTGCCGTGGGATTGGGGGCCTATGAATTGGCCGAGGAATCACTATTTTGGATCGCAGGATCAAGCGTGTTCGGGCGGTTTTCAGCGCCTGTCGTTCTGGAAGCACGCATCTACGAGCATGGGAGGGACAAGCCCCTATGGGATGAAACCTACTATGTGGTCTGGGGTGGAAAACGTCTGAAGGAATACCCGAAAATGCAACGCCGAAAACGTTCCATACAGATCCAGGCAAGCCTCAGTCGTGCTCTGGATAAGCTAATCAAAGATCTTTCGGCTATCCCGGAACTTTCGAATGGGCTCCAACAACGCTCGATTCAGGCCACCATTGCGCCGACACCTGTCGGTGAGTTCAACGAAATCCCTGAAACCGCCACGCCGGGGAAAGCTTCCCGCTGACTGGTCGTTCTACCCCAAGGAGACCCACCCATGAAGCTCGGAATCATCATCTATTCCACCGATGCCGAGACCGTCTGGAATGCCTTCCGATTGGGCGCATTCGCCCTCAAAGAAGGCGACAGCGTGAATGTCTTCCTCCTAGCCAGTGGCGTTGAATGTGAATCTCTAGACACCGAACGGTTCTCTGTCACCGCTCAGATGAAGGAACTCCTCGATAAGGGCGGAAAAATCCTGGCCTGCGGCACCTGCCTGAAGATCAGGAATTCCGAGGGCACAGAACTCTGCCCTTTATCAACCATGAGCTTGGCCGCCCCTTCGAGCCGTTCCGGGCCCCTGCCCCGCAGGCGGAAGGCTGCGATCTGGAGGCGGCCAGCAACCTCCAGGGCCACAGGAGCCTCCAGGGTCCAGGGGCCCGAAGGATCCCGGCCCGACAGGGACAGGAGGGTGCCGATCCAGGCCCCCTTGGTATAGCCCCCGGACAGGGCCAGGCTTACTTGGGCATCCCGGGCCGACAGGGCGGCCTGGAACTCATGGTGCGCCAAGGTGCCCGTCGCCTTCATGCCCAACGTCTGGACCTGAAAGCGCCCCAGGCTCAACCCCTTCAGGGAGAGATCCAGGGCCAGGTGATCGGAAAGGCTCGCCTGGAAGGTGAAGGAGGCCACCTGCCCCCCGGAAGCTTTCAGGCCCCGCCCCTGCCCGGTGAGTTCGCCCGAAAAACGCCTCCCGGCGCGGCGGCCCCAGCCTTGTACCTGGAGACTGCCCCGGGTTCCCGGCACCAGGAGCGCCAGGTTCTTCACGTGGGCTTCCAGGGCAATACGCTTGCTCAAGTTGCCCGAAGCGGAGAGGTCGAAGCCCCGTCCCCGCATGAACAGGGAGCGAATCTCCAGGTCCTCGCCCTCCCGCAGGACGCTCACCTTGCCCTCCAGGGCCTGCCCGTGGAGGCGGCTTTTCAGGAGGACGGCTTGCATCTCGGTGCGCTCCCCCTGGCCGTTGCCCTGGAGATCGAAGTTCAGGATGCCCTTCCAGGCGGGATCCAGGCCCGCGGGATCGAGGTCCCGGCCGGTGAAGGCCCCTTGCCACCCCTTCTGGAAATCCAGGTCCAGACTGCCCTGGAGGGCTCCTGACAGATAGTGACCTTGCTGGATCTGGAAACGCAGTCCGGTGGCCGCCAGATTGAGGACCCCCTGCAGGTCGGCCACTGGCTTGCCCTTGGCCTCAAGAGCCCCCTGGACCGATCCGGCCAGGAGATCCGCACTGGACATTCCCGCTTCCAGTCGGCCTTTCAGGAGCCGCACCTGGAGCACAGCCCGGTCCACGCCCCCCATAGGCTTGTCTGGAACCATTACCAGATCCGTCTGAAAGGATTGATCCCCTAGGCCTGCTGCCAGGGACCCGGAAACCCGGCCCTGGCGGGCCATCATGTCCAGGGCCTGCACGGTCAAACGGGAGTGTTCCCAGAGGGCGGAGGCTCGCAGGCGGGTGATGAGCACGGGGGAGTTGCAGAGGCGCCGGTAGGAGAGATCGGTCACCTCCAGGTGTTCGAGCAGTCCCTTCAGGCGCGCGGCGGCAGGCGGGATCCGGGGCCAGAGGATGGGGGGCGGGGTGGGGTTCAGGGGGGTGTTGTCCTGGATCCGGACCCCTTGCAGGGTCAGGGCCTGGATCCGAACTTCCCGGCGGAAGACTCCCAGGCCCCACTGGAACTCGGCCTTATCGATCGCCACGTCCATGTTGGCCACGGAGATCCGCACCCCCTCCAGGCGGAGGCGGCCCAGGCGCCCGTCCACCTTTTGCGCGGAGTAGGTGATGCCGGCTTGGTGGGCCAGGGTGGCGAGGGTCCACCGGGCCCCCCCGCGGGTTGCCGAAACCCACAGGAGCCCCCCGGAGGCCAGGAGCAGGAGCCCCAGGACCAGGGCGGCCAGGCCGCGGAGCACCTTCCCCCGGCGGATCACAGGAAGGCCCCCACGGTGAAATGGATCCGCCAGCCGGGGTGTTCATCCCGGATCCGGCGGGCCAGGGAGAGATTGAGGTTTCCCACGGGAGAGCGGAAGTGGACCCCCACCCCGGCCCCCTGATGGAGCCGCACCCCCTGTTGGAAGGACTCGAAGGCGTTGCCGGCATCGTGGAAGATCGAGACCCCCCAGGGCCCGGCCAGGGGCCGCTCCAGTTCCAGCCCCGTGACCAGGAGCTGCTTGCCGCCCACCACCTTCCCGGCGCTGTCCCGGAGACCCAGGGTCTGGTAGCCGTAGCCGCGCACGCTCTGGTCCCCTCCGGCGTAGAAGCGCAGGGTCGGGGTCAGCGCGTCCACCGGATCCTGGGAGAAGGTGGCGCCGATGCGGAACCGGCTCTGGAGGGAGAGCCTAGCCGGAAGGGGTTGCAGGTGGGTCACGGTCCCCAGGAACTGGAGCATGCGGGTATCCGAACCCAGGGAGGGATCGGTTCCCCGCAGTTCCAGGGCGAAGCGCAGACCCCGGGTGGGGTTCCGGGCATCATCGACGCGGTCCCGCTTGTAACGCAGGCCCGGGAGCACCAGCCGGGTCCGATGGGAGAGCCCCTCGGAAGTGAAGGCCTCCTGGAGGAACCTCACGTAGGCTGTGCCCAGGGCCCCTGGGCCCAGTTCCCAGTTCCGGGCCAACTCCACGGAGAGCAGCCGGCTCGTGATGGAGGCCAGTTCTTCCTTCTGGAGGTTCACCTGGAGGGTCGTGGTGTTCAGGAGGCCTTGGGCGCCCGGCAGGGTGTAGGTCGAGGAGAGGCCCTGGAGGCGCTGGGAGATAAAGAGGCTCGTGGACCATTCGTGGCCCCGGCGGAAGACATCGAGCTCCCGGTAGCGAGTGGAAAAGCGGGGCCCCGTGTCCGTTCCGAAGCCCAGGCCCGTGCGCAGGGTTCTGCGGGGTCCCTGCTTGAGGTCGACCCGCAGGGCAATCCTGTGGTCCTCGGGCGGTTCTGCCGTGAGCACCACTTCCTTGAACCGCTCCGACCCCATGAACTGGACCTGGGTTTGGCCCAGGCGCGTGCGGGTGAAAGGATCCTCCGGCTGGAAGGCCACGAAGCGCTGCAGGTAGGCGGGAGGGTAGTCCGGAGCGCCCATGATGCGAGCCTCCTTGAATCGGTGAAGCGCTCCCGTGGCCAGGACCAGCTCCAGATTGGCCGCCAGGGTGACCGGATCCACCACCACTTCGTGGCTCGTGAAGTCCGCATCCAGATAGCCCAGTCCCTGGGCCCGGCTCTTGAGATCCGCCCGAGCCCCCTCATAGAGGGCGTGCACCAGGGGCTCCCCAGGCTTCAGGGGAAAGAGGGCCACCATTTCCTTGAGGAGCGGTTCCTGGGCGCCAGCACCCGTAACCTCCACCCGGCGCTGGAAGATCCGCACCGGCTCACCCAGCGATACCTGGACCTCCAGGCGGTCGCCCCCGGGCCCCGTACGGGTCACTTTCACCCCAGGCCGGTAGTATCCGAAGGGCTCCAGAGCCAGACGGACCTTTCCCGGAGCCTGGGCGGCGAAACGGTCCAGCCAGAAATGGTCGCCCGCCCCAGGCCGGTCCATGCCCCGGGGCAGGGTCAGGGCCTTGCGCGCCTGATCCAGGATCGGCCCCTTCTTTAGGCCCGTGACGATAATTTCGACGGCCGCGGCTGAAAGCAATGGGGTTGGCAGGCCCACCACTACGAGGGCCGCAAGCATGAGGGCGGGGTGCATCATGAAAGGGCCTCACTGCCGACCATGGCGTTCTGCCCTCCCGTGGGGAGGTATTCCTGTTGCTTGACCTTTTCAAGCCTTCGGGTTTTCCAAATCCCCATGAGCGACTAGAGCAAGAACCGGGCCGGGAAAGCCGAGGATCCTGATTCGGGCTGACGCGCCCCATAAACCCCTGAGCCCTATAGCCTCCGGACCGTGCAACGGGAAATGAAATGATGCCTCACGGCTCCTAATGGGGGCTGAACTCTTTCAATTTGATTGGACAGAGGCACGAAAGGACCGGAAAGCGGGTGGTCCATGTGTGTCGATCATATTGGCATATGAGCTCATTTCTTTTGAATCAGGTCGGTGAGGGGTCCGTGGTTATAGGACCAAGGGGCTTCAGATCAGATACCGCCTTCAGCGCAACGGCCAGGCCGGCCCCCGGCAGATGGGCCAGGCGGAGCTTCCTGAGCCTGGAACCCTTCTTGGTCTGGTGGTCCCGCATGCGTCTCAGGATGTCTTCCAGGACACGGACGGCGTCCACCACATAGGGTCCCTTGTTCAACATGATGCACTCGGCCCTTCGGCCCATGGCGGCGTCCGTGATTTCGGCACGGCTTGGCATGCCGTCCTTGGCGAGGGTTTCCATTACTTGGGTGGCCCAGATCACGGGAACCTGCGCGGCTTCGGAGATCCACAGGATCTCTTCCTGGACTTCTGCTAGGCGCTCGAAGCCGCATTCAACCGCAAGATCTCCCCGGGCGATCATCACTCCGCAGCAGGGCCAGCGCATGGCGGTAAGAAGCAGGTCCGGCAGATTCTCGACACCGCGCCTGGTTTCGATCTTCAGGACTATGGCCACCTAGGCCTGTCTTCAAATCCTGAGCCAAGTGAGCACGCAGGCGATGGCGACCATGGCGCTGTAATTGCGCATCGTCTTGTCGTAGCGGGTGGCGAGGCTTCGGTATGGTCATCTCTGGACCACACAGGTATGGGACGCGGAAGAACCCTATCAGCCCTGGCCCATAGATGTTGTACTCACGAGCGCACCCAGCGCAGGTGTTCATTACGCATTTCCGGAAGAGCGGTTGTGGACGGCCCGAAAGAGAGATGACCAGCAGCGCGCTCATCCCAATCCGCATGGAGCTCAAGGGCGCACTCAGGCTCCGCAGCGAAGTCCTTCCGTGTTCACCGCCGCCGTCGGGCCACCACCGTTTCCGGCACTACGGACCGCGAGACAGGGGGCGCAGACACCGCCGTGGCTGCGACCTGCACAGCTTCACGAATCGCCTCCATATGCCGCGCTGCGGCGCGGCGGCGGCGCTCCTCGTGCAGGAGTACGCCAGCCTCTATGCCTTCTCGTCTGCGGAGTCCAGCAGATCCACGAGGGTCCACCACGCCATGCCTGGGGAGGCTTCGAGAGCATTCCGCAACGCGATCAGGGCGCCGTCGAGGGGGGTTCCTTTCGCCGGCCCTTCCAGCAACGCCTTTATCGCGTCGGGGGTGAGGGGATCGGGAAGATCCTCCAAGGGCAAGGCCCCCAGGGGGTGCACCAGAGGATTCGCCAAATCCACTCGGCTCCACGCGATCGGGGCCAGTTCCACGTCCTCTCCATCCACCCGCCAGTCGATCCGCTGAAGCGCGAGCACAGCCGGGTTCATGATCAGATTCGGAAGGTCCTCCTTCCGCACCAGGATCGGCATTAGCATGGGATCCCACACCACGCGTCCCACCACGGTCTGCGCGATCTCCGATTCGGCCAACCCGCTGGGATGAATCTGCCGCGACACCTTGTGCAGCCGCCGGGCAACCTCCTGCTTGCCCGCGTAGCGTTCCCCCCGCTGCCCCTCCGGGTGCATGTTCAGCGGCACACACTCCATCTGCACGGCCAGGCAGGCCTTCACGCCCTCCATGATCCGCGCCGTCAGGGGGCCCGAGAAGTGGTCGGCCAGGGCCTCCAGGACCACCTTGTCCAGGCTCCCCATGAGCATGGAATACACCTGTTCCTCCGCCATGCTCGGGCCGGGGAGCGCCCCCCGTTCCATCGCCTGTATCACCAGCGGCCCCAGATACTCCCCCACACTGGACTCCAGGCGGCTCCGGAGTTCCTTCAGCAGCGCGCTCATGGCCTCGCCAACCTCCGACTTCAGGTCCATCGGATTGTGCTGATTCTCCTCCAGGGTGAACGGCACCTGCCGCCACACCGGCCGCGTCTGGTAGATCTCCGACACCAGGATCCACCAATCGCTGCGAAGGCCCCTCTGCAGAGTCCCCCAGCAGGTCTTGCACGGTTTGACGTCCCAGATCGGTGAGTTCATGCCGATAGTGTGCCTCGCGCCAGCAGGCTAGGCCAGCCCGCTGAAGCGAAAAAAGCACTGCCGGCAACGCAACCGGTTTTTCCATCCGCCCGGGTTGGGCCAGGTCCACCAACGCTTGGTTCGCGATGGTGACGCCTTCCCGAATTCCCCGGCGCGTGTGGGTCACCTGGAGGGCATGACCCACCTGTCCCCGCAGGAGGTCCCGCAGGCGCTGGAGCACGCCTGAAGCCGCTTCTCCAGCGCCCCCCGGCCATCCGGTCTGCAACCACCACTGCGCCTGCGCCGCCACCCGATCGACCCAGTCCCAGGCCATGCCCGGCACCTTCGGCATGCGGGTATTCTTGTGCCCCAGGATCTTCCGCAGGAGGGTCTTCAGGCCCCACATCCCCTTCGCTTCGAAGCTCTCGCGGCGAAGCCGCTTCGGGGCGCGATCCTGGAGCATCTCCAGCATCGCCCTCGGTGGGGGATCCAGGGCGATCTGGCGAAACAGTTCGGCCACGGCGCGCATTTCCGCTCCGCGTCGATGGACGATCTCCCCTGCGTGGATGACCCCTCGCGTGGGACTGGCCAACGTCGCTCCATAGACACAGCCCACTTGGTCCTTGCACCGACCATGATCCCAGCCCTGCACATGAACGCCCTGCGCCGCAATCTCGGCCTCCAGCACCTCCGCCATGCGCTGCCGTCCGCCTTCGCGGTGTATCACCTCCAGGACGCCGCGCGGAGCGAAGGTCCGCCAGTTTCGGTCGTCCAGAAGGGCCGGTCCAAAAACCAACGTGTGATCATGATGCTCCGGCTCCTCCAGCCGATTGCGGCCGTGACTGACGGAAAGCGCCAAGGGTCGAGCCGATGAGAACTGCACCCGGTCGGCGTAGTCGAGGTGCCCCCCTCCCCGGCTGACCCGCACGGCCTTCCGGGACACCTGCTGGTGAAGTTCCGTCATCCAAGCGTCGTGTACGGCCAGGGGGTCCCGAATCCATCCCCGCTCCATGGCTGAACTCATCTCACATGGCATGGTTGCCAGGATTTCGCACGGCCGCATGGGGAGGCGAGGCGCCCGGGGCACCAGGAGGTGCCCCCACCGGTCGCGGCCCCAAAGCAAAGCTTCCGCCAGATCCGGCGGCAGGATCCCGGCGTCCAGTTCTTCTCGGGTGAGCCCAACCCTGAACCACAACTCCGGGTCATGGAAAACCAACCGAACCTGCCCGTCGCGGGAGAGGTAGGAAGCCGGATAGTTGGCTAGGTAGCCCGCCTCGGCGGTCGAGCGGAGATGCCCCATATACGCCGCCACGGCGTCCACGGACCCTGGCGCGGTGCGCGGGCCCGAGGACGCGAGGCGGACGACTGGACCGGACATTAGGCCTTCGGGCTCTCCAGGTCGGGCATCGTGCCGAGCTGGGTGGTCACAGTCCGATGCCCCTGAAGGATGAGCAGGGTCATCAGGCCTGCGGCATCGAGACCCTTGCGAGAGGCGAGGGCCTCCAGTGCATTGAGCCTGTCGAGTGCCGCACCGCGCACCTCACAGCGAAAACTGCGGTGGCGGCGACCGGCAGCGAGGCGCTCAGCCTCGCGTTGGATGGGATGGATCTTGGTCATGGCGTACTCCGAGAATCCGCGATACGCGCGGGGTAACGTCATACTGGCTGAGTCATGACTTTGCCGATCACGTCATTTCCGCGGCCCGAATTCGGACCTGGAAGCGCGTTGCGCGCGGCTCTGGGGACAGGGGCCCCGGGAAAAGATACACGGCGATGTCCGCACATCCTGAAACACGATGCATCGCGCACTCCCGAGCGAAGCCGGTGAGTCCAGGCGGAGCCCTGATCGCCGCGTCCTATCGTTCCGCCCACCAGGCCCGCCCCCATGCGGGACAGCAGGGCTCGGAGGCATGGCCTTCTCGCGCGCGTCATCCAAACGCTCCCGCCGCACCCAGGGCGCAGCATGGCAGCGGCCGTCCGTCCCGAAGTCACGCTGCGCGGCCCCCAGACCGACCGTCCTGACTTACTGCCCCCTTCTTAGATGTTTTGACGAAAGAACTTTTTGCACACGCCCGGTGTCGTGTGCCCGTGAGGCGTTCGGGTTCAGGTTGCCGGGGTCCGACACGCGGCGCCCCGGCCCGGGAAAACCCCCGCTGGTGGCTTCCCCGGGGGATATCTTAGATCGGTATATTTCCCGATCCTCGGCCCGGAAGGAGACGCGGCCAAGGTCGGGTCGCTGCCCCAGGGCCAGCCGATGGCCTCGTTGGAGAACGAGCGGGAGACCGCTACCAGGGACATCCCTTTCCGCCGCATTGGCCCCCGGACGGAGCCGAGGATGCCAGAAGACTTGAACACCCTCACCTCTCCCGTTCCGGGGCAGGGGGTTCCCTGGAGGCGGTCTTCGCGCCTCGGAAGGGCCAGGGGCACCTCCGCAACGGCCGCGAGTGAGCTGCCCTGCGGTCGACCTACGGCACCCCTTTGGGAACGCCCAGGAGGCGGCGCAACACATGTGACGGAACCGTGGACAGTTTCGAAGGCGGAGGATCGGGATCACCCGCGACCCCACCTGCAGCAGGGCTGTGGGGGGAAACGCCAGCCATCTCAAGGTGCCAGGAAGCCCCCCGGCGAAGGCTGCCCCGGACCCATCGGAAGTGCCTTGGCTCGAGCGAGGATGAGCCCCCCCCAAGGACAGGCCCCAAATGGCGCGGTTCTGGCGCGGCGCACGGCTGGGTCTTGACCGCGAGGCCCCCCTGCGAGATACCCTGAGCCGCAGCGATCATGGATCGCTACATCCCCAGATCCGGCTCCGGGGAAAGGCCCACAGCGCCTTTCACGTGGCGCAGAAGCCTACCTCCATCCAGATCACGGTGTTCGTAGGGAAGGTCAGGGGGCGGTCCTGGCACTCCCCTCTCCTCGTGCCTGGGGCTGCGTGATCGCTCGAATAAGGGCCCCCCGGGAGGCATCTTCGGCTGCGGTTTAAGCCTCCTCGGACAGACAGGCGGAGAGTGTCCCCTGGGCAGCCACAAGACTCACGGAGCGCACCATCACGCACCTCTCCCCTTCTCCTTTTCTTGACGAAAGCCTGCTCGTCCCCATCCTCATCGATGGCCCGGCCCCCCTGAGCAACGCCCAGTTCGTCGCCTCCCTCCTCCAATCCCCGGACCTTTACCGGGCGGAAAGCACCCTGTATAGCGAAGGGGACCTCAACGTCCTGACCCACGCGGAGCCTCTGGAACTCCATGCCTACGGCCTCGATGAGACCGAATCCGTGTGAGCGATGCTCAATATGGAATGAGCGGGCCTTCATCTGGCATCAGGATCAACTTCGAATGCCTCGTTCGAATGCATTCAGCAGCAGCGCAGTCTCTGCCTCGCGTTCGTCCACCTCCTGAAAGCCCTGCACTCTCATGAAGTGGTTGATCATCCGTGTCCTGGAATCGGGACGGAGGGCGGTCATGACCACGTCCCGAAGAGATCCGTCCATCATCCTTGCGACCTGGGCTCCCAGAATCCACGCAGCCGCAGGCTCCGCCCTGAATTCGTACTGCGCCATCGCCTCTGGGTAGTCGTCGTACAGTTCCTTGTCCGTGAGGACGTGCGCGTTCTGACGCAGGATCTCGATGAAATCCACGGCGTCGCGTCCAAACCGCGCCTCGCCGCGGTCCATCCATGCGACGAGCTTCATCACGGCAATCCCGGCAGCCGAGGCCAGTGGCACCCAGCGCGAGTCGTCCAGCCGCAGATGGATGGCTGCGAAAAGGGCCTGGGCGTATCCCAGAACCCGCATCACGTGGCTCCCGTCTGGAGGCCAGGCCAACTCGCCATCTGGCCCGGCGATAGCGCCGAAGGGAACCAGATCCACTTTGGTTTCAACACCGGTCTCGGGATTCCGATGAACAACGCGCTGGGTCTCCTTGAGATCGGGCCGGAAGAGCCCCGATTCCCGCATTCCCATCTTCAACGCCTCGTACGCCTCCCAGGACGCCATGGTGACGCCGAGATCCACGTCCGTGGTGGCGCGGCCCGGGGCGCACCCGTGCCCGTAATGCAGCAGGATTTCGCGCGCCATCCCACCCGTCAGGAGATAGGGGAGCCCCCGCATCTTCAACTGGTCGTCCAGATCCCGGAGCAGGCGGTCCAGATGGGGATCCAGCGGATGTCGGAGATCAAGCCAGGTAGCGGTCATGGATCACCTTTGCCTGCTCAAGCGTTCGCGGATCCCCGATGGCCAGAAGATCAGCGTAGACCAGAAGGGGTGGAGCGATCCCCACGGGTATTCGCCCAACGGGCGGGAGATCCCAGAAAGCGTCAAGCACTTCAATCAATCCCTGGGGATCCGCCCTTAGCCGAAACTTCGTCAGGAACGCATTCCTGTCCTCCGGAAGGTACAGGGTGATGGTCTTGGGGACCAGATCCCCCTCCAGCTTGGCGGCAGCGACCTCGCCTCCCCAGTAGCCTTCGTAGATTTCGGGCGTGGCGTTCCGCCACCAGTCGAGCTCCTTGGCCGCAAATCGCCGTGGGCGGAGGCGTTCCCGCAACCGGAGAGGGAAGTTCGTGACCCAGGCCTGGACGGCCCGATTTCGATCAATCCAGCGGCGATTCCCTTGTCCATCCTCTACCAGGAATCCGTTTTCTCGTAGATTCGTCAGGATCCAACCCACGGTCCCGAGGGCCACACCCGCCGCCTTGGCAATGCTCCGATAGGGTGCTTGCAGCAGGTCCGGATCCACCAGCAACGCAAAGACCACGCGAAGGCCCGCCCGGTCGAAGGCCCGCATGGGTTTCTCCGTTCGGAACAAGGTCTTGTCGGGCTTCTGGCCAACCACCTGGATATGGAGCCCCTCCTGCTTCAGATAGGCGTTCCCGGCGGCATCCATGAAGGGGAGCCCCATTTCCCGACACCTCATGGCAAGTTTCGGAGTGAGGTGTGGCGCAATGAGGATCCCTTGGCCGGGGAATTCACGAATCCGTTCCTGCACCGCGAGAAGTGTCGCCACGCGATCCACCTGGGGTCTGCATTCGGCCAGATACATCCAGTGGCGGTCTCCTTCGGCGAGCCTGATCAACGCATCAGGTTGGGGACCAGGACCATGCGGTAGGACCTCCAGGTTCACGCGAAGTCCCGTCAGCTCGCAGAAACGAGCCAAGGCAACAGCGATCATTTCGGGGTTCTGGGTGACAGCCATGTTCATTCCATTGTCATCGAACACGTTCCGTGAACGTATTACATAAATGAACATCGAGCAATTACCCAAACCAGTCAAGCCCTATGTTCATATTTTTAACCGTTCACGTTCCATGAACACATTACAGGGCATGAACTACCGCAAGCCTATGGAACGGGTCGGGCAGGCCTGAGCCGTCTCCCGCCTCGGCCGACCAACCTTGGTGAAAAACCTCATCCGTTTCCATCCAAAGCCAGGAGGCAGGATCCAAACCTCACTATCGAGCCGATCCGATCATTCGGCCCCGTCTTCTCCTTGATCCCATCGCAGCACTGCTGCGGGGCTTCCGGCGCGCTGCGGGACTACCCGCTCGTCTACCCGGTGGCCGCTTGCGCTACCGGTCCGCTCCCGGTCCGCCCTGGCGAGCTCGGGCCCCTGGCCCTTTGTGCCCGCGATGGGCCAAGGAGAGAAGAACATGTCCGAAACCAAGTATCCCTTCGCCGTCAGTCTCGATGAGGTGGTGGATCCTGATGCTTTCCGCACCCTTGCGATCAACGCTGAACTGGGGCTTCTGAGGGGACATTCCGATGAAGCCGAAGGGGAATATTACTGGGAAGTCTGAACTCCGGTCCCCCGGCTCAGGCACCGCCTGGGCCGGGGCGGACACGCGCTGGAGGAAGCGAATGCGGATGTCGTCATCAAGAATGCCTTCCCTTAGGCTCATCGGTGTCCTTGTACATCTCCCCCCAAATAAGACGTTCAATGGCCTCGTGGCCATAGGCCTTCAGGGCTTCGGCTAACGGAATGGACTCGGGTCACCGGATGTAGTCGGCAAAGCTGGGGACGACACTCAGCAACACGGTGGAGCGGAGCTGGCCATGGCTTCGGTAAAGGTTCAGGCCATAGCGGGCATAGCGGGCATAGAGGGCATAGAGGGCGAAGAGGGCGAAGAATAGTACGAGGCACCCTCATCGCCCAAGGTAAAACGCATCTCTACGGGCGCTCTCGGCCTTCCCTGTCGCGCAGCCGAGCCTGGATCCTCTCCCAGATCGCCTGGAGAACGTTCGGTTCCCCGCCGACCAGGGACCCTTCGCCGCGCCCCTCCTGTAGGAGGCGACTTGCACCAGGACTTCAAAGTTCCGCAGAACCCTGAGGCTAGATGAGTGATTTCCTCCCTTACCCCATGCAACCGGACTGGCTTGCGTCAGACCAGACGACAGGGGGTAGCCCTAACGCACCCAGAGGCATGGCTGTGCCAGGTTGGATGTTCGTCTGAAATGCTCCATTAGGGTGCCGTCCAGTTACTGGTGCAAACCTTCCATCCTCATCCTTCACTGGCAGCAGAGGGGGATTCCTGAACACCGGGATCCTCGTCCCATCGAGATGTGCGCAGCTTCACTCGGTGACGCGCCCTGCCTCTTCGAGCCAGCCTACCCGCCCGCGGTTCGAGCTGGTTCGAAGACTCGGGAGCTTTCCTCCTTCGCATCAAGCGCCACATCCCGTTGGCGACGAGGAATCCCATGACGCACGAAAACACCCCTCCCCCCCTCACAACAGCCGAGGGCGATGACATCCTGGTTACTGCCATCCTTCGAGGAACGGCATCTCTGAGCGACACTCAGGTCCTTGCAGCCCTGCTCCAGGAGCAGAGCCTTCTCAGGGCTGAGAGCCTCCTCCGGGAAGCCGGAGGCCTCGATCTCCTGGATCGCATGGGTCCGCTGGAGTTTGCCGCCCTCGGACTCCAACAGGAGGAGATCATCCGCCTCATGGTGGCCACGGAGTTTGCGGCTCGCGCCATCCGCCGCGGCCGCAGGCGGAAGTTGGGAACGCTGGAAGAGACAGTCCGAGAGTTGCGCCTCCGCGCTCATGCCTGGCCTCGCACCGTGATCGGCCTCATCGGCGTGGACGCCCATCAGCGAGAGATCGTGGACAAGGTGCTCTTTGAGGGGACGCTGGACTGGGCTCCTGTGGACCTTGCAGAAATCATGCGGGAGAGCCTTCGTGCCGGTTGCAGCGGTCTCGTCATCTACCGCTGGTCCCCCACGCCCGAGATTGCCGTGCGTCCGGAAGACCGCCGCATCGCCGACGAACTCCGCGTCATGGGCTCCATCCTCGGCATCACCCTCATCGACTACCTCGCCATCGCCGAGCAATCCTATTGGACCGGTCGGTGCGATGACGGATGGGCCGTGTAATCCGGCAAAATATTCCCCGGGACCGCTTTCGGTCCCGGGGATTGCCGCGCTGAGAGAGCAAGGTAAAAGCTGCCCCCAGTAACCCGCACGACGACAATTATCCCTGTGCATTGCTAGCCACAGTGGACCGCGTCGATCTGTCGCAATACTCCCGTGAGCCAAGAATCAAGGGGTCGGCGGATGGAATCGAGGTAGTGCCTTGGCTCCGCCTAGACACCATGTGGGGTCAAGAGGGAACGCCAGGGATTCGGGGACACGAAGGTAGCCGCGGCGGACTCCCGAAACATTGGGCGGATACTTTAACGGACCAAAACCCATATCATCCAATAGGTTTCGAAGGCATGACCATCTTATGTCTCAACAGAGAGTGCACTGCCTGCGACAGACACCCGTTCCAGTGCACCTACAGTGCACTGACCACGAAAAAGGCCGCCTTGAGGGCGGCCTAAGTCTATTGTTTTCTGGAGGCGCCGATCGGAATCGAACCGATGAATGGCAGATTTGCAGTCAGAGATCTATCAACATCGCATTGAATCTACATGCACTCAACGCCTGAGAAACAAGGACTTGTTGATCCTGCGGACCTTCGAATGATTCTAAATGTTTCCCATTGACGCAACCCTGATGCAGGACGAAATTGGTTGTGCAGGCAATGGGAGATTCCATGAAGTTGAGCGCAGTGAAACTCACGGACAGCAACGTCGCCAAGCTCAAGGCCAAGGAAAAGAAATTCTGCGTCTGGGACCAGCAGTGCCCGGGCTTCGGAGTCGAGGTCACCGCCGCCGGCAGCAAGCTCCTGGTGGTGAAGACCTGCCTTGATGGCAAGCGATCCTGGAACACCCTGGGCAGGTGGCCCATGCTCAACGTCGAGGATGCCCGACTGAAGGCCTACAACCTCAAGGATGAAGTCAAGAACGGCGCCGATCCCAAGGCCGCCGTCCGGGCCCGGAAACAAGCCGTCACGGTGGCAGAGCTGGCAGACCGATTCATTGAGGAGCACATCGGAGCCAAGGTCACCTGGAAAGGTGAGAGCTTCGCCGTGGAGATCATCAAGGACAAGGACGGCAAGCACGTGGGCAACAAAGAGAGCACGGCCCGGGAGCATATCCGCCTGATCGAACGGAACATCAAGCCCATCCTTGGGAAGATGGCCGTCAAGGACGTGGGAACCTCCGAAGTGGCATCCTTGCTATTCAAGCTCAGACGGGACCACCCTACCCTTTCCAACCGGGTACGCTCCGTGCTCTCCAAGATGTTTGCCAAGGCGGAACTCTGGGAGCTGCGGCCGGCCGGATCGAATCCATCCCGGGGCCAGGACAGGGCGCCGGAGCGGAAGAAGGAGCGAAATCTCAATGATCGAGAGATCTTCGCCCTTGGCAGGGCCATCCAGGAAACCGAGAAAGTGACGGAGCTTGCCCAGGTGGCCGCGATGGAAAAGAGGCCCTTCCCGAAGCCCAAGGCAGGCGAAGCCAAGCCCACAGACCCCAACGCCATTGCGGCCCTGCGCCTGGCCATCCTCGCCGGGATGCGGAAGAGCGAGATCATCGGCGATCGCTACCGCGGCATGCCGGCCCTCACCTGGGAGAACGTCGACCTGGACGCGGGCGTACTCCTCGTTCACCACAAGACAGAGACGCGCACAGGAAAGAAACGCACGGTCTACCTCTGCGCCTCCGCCCGGGCCCTCCTGACGGCCATGCCCCGCATGCTGGGGAATCCCCATGTGATCCCCGGGGAGGTCTCCGGACAGGCCCTGGTGAACCTCCAGTCGATTTGGGTCAGAATCCGGGACCTGGTGACGGAGACCGCCAAGCGGGAGGCGAAGAAGGCGGGCCTGAAAGCCCCCTTGATCAACATCTCCGACGTGACCATTCACGATCTCCGGAGAACCTTCTCCAGCGTCGGGGCCCGCATGGGGTATCCCGAACTCTGGCTTGGGGGCCTCCTGGGGCACTCCGCGTCAACCGTGACCCAGGGATACGCCCGGGTGAACGAAGACCCCCTCAGGGTGGCAGTGGAGGCCATCGGCGGGCGCATCGCGGGGTTGCTGGCGGGTGAGATCGACCCGGCCAATGAAGCAGAAGAGGCAAACAAAGAGGGGGCGAAAGCCCAAGGCTGATGAAATTGAAAAACATTGGTTGACAACGTTTTTCGGGAAACGATACTGATTACATGACCGAGCCCCGCAACATCCAAGTAGCCTTCCGACTCCCCAGCGACCTGGTGAGTCGGATTGATGAGTACTCAAAGGAGATCAGCGAGGAATTTCAGATTCGAATCAATCGCACAACAGCCATTGAGCGGTTGTTGAATGTCGGTCTAGATTACGAAATGTGCCGCACAGAAAAGAAAGAAAATTATTTTTTCATGCGATCACAAATGAAAATATTCGGGTTTGAAGATGAGGATGAATTCCGTATGTGGGACCTCTCTTCCAAGATTTTGTTGCGTGCGCGAGCCATTGAGGAAAATTCACAAGAATGGCTCCTCGAAAGGGAAAAGATGGCCATCCCTGGTCGACGAGAAGAAACGATCAAGACGTTTTATCCATAAAAAATACCCTTCATGGAACCGTCTCGAACTTGCAGGGACGTGTCGGAACCATGAAGGGCCCCCCAGGCAGCACCTAGGGCCCCTCAATGATGCGGCCCACGTCCCCTCGGTGCAATGCCTCCTCAACCTGGACGCGTGGCCGATGGAGCACCCGTGAACATCACTCTTCACCCCCAACCCGTCAGCGATTTGATGGACCTCAATTCCGCCTGCAACTACATCGGCGGTTCCTCTGGTCCAGTCAGCCGGTGCCACCTCTACAAGCTCATGCGAAAACATGGACTCCCGGCCCGGCGCATCGCCTCCCGGTGGATGTTCAGCAAGGCCGAAATCGATGCCTGGATCACGTCCAGGCCTGGGATCAACCTCCCGCAGGCAGGCTGAGGGATCGAGCCATGAAAATCATCCCGTTCCGCCCCTTGGCCAGGCTTCGCCCTGTCCCGCCTCGCGATCCCGCGCCCATCGCTTCCGCCCCCATCCTTGCCGCCGCCTAAGAGGTGATCCCATGAACTCATTGACTGCCCAGCCCTCAACTCAGACCATCGTAATCCCCGAACTCGCCGCCTTCGCTGAGAATCAGGGCGTCGCCATCGTCCAGGGAGCCATTTCCCTGCCGCTCTTCTGGCAGCCTGTGCCCGATCTTCACGCCGGGATCCTGGCCTTGCCGGAGCAGACAGACCATTCCACCCAGCGCGCCATGCTCCGCTTGATGGAGGGATTCTTCTCCCCGGAACTCACCCTTGGGGCTCTGGCGTGAGCCGCCTCATCTTCCAGCCCGCCACCTGGCCAGCTCTCGCGTTGAACCCTGAACCGCGGGGCTCAGCCTCGGATCCCGAGAGCGTTGAACGGCTCTTTCTGGAGTGGTTCGGCCCGTGCCCTCAGACGGAGGGACAGGCACCCCAGAGACCTCAACCCGCACCCAGCATGCAGAAGCAGCTCCGGCCCGGATACCGCCCCTCATCCTGCCTGCATAGCGCCTCCAGGAGGCGGTGATGGCGCGCGCGAAGCGAACCCTACTCACCCTAGATGTCGAAGAATTCTGTGATGCCTCTTCCATCCTGGTCAGTGCGGAGGAATACCGGGCCTTCCTACTTGGGTTTCAAGCCGGGATACGCGGCACACAGGGGCGGGAAGACGCTGGGCCCGCCTTTATGACCAGCTACACCATCGGCATCGGGATGTTGCTCAAGAAAATCCGTACGGCCAAGAAGTGTGCAAAGGCCGGAGAAAAGGGTCACGCGGCGCTGATGAATTTGCGCCGAATGGCAGAAATGGGCCCCGATGAAGTTGCGCCGATGGGTGCGCCCATGGGCGGCGCCCTTGGGCGAACAAATCTTGCGCCCATGGGCGAAGGTGGGATTTCGCCGATGGGCGAACAAATCTTGCGCCCATGGGCGAAGGGAAATAGCGCCCATGGGCGAACATCCCCTATAGGTACCGAAGTCGAAGAGAAAAAAACCCCACCCAGAGAAGAAGTTTCAGAGGCCGAACCGGACGCACCTGAACACGATCCCTTGGCCTGGTGGGAAGAGGAAGGGGAGGGTGCATGAACACCATGATCAAAATTTCCACGATTCGCATGGATGGGGGCACCCAAGTCAGGGCCGCCAAGGACCCCGGCACTGTCAGGGACTACGCCGAGGCCATGCACGAGGGCGCCACCTTCCCCCCCGTGGTCTTATTCCAGGAAGGCCTGAACTACTGGCTCGCAGACGGCTTTCATCGTGTTGAGGCCGCCACCCTGGCAGGGCTCCAGGAGATCAGCGCCGATGTTCATCAAGGCACCCTCAGGGATGCCCTGGTGTGCGCCCTGGCCTCCAACAGCTCCCATGGGCTTCGAATGACGAATGCCGACAAGCGCAAGGTCGTGGGGATGGCCCTGGACGATGGGGAAATGTCGGAATGGTCAGACCGTGAGATTGGGCGATGGGTGGGCGTCAGTAACCGCTTTGTGAGCAACATGCGAGCCGAGCGAGTGTGCACCGTTCACACCTCCGGGGTGCAAACCGTTTGCACCTGGTCCCCAACAGAAGGCCATTCCTCGACGGCACAGGCCGAGGGATGGACCGCTTTCGTCATGCCGTCCGACCATGCAGGGTTCTTCTATGCCATGGTGATTCGCCCCCAGGATCAACCTCAACCCCACCTCGAGGGAATCAAGAAGCCCATCCGCGCCGACATGGTGCCCTCCCTTATCCGCAGCATGGGTTTCCCCTTGGACGCTGCCACCTGGACGGTTGAGCCGGTCGGCACCGCCCCTGATGTGGACGAAGGCCTGGACTTCGAAAACAGGTGGAGTTGGCCCCATCTCCTGTTTGACTCCCGCCAAGAGTGGATTGAGAAGCGCTGGAGGCATCATCCGGAGGAAGGGGCACACCCTCATGCATAAACCCATGACCCGGGAATGGCAAAATATCATCAAAACCCACTCACATTTCACAGTGTTTGATGAATTACTCCATGCTGTAATTACCCATCAAGGCTTGTCACCTACTGGACGCGAAGCAGTGAAAACTCAAGGCATCCATTTTCATAAACTTAGCGAAATGAATCATGCAGCTTTCGATAACGGCCATTATGGAACGTCAATCCATTTTCGCCAATTCCGAACACATCTATTTGTATTCATGGAAGATAGGTTGATTTGGACTGCGCGTCCATTTTTGGACGCTCTCAGACGTGCACCCCGGATTATGCGCGTATGCATGCAGCCACTCAGGGGCATCCATGACACGCGCCGATGACCACCTGCAGACCCTGTCCAACACGCACACCACGGTGCGCGAGTTTCTGCAGGTGGTGCTCCCAGATCCAGCCCTGGCGGATTCAATCGCAGAACAGCTCACAGTGCGGCTCCAGATCGAACTGGCGGGGCAGATGTTCCCAACAGCACGTGAGATGCAACAGGCCGAACGAGACGCGCACGCTGCGGAACTCCTGGCGCAAGTAGGTGCCACCATCGCGGCCCTGCGCATAGGTGTGAACCGGGTGACGGTGTATCGCATGGCGGAGCGCAACCGGGAGAGGAATCACGCCGCGTAAATAGTTGCGCGGTTCGCCTGCATCCGCAACACCACCGGCCCGAACCTGTGGTGAGCGGAGGCACCCTGCATGGCCAGCGAAATCGATCGACTCAAGCTCCGGCGCAAGCGCCGCCAGGAAGCGCTGCAGGCCCTCAATGAGGCTGAGGACCGGGCCAAAGAGCTGCTTCTGGCTCTCCGTGAGATCGAGGAACTGACCCGCGAAATGCAGACCCATCGCCTCCGTTTCATCTGGAATCCCAAGCTGAGGCATCAGGCCCTGGCTGGGATCGCCAAGCGCGCCGCAAAAGCCCCCCTTCTAGCAGAGATCTCCATCCGAGTTGATGCCGTCCGCAGTGAATTCATGAGCCTGGCCCACAGCGATGACCGCGAATTGAAGGCGCTTGAAGGCCTTCCCCAGTCTACCAACCTCCAAAGGTGACCCCATGGACCCCCGACACACCCAATCCCTGATGCTTCCAGACGACCTTGAAGTGCTGAAAACCAGCATTGACACCCTTCCGGCCCAAATCAACAGGCTCAAGGAATTGCTCCCCCCGCCGCGCTTCAAGGCTGAATGTGGCCGGATCCTCGAGACCCTGGGCCGCCAGCTCGAGCACATCGCAGATCGCAAGCAGATTGACCGCCTGGGTGCCGAGGCCCTTGCCGCCAAGCTCTCCGCCGTGCGGGCTTCGCTGAAATAGGCGCCGTCCAGCGCCCTGCCTGTCCCGTCCACCCAACTCAGCGCCAGCAAAACGAGGTAATCCCATGCTCATCAAACTGCCCCTTTCCGGACTCAAGCAGCATCAGGACCAGATGAATTCCATCGCCGACAAGATGGAGGGCCTGAACGCCGCCCGCATCGCGAAACTCATCGAGATCAATGCGGACAAGGACCACACGCTGGGGTGGAAGTCGACCCAAACCTTCCCCCTGACTCAATCCCCGGAGCTGCATGCGCTGGCGGTCCAGATGAAGCTCCAGGCCGCGGTGATCGATGAGCAGCGGAAGCTCTGGCGTGATTCCGTGGCCCTGCTGCGGGAAGCCGCGGTTCCGGATCGCAAGAATCTTGGGGTCAACGACTACAGCCTATCCATCAACGATCTCAATTTCCTGATGTCTGAATCCGCCGCTCTGGGAGGAACCCCCGCGACCCTCCAGAACGCCGTGGATGCCGCCGTGATGGCTGAGGACTGGAAGAGGCTGTATTGCCTCACGGTGGGGCGAATCGACGGCTACGGGCGCGCCCTGCCCTCCGCAACCGGCCTGGACGGGACGCCCCTGGATTGCCTGCCCCTGCCTGGCCGGGATGAGTCCGAAGAGATCTTCCACGTCTGCGACATCGCCAAGATCCGATGCGAGGCCGTGATGATCAACCTCTCCAGCGGGGACATGAACCCGACCGCCGATAGCAGCAGCACGAAGCTCGCCAGGGAGTCCTGGCTCATCGTGGCCCAGCGGAAGCATGCCGATGCCATCCAGCAGCGTGACCGCCTCCGGGCCGCCCCGTCTGCCCTCGAGCGATGGGAGATGTATCTGAAGCTGGAGCGCGATCCCTTCGGCTCTCCGATAACTTCCAAGGCCTGATTCGATGCCCAGAATCACCACCACCCATGCCCACAAGAACGCCCGGGAATTGGCCCACGGTGGGCATCCGAGTGCAGGGGGGGGCCATGGCCGCGGTTAGGCGATTCAAGACGCTTGAGGACACGCGGAAGGCGCTGGCGGCCTTCCTCCGACAGATCGAGACCGGCAAGCTCGACGAGAAGAAGGGGCGAACCCTGATCTACGGTTGCGCCACCTTGGCCGGGATCCAGCGAGACAGCCAGCTCGAGGAACGCCTTGACGCCCTTGAGGCCGCACAGGCAGAAGCGGGGAACCAATGAGCCAGGCCATACGAAACCGCATCATGAAAATCGAGCGCGCCATCGATGCCGCCAAGCCTACGGCGCCGGGATTCGTGCTGATCCCTCGGAACCTGGCAGGGACGCGTGAACATTCGGAAGAGGTGCGGGCCTTCGAATCGATCCACAAGGGATCCCCGGTCGTCATCGTCAACGTGGTTTCCGGTCGCCTCGATGGGGCGATGTCGTTTCCCGGCCCCCTGGTGTAGCCATGAGGTGCCTCAAATCCCGCATCGCCAGACTCGAGGCCTCCAGGCCCAATGAAGTCATTTCGGTATGGATGCTCCCGAACCCCAAGCCTGCAGACTGGGATGGGGCTGGGCTCAAGGTGGTAATCAGGGTCAAAACCCTGCGCATCGCCACGGCTCCTCCTGCCGAATCCATCACGGAGGGGGTCTAACATGGCTCGATTGTTCGAACGTCGCCTCTCTCGCATCGAGGCCCGCCTGAGGAAGGGCGGCCATGGGGGCGTGGTCCTCTTTGACCTACTCTTGGAAGGCTTCAGTGCCGCCCTGGGCCGGGTTGGGCGCGCAGGCAGTGGTGGAGTCCTCCTGGTCCCTGCCCCGGTCACTCCGGACGCCTGGGAGGCGCTGGCCAGGGAGCAGCAAGCGCAGCTCAAGCGAGGGATTCTCCAATGACTCTCCCGGCCTGCTTTCACGCCCCCAAATTGGTGCCCTCTGACCATGAGTCAGATGTTCCGAATCGTGAACATGCTGATTCTAAAAGTCTTTCTGAAATTCACTCACCATCATCCTGCATCACGCCTTCTTCCTGCTGGAAAGGGAAACCCATGGGCATCAAGGAACAACTCAAGAAGCTCAAGCGAAGCCTTCCACCTGGAGGACGTGCATTTTTCCTCTTCGAGGGTGAGCAGGTTTGTGAAACCCACATCGAACACCCCGGGGACTTGGTCTTCCAATATTTCCGATGGTGGCGCCCCGACGGTGAATCACTTCCGAAACAGGTGGAAGTGATCCCTGGATATGTGAGGCCCCAGAACTGGCGAGAACTCGAAGCGGGGGAGGCCAAGGAACCGGGAAGGATTGAAATCCCATGAGCGAGGATCCGAATCTCACACCTGTGATTCTCTACGGCCATCTCCGCAAGCGGTTCGGGAGGCGCTTCAACTTCGCGGTGAATAACCCAGCCGAGTCGATCCGCGCCCTTTGCACCGTGGTGCCTGGGTTTAAGGACTACCTTCTGAAACACTCGGAGCCGGGGTATCGAGTCCTGGTGGGTAATGAAGCCCGTTGCAAGGATGACCTCTCCAGCCCGATGGGCCTCCGAGAGGTCATCAAAATTGTTCCGGTGGTGGTAGGCGCGAAGAGCCCTGGTGCCACCATCATCGTTGGGGCTGCCCTCATTGTTATCGGGTTTCTTGGAATGACCTATGGTCAGGCCTTTGGTGGGGCTGTATGGGGGCCGATGCTGGTGAATGCAGGCATCGGCATGATGGTCGGCGGTGTGGCTGGGCTCCTCTCCAGCTCCCCTCCGTATGTCCCAGCGACAGGGGACAAGGGCCCTTCAGACAGGCCCGCCTACTCATTTAATAGCCCGCATATGACCATTGGGCAGGGGAACCCCATCCCTGTCCTCTTGGGCGGCCCTCTGCGAATCGGTGGGGCGATGATTTCGATGGGCATCAGTTCCCAGGCGTGGCCCATCAACGGGCTGGGCGGCAAGGCGCCGGATCAGATCGGCACCCGGGGCGGGGATGGGGATGTGAATCCGTGGGTTTGGGCCGTCGCGCCAGCGTGAGGAGAAGTGAAATGGATGTTGCTACGCTTAGTTTATCCGTCGATTCCACGGGCATCACGAGCGCCTCGAAGGCGATGGAGGGCATGACCAGTGTGGGCCGTGAACTCGAAAGGGTCGTCAAGCAGGTTGCGGCGGCCTTCGGGCTCTACAAGCTCAGTGAACTGATTAAGGACTCCGCAACCCTCTCCGCCCGCTATGAAACCCTGGGCGTGGTGATGGGCGTGGTCGGGAACAATGCGGGGTATTCCCGGGCCCAGATGGACCAATACGCCACCGCCCTGGAGAAGACAGGCATCTCTATGGTGGGCGCCCGGGATTCCCTCACGATGATGGCCGGGGCCCAGATGGACCTCACCAAGTCGAGCCAGATGGCCCGCATGGCGCAGGACGCCGCCGTGATCGGCAACATCAACAGTTCGGAGGCCTTCCAGCGCATGACGCAGGGCATCCGGAGCGGGGAAACGGAGATCCTCCGCACCATCGGCATCAGCGTGAACTTCGAGCAGGCCTACGCGAAGCTGGCGGGCACCCTGCACAAGACCACCAAGGACTTGACGGACGTGGAGAAGCTCACGGCCCGGCAGAACGTGGTGCTGGAGTATGGCTCCAAGATCGCGGGAGCCTACGAGGCCAGCATGGGCACCGCCGGGAAGCAGCTGCTCAGCATGACGCGCTACGCCGAAGACCTGCAGACGGTATTCGGGGCCCTCTTCAGCGATGCCTTCGGGGTCGTGGTACAGACGCTCAACCAGGCGCTGGCCGACACCAAGAAGTGGCTTGTCGAGAATGCGGAGGCCGCCGAAACGATGAGGAACATGCTGGGATCAGCAGCCAAGAACTTCGTCGGCCTGGTGACGGATGTCCTGGGCCTTGCCGCAGACATGAGCAAGGTGAGCGACGAATTCAGCTTTGCGGAGATCGCGGCGGGGTATCTTGCCGGGGCCATGGCCATCATCCGAGATGCCGTGATGGCCATTATTGGGGTGGTCCAAACCCTCTGGGGCGCCATCTCCACCCTCATCAGCGGGGCCATCTATGGGTTCACGAAGCTGATCGGCATGGCCGCAGGATTCCAGCCCCCGGCCTGGATGAAGACCTTCCTGGATAGCTCGAAGGGCATCTTCAACGCGGGCGGGCAGAATCTCCAGGGGGGCTCCATCTCCACCCTGATCAGTGGTGGGGACTGGATGGCGGACTTCCAGAAGGAACAGGCCGCGAAGGAATCCGCCGCAAGGTCCGAAGATGCACGGATCAACGAGGGCAAGTCCGCCCGCAAGGTGATCGAGGACAAAGCCAAGGCAGACCTGGCCGCCGCCGCCGGCGCCGCAGCCTATGCCGCTGCTCTTCAGCACAAGATCGACGTGATGAAGTTCGAGGCCAAGGCCTACGACCAGGTGGCCGAAGCCGCCTCGAAGCATGCCGATGCTGGCGTGAAGGACACACTGGCCCTTCAGGACTTCGTGACCTCGCTCCAGCCCGCCAAGGTGGAAGCCGAGAAGATGGCGAAGGTCCAATACGACCTTGGCTGGGCCCTGGCCGACGGGATCATCAATCAACGGGAATACAACGAGCTGCTCGGGATCGCTGCCACGGAGTTCACGGCTGCAGGGCAGGCTGCGGAGGACTACAAGGCGAAGGCCAAGGCGGAGCGGGAGCGGGTCACCGACCAATTCCTCACCCCGCAAGAGGCCTTCAAGAAGGACAAGTCCCGCTTCGGAGTGCTGGGCCTGGACATCGAGACCTACAAGCGGGCCATTGCCTCCATCGACCCCGTGTGGACAGATACCTTCGGCAGCATGCGGGCCACCCTAGATGATTTCTCCAAGCAGGGGACGGATGCCTTCGTAGAGTTCTGCTGGTCGGGCAAGGCTTCCTTCTCTGACCTCGTTTCCTCCATGCTTCGGGATCTGGCGCGGCTCACCGTGCAGAAAAACGTGATGGGCCCGCTATTCGAGTGGATCGGGTCAGGTATTAGCGCCTGGGCAGGGAGCGGAGGCGGTGAATCCGTTCATGTCGGGACCAACCTGGGAACGGATTCCATCGGCCCCATCCCCACGGTAGCCAAGGCCCCCAGCAGTGGTTCTGGCTCCGCCATGGTGGCAAACATCAACGTCACCGTGAACTCGGATGGCAGCACCAAGAGCACCACGGACGCCGGGGCGCAGGGCAAGGCCATCGCGAGGGACCTCCAAAACATGATGGACGCCTGGGGCGTGAAGAACATGCGCACGGGCGGCCTCTTGAACCCGGTGTCGACATGAAGTTCCTTGTTCATCTCCCAGGAATGAAGAAGCGCCAGCTCCTTGCGGGGCCTCCCGTGGGGGCCAGCCTTGGGCAATGCCTGGAGTGGTCGCTCAAGGTGGGCCCCTGCCTACAACGTAAGATCGAGAAGCGTATAGGCTTACGCTATCGGATGTGCAGTGCCGAAGCGGGTATTTTCAGAACGATGCTGGTTCAGTCCGCGAATGAGCTACACGCTGAGGAGATCCCCATCACCGCTGAGTCATTGCTCCTTCGGTTGGACCTTCTCATTTCCAAGCGAAAGGGTTTTGGGTAGCCCAGGCAGGGGCCCCCAGTAATGGGGGCTTTCTTTTTCCAGGGTGCACCCGATCCAGTGCAACCCACGGCTGTCTTGTCCCGATTGCACATACCCTGGCGCGGGCTGAGTTTTCCGCATGGATGGCGGATCCCCGTGATTGAGGGGCGGGCCCCAGGAAGTATGCCCTCCAACGCCAGCAATGGGGGCGTTGTCGTCGCCAAGGCCTAAACTGAATGGAAACCCCATCAGGAGCATCAATGGAAAGCCCATCCGCATGCCCTCAGTGTGCCCAGCCAAGCATTCGCTCCATTCGTGTTGTGGGGAACATCAAGCCCGGGCCCATGCCCAGGAATGGAACCCTTCACCTTGTGGCTGGCCTCGCCCTTCTGGCTCCGATGGTCCTCGCAACACTCGCGATGGATGACATCAACAGATTGTCGGCCGGCCTTCAGGTGATCGGCTTGGGAATGTCCATCGCCGGGATCTGGTCTATGGTGGCGGGCTTCAAGATGCGAAAGAGCTTTGGCCAGCTCGTGCTAGACCGTGAAATGCGTTCCGAAATGTGGGAACACGGTTGGACCTGTGACCGATGCGGGCGGAACTGGATCCCCCGCTAGCCCCATGACCTCCCCCGCTCTCATCCTCGAAGTGCTGGCCCAGCTGCTCCCGCCGGGATACCGGGTGGTGAGTGAGTCGGAACTGGCCTCGCTCAAGGCTGGCTCCCCGGATGACCTGCTCACCGAAGAGCAGGTCGCCGAGGAATTGCACACGGGGATCGCCACGCTGCGGAAGTGGCGCACCACCGGGGACGGGCCGCGCTTCGTGAAGGTGACCGGCTTCCGGGCCCCGCAGTATCGCCGGGGGGACCTGGACGCCTGGAAGGCCAAGCTGCCGAGCTGTGGATCGAGTGCCGAATCGAAAGTGAAGCGGGGCTCGTCGACCCGTGAGGATAGGTAAGACCCATCCCACCCAGATTGCACACTTTCACCTTGAGCCATTTGGCCTTCCCAGTAGGCTGGCACCAATGGGGCGCCATAGGGGCACTGGCAGGGTGTGTATCCCCATGCCCAGGAACGATGCATCCCTGATGCAGGACACAAGAAAAACGCCCCGATGACCTCGGGGCGTAAGTGTTGGAAATACTGGAGGCGCCGATCGGAATCGAACCGATGAATGGCAGATTTGCAGTCTGCGGCCTTACCACTTGGCTACGGCGCCGTAATCTTGGAACCTAAAAATAACACGAGCCGCTGAAAGCGGCTCTGTGTATGGAGCGGGTGAAGGGATTTGAACCCTCGACTTCAACCTTGGCAAGGTTGCACTCTACCACTGAGTTACACCCGCGTGGAACCTAGATCCTACCATCGCCAGGGAATGCGTCAAGACCCCATTTTCGTCCCAGGTGCCCCGGGGCCGGGGCCCGGAGTCCTCTCGACCCGGCCCTTCTGCCGTGATGGCGGGGCGAAGCTGGACAGGTTCCCCACTTGGGGCATCCTGGTTCCATGCCTCCCAAGCCTCCTGTCCCCCATGCCGTAGCGGCTTCCAGGGGCCCCTTCCTCCCATTGGCCTTCCGCTTCGCCGCCGCCTTCTGGCTCGCGGTCCTGCACGTGGCCCTTCCCCTGGACCCTGCCCACCCTCCCGTGGGAGAGCCCCTCTATCTCGCCTGCCTTGCCTTCTTCTTCATCGAAAGCGCGTGGGAGGCCTGGAGGTCCATCCGCCTCAGTGGCCAGCCTTTCGCCACGCCTTCCCTGGGCTGGATCCGCTTCAACCTCCTGCTCGATATCCTGCTCGTGGCCTTCATCATCTCCTTCCAGGGCGTGGACCAGGAGCGCTTCGCCACCGTCTACATCTTTCCGGTGCTGGCCTCCGCGTTCTATCTCCAGATTCCGGAAATCGTCGGCGTCGGCGCCCTCTCCGCGCTCGCCCATATCGCGACGGTGCTCCTCTTCACCTCGGGCCTCCTGCCCCCCTTCGGGCACTCGGGCCCCGATCTCGATCCGGAGGCCGCCCAGCGGACCTTCATCCTCAGCTTCGCCTCCCTCCAGATCTTTGCCACCACCCTCGTGGTCGTCCTCATCCGGAAGCATCTCGAGACCCTGCACCAGACGCTCTCCCAATCCGAGGCCGTGGTCGACGAGCTGTCGAATCTCTACCGCCGAGTCTTCGAGTCCATGTTCTCGGGCCTCATCACGACGGATCTGGAGGGCCGCATCACCTCGGCCAACCCGGCTGCCGAGCTGATCCTGCAACGCGACCTCGTGCCCGGAACCGCCCTGGACCAGCTCGATCTCGTGAATCTCACGGTGCAGGGCAATCTCCCCAAGGAGCAGCGCTTCGAGCGGGGATTTCTCTCGCCCGAGGGCCAGCCCCGCATCGTGGGGGGCAACGTTGCGCCCCTGCGGGACGCCGAAGGCTTCCAGACGGGCCACCTACTCCTCTTCCAGGACCTCACCGAGCTGAAGGCCCTGGAGGAGAGGACCCGCCTGAGTGAGCGCCTCGCGGCGGTCGGGGAGCTCTCCTCGGAACTGGCCCACGAGCTGCGGAACCCCCTGGCCTCGATCATGGGCTGCGTCCAGATCCTGAAGGAGGGGGAGCAGCCCCCGCCCATGATGGAGCGCGTGCTGGGCATTCTCCGCCGGGAATCGGAGCGGGTGAATGATCTGGTCTCGGGCTTCCTCGACTTCAGCAAGCCCCGCCCCGTCCGACTCCAACCGCTCTGGCTGCCGGACCTCCTGGAGGAGATGAAGGCCAGCTTCGAGATCGATCCCCGGAACGCAGCCCTCCAGCTTCGCCTGGAAGGGGTTCCCCAGCTCTGGATCCAAGGGGATCCCGTCTGTGCCCACCAGGTGTTCGGGAATCTCCTGAGCAATGCCCGCAAGGCCCTCCGAACCCGGGCCTCCCCGAGCCTCAGACTGTCCTTCCGCCAGGAACAGGCCTTCGTGATCGGGGAGATCTCGGACAACGGCTGCGGCATGGGCCCCGACCAGCTGCGCACCCTTTTCCTGCCCTTCTCCAGCGGATTCGATGAAGGAACGGGCCTGGGCATGAGCATCGCCTTCCAGTTCGTCTCGAGAATGGGCTGGGATATCACCGTGGACAGCGAAGCTCATCGGGGCACGACCATCCGCCTGCGGATTCCCCTCCTGGCACCGCCCGAAATGGAGGCGGAAGCCTGAAACTAAGCGGAAAGCCTTGCGAAGGTCAGGGGAAGCTGGCACCTTTGCCATACTTCAGCGCAGTCCCGAGGCAGTTCAGGCCACTCGGCCAGGGCCCGCCTTCGTGCTTCGCCAGACCCAGGATCCTCCATGAACCGCAAGCTCATTCGTCCGAATTTCGGGGAGATCAAGGAGCTGTTGGGGCGCAACCCCAAGCCTCCCGTCCCCCAGGAGCAGCCTTCCGTCACCCAGCCCCAGGCGGAACTCACCCAGGGCGGCCGGAACGCCGATCCCAACGCCGCGAGCCTGCCCCAGGGCATGGGCAGCCCGCGTCGCAAGATCGCGCCGCCAGAGCAGACCAACGCCGAGAGCTTCTACTACCTGAAGCAGATGCAGTCCAAGACGCCCATGGTCATCGTCCTCCAGAACGACGAGAAGATCCGCGGCGTCATCGAGTGGTACGACAAGCACTGCCTCAAGATCAACCGGATCAAGGAACCCAACCTGCTCCTCCCCAAGCACAACATCAAATACATCTACAAGCAGGACGAGGAGCCCCGCATCCGCCGCAGCCGCACGGGCAAGAAGGACGATTCCGCCCTGCCGGAAGTGGATCTGCCTCTCTTCGATTGAGACGGGAAGCGCCCCCCGGGCTGATACCCTAGCAAGGTTATGAGCCGACGCCCCCGCCTTGTCATCACCCTTGGAGATCCCTGTGGGATCGGGCCGGAGCTCCTGGCCCGCACCGTCCAGGCCATCAACCGCTGGGCCGACATCGTGATCGTCGGGGCCAGGGCCGGCATGGACCTCCTTTCCCAGGGCAGCGGCCCTTCGGGGCCCGTCTTCTGGCGATTCCTGCCCGCTCCCGCCGAGGGCCCCGAGGTTCCCGGGGCCCAGTGCTACCTGTTCCAGACCAATTCCCAGCCCGCCTGGAAAGACCTGGAGCATGCCCTCACGGGTTCGGCACGATGGATCGATCCCACACCGGAAATCCAGGCCGGGCAACTCTCTCTCGGCCAGGGTTCCCCGGCCTCCGGCCGCTGCGCCGTGGAGGCGGTGCGCGTGGGGGCCCACCTGGTCATGGACGGCGCCGCCGATGCCCTGGTCACCCTGCCCCTCTCCAAGCATGCGGCCCACCTGGCGGGCTACGCGATTCCCGGTCACACGGAATACCTCCAGGAGCTCTCGGGATCACCCATCACACGCATGGCCTTCGTGAGTCCGAGCCTCTCCGTGGTGCTCCACACGGTGCACCAGAGCCTGCGTTCGGTGGTGGAGGAGCTCAATGCGGAGGCCGTGGCGGAGACGCTCTCCTTCGCTGCAGACCGGTTCATCCAGCTCACAGGAAGGCTCGATCTGCGGGTCGCCCTCTGCGCCCTCAACCCCCATGGAGGCGAAGGCGGCGCATTCGGCGAGGAGGAAACCCTCCTGGGGGAGGCGCTGACCATGGCCGAGGCCTCCTTCCTGGATTTCGGCGGAGGGCCCTCGGTGGGTCCCTTCGCGGAGCTGGCCTCCCCCTTCGCCCCCGGCCCCGTGCCCTCCGGATGGGAAGTCTTCCCGGCCAAGGGGCAGGCCAGGTTCTCCGCGCTTCGCACCCAGCAGAACCTGGAGGTCGTCTCCCGGGGGTCCGAGGCCGAGACCCCGCCCAGCCACCCTTCGCCCCGATTTTTCGGTCCCCTGCCCGCCGATACCCTCTTCCAGAGGGCCGCCCGGAGGGAGTTCGACCTGGTGGTGGCCCTCTACCACGACCAGGGGCTGATCCCCCTGAAGGTCCTGGAGCCCACCCGGGCGGTCAACCTGACCCTGGGCCTGCCCTTCATCCGCACCTCCCCCGACCACGGCACCGCCTTCGACAAGGCCGGTCGCTGGATCGCCGATCCCACCAACTTCCTCGAGGCCACCGCCCTGGCCGTGCGCCTGGCCGGACGGGCCAGGCAGGAGCCCTGGCAGGCCGAAGTCACCGACCCCGGATTGCCGAGATGATGACCCTGGAGGTTCGATGTCGACAGTGGCGGTAATTCTCGCGGCGGGCCTGGGAAAGCGCATGAAGTCCTCCCTGCCGAAGGTCCTCCATCCCGTGCTCGGCGATCCTTCCCTCCTCTGGGTCCTGAGATCGCTGCCCTCCGGGATCGCTTCTGCCGTGCTCGTGCTGCATCACGGCAGAGACCAGGTGGAGAAGGCCCTGGCCGAATGGGAGAAGCAGGGCCTGCTGCCCTGCCCCGTCCACACGGTCGATCAATGTGAGCCTCTCGGCACCGGGCACGCCGTGCAGCAGGCGGTACCCGAACTCGATCGCCTCGCCCCCCAACGCGTGGTCATCCTCTGCGGAGACGTGCCTCTCCTCAGCAGGGAGAGCGTCGCCCGGCTCGCCGCCCAGGATTCGGCCATGCTGGCCATGGATCTGGACGACCCCGCAGGCTACGGCCGGGTGCTCGAGAACCCGGATGGCACCCTGCGAGGCATCGTGGAGAAGAAGGACGCCTCCCCCGAGGTCCTGGCCATCCGCCGGGTGAACGGGGGAGCCTACGCCCTTCCCTGGCGGGAGCTGAAGCCTGCGCTGGCCGGGCTTTCCAAGGAGAATGCCCAGGGGGAGTACTACCTCACCGACGCGGTGGTGGCCGTGGCCGCCTCCGTGCCCGTGCGGGTGGAGCTCTCGGATCCGACGGAACTGCTGGGCATGAACTCCCGGGCCGATCAGGCCCAGCTGCAGCTGCTCGCAAGGCGCCGCATCAACGACCGGTGGATGGAGGCAGGGGTCACCTTCCTCGACCCCGAGACCACGATCGTCGGCCCCCGGGTCGAACTCGCCCCGGATGTCCTGCTCGAACCCGATCTGCGCCTCGAGGGGCAGATCACTGTGGAGGCAGGTGCCCGCCTGGGCCAAGGGTGCGTCTTCCAGGATTGCCGGATCGGGGCAAGCGCCGAAGTGCGCCCCTACTGCGTGGGCCGGGATTTCGTGGTGGGGGCCAACGCCAAGGTCGGCCCCTTCGCCCACCTCCGGGAGGGCACGCGCCTGGACGAGAGGGTCCATGTGGGCAACTTCGTCGAGACCAAGAAGGCCCATCTCCATGCCGGCGCCAAGGCCAACCACCTGAGCTACCTGGGCGATTGCGAAGTGGGGGAGCGCACCAACATCGGCGCGGGCCTCATCACCTGTAACTACGATGGGTTCCATAAGCACCGAACCCTCATCGGCAAGGATGTCTTCGTGGGCTCGGACTGCCAACTCGTCGCGCCGGTGAGCCTGGGCGACGGCTGCCTCATCGGCGCGGGCAGCACCATCACCCAGGACGTGCCCCCCGATGCCCTCGCCCTCTCGCGCAGCCCCCAGGTCACCCGGGAGGGAGCCGCCCAGCGATTGCGGGACAGGCAGAAGGCCGGCATGGGTTAGTCTAGGTGTTTGGCCGCTCTCTTCCCGGAAGCTCCATGTTGAATTCCCTGCTCGAACGCCTCGGCACTCCCCTTCTCCGGTTCCTCGACCAGGCCGGGGACTTCGCCGTCGTTTCCGGGCGGGCCTTTCGCGCCATCTTCCGGCGCCCCTTCGACGGGGCGAGCCTCATGCACCAGTTCCAGTCCGTGGGCGTGAACAGCATTCCCGTCATCATGCTGACGTCCCTGGCTGTCAGCATGGTGTTCGCGGTGCAGCTGGCCTACGGCTTCAAGCAGTTCCAGGCCGAAGGGCTCGCCTCCCAGGTCAATGGCCTGGCCATCGTGCGCGAACTGGGACCGGTCATCACGGGCCTGATGATGGCGGGCCGCGTGGGCAGCGCCATGGCCGCGGAACTGGGCACCATGCAGGTGACCGAGCAGATCGACGCCCTGGAATGCCTGGCCACGGATCCCATCCACTACCTCTTCGTGCCCAGGCTCCTGGCGGCGGCCGTCATGCTGCCGCTGCTGGTGGGCCTGAGCATCTACGTGGGCTACTGGGGCGGCTACCTCCTGCTGGTGGGCGTGGAGGGCCAGAGCGCCTTCGTCTATGCCAACGATTTCTACAAGCTCCTGGCCTTCCGGGATATCCGCATCGCCCTCTACAAGGCCCTCGTCTTCGGCATCATCATCGCCCTGGTGGGGTGCTGGCGGGGCTATCGCACCCAGGGGGGCGCCGAAGGGGTGGGCAACGCCCCCACCAGCAGTGTCGTGACGAGCAGCCTCTGGATCTTGATCGCGGATTTCTTCCTCACCAAGCTGCTGCTCGTCTGAGGCCCCCGGAAACATGCCCATGGAACCCGTCATCGATGTCGTCAATCTCTCCAAGGCCTTCGGCCCCAAGGTGGTGCTCTCGAACGTGAACCTCCAGGTCCAGGAGGGCGAAAGCCTTTGCGTGATGGGCGGCTCCGGCACGGGCAAGACCGTGCTCCTGCGCAACATCATGGGCCTGCTGACGCCGGACGCGGGCCATGTGGCAGTAGAAGGCAAGATCATCCAGCAGCTCGACCGGGACGAGCTCTTCGAGGTGCGCCAGAAGATCGGCATGTGTTTCCAGATGGCGGCCCTCTTCGATTCCATGACGGTGGAAGAGAACGTGGGCTTCGCCCTGAAGCGCCATACGCCCATGACCAGGGGCGAGATCATCGACCGCGTGGACGAGTGCCTCAACATGGTGGGACTCAAGGGCACCAACAAGCTGAAGCCTTCGGAACTCTCCGGCGGCATGAAACGCAGGGTGGGATTCGCCCGGGCCATCGCCCTCAAGCCCAAGATCCTCCTCTTCGACGAGCCCACCACGGGTCTGGACCCGGTGATGACCGACGTGATCGGGCGCATCATCCTGGACCTGAAGGCGGAGCTGGGCATGACGAGCATCACCGTCACCCACGACCTCAAGAGCGCCTTCGAGATCGCGGACCGCATCGCCCTGATATTCCGTGGCGAATGCATCGCCTGCGAGCCCCCGGACACCTTCAAGGTCAACCCGCACCCGGTGGTTCAGCAGTTCCTCCGGGGGGATGCCGACGGCCCCTTCCTTCAGGATCCTCCACCTCCCAAGCGGGCCCTGGAACGCACCGTCTATCACCCTGTCCACATCGACTGACCCCCATTCCCGGATACCCCATGAAACTCGAAAGCAAAGTCGGCGCCTTCTTCATCGGGACCATCATGATTCTCGGCGTGCTCATCTTGCGCACCGAGAAGCTGGAGGTCTTCGGGAAACCCAGCGAGCGGACCTTCCGCACGGAATTCCCCCAGGTGGCGGGACTCAACGTCCAGGGCCATGTGCTCATCGCGGGCGTCAAGGTCGGAACCGTGAAGGAAATCGGCGTCGAGAACGGCCATGCCGTCATCGTCTTCAGCGTCGACGAGAAGTTCCCCGTGAGCCGGGGGGCGGTGGCCTCCCTCAACAGCATCGGCATCCTGGGCGAGAAGTACCTGGATCTGGATCCCGGGAAACCCCCTCAGGGAGTCCTCCCCACGGGCAGTACCATTCCCAGCAAAACGGGCGTCAGCCTCGATAACCTGATGGAGACCCTGGGCGCCATCGGCACGGACGTGAAGGGCATCACCTACGCCCTCAACCAGTCCATCGGAGGCGAGAACGGTCGCCAGAAGATCGACGAGATCGTGGACAACATCCGCATCCTCACGGCCGAATTCCGCTCCATGGCC
>JAYSNJ010000213.1:0-18270 GCA_043723905.1 Holophagaceae bacterium
GCGCCGTCGTGACGGCCTCCTTCGTGGTAGCTGCTGTCGGGGCCTACTGGACGCTCAAGGGTGTTCATCTCGACCACGCGAGGCGCAATCTCCGGGTGGGCGTCTTCGCGGGGCTGGTCTCGGCCCTCCTGGTGGCCTTCCCCACCGGGGATCTCCAGGGCAAGCTCGTGGCCAAGCACCAGCCCGTGACCCTGGCGGCCATGGAGGGGCGCTTCGAGAGCGGGACGCACGCGGCCATGAACTTCATCGGCCAGCCCAATGTCCAGGAACGCAAACTGGATAACCCGGTCCGCCTGCCGGGAGTCCTCAGCTTCATCGCCTACGGCTCCTTTTCGAGCAACGTGAAGGGCCTGAACGAATTTCCCTTGGACCAGTGGCCCACGAGCATCGAGATGCTGTACTACGGCTTCCACATCATGGTGGGGCTGGGCACGCTCTTCATCGCCCTCATGGGCCTGGCGGCCCTCTTCATCTGGCGCCGCAAGTTGGAAGGGAATCGCTGGCTGCTTTGGATCCTCATGCTCGCCTTCCCCTTTCCCTATATTGCCAATACGGCGGGCTGGATGGTGGCGGAGATGGGGCGCCAGCCCTGGCTCATCTATGGGGTCATGCGCACGGCCAATGGCGCCAGCAGCATGGTGCATGCGGGGCAGACGGTCTTCACGACCCTTGGCTTCGCGGGACTCTACTTCGTGCTGGGTCTCCTCTTCTTCTTCCTGATCGGCCGCGAGCTCTCCCACGGCCCCGTCGCGACTAATCCCGTCACACCTGGGCATTGAGGAGATGAACATGCAGATGCTCTGGTTCTGGCTCGTCAGTGTGATGGTGGCGATCTACGTCGTGATGGACGGCTTCGATTTTGGCGCAGGCATCCTGCACCTCTTCGTCGCCAAGACCAACGAGGAACGCCGGGAAGTACTCGGCGCCATCGGCCCCCTCTGGGATGGCAACGAGGTCTGGCTGCTCGCCGGGGGGGGGGCCCTGTTCCTGGCCTTTCCGAAAGTATTGGCCGCAGGGTTCTCGGGCTTCTATCTGGCCATGTTCCTGGTGCTGTGGACGCTGCTGCTCCGGGGCATCTCCATCGAGTTCCGGAGCCATGTCCTGGACGGCCTGTGGCGGGCCTTCTGGGATGGCACCTTCGCCCTGAGCAGCATCCTGCTGCCGGTCCTCCTGGGGGCGGCGCTGGGCAATGTCATCCGGGGTGTGCCCCTGGACGCCCAGGGCTATTTCAATATCCCCCTGTTCACGAGCTTCCGGGTCACCAACCCCGTGGGCATCCTGGACTGGTACACCGTGCTGGTGGGCGTCTTCGCCCTGGTGGTCATGGCCGCCCACGGGGCCCTCTTCCTGGCCTGGAAGACCGCAGGCCCCGTGCAGGCGCGCTGTCTGAAGGCGGCTATGCCCCTCTGGCTCACGACCCTGGCCCTCTGGCTCGTCACCACCCTGGCGACGAAGGCCGTGAACCCAGCCATCTTCGATGCCTTTTCCCAGGCGCCCCTGGCCTGGCTCTTCTTCGTCGTCTACGTGGCGGGGCTGGGCCTGGTCTTCCTGGGCCTCTCCCGGAAGTGGCATCTGCTGGCCTTCCTGGGCTCCGGGGCCTTCATCCTGGGGATCCTGGCCACCACGGCGGCCTGTGTGTTCCCGGTGATGCTGCGCTCCACCCTGGATCCCGCCTGGTCGCTCACGGCCCTCAACGCCAGCGTGGAACCCCACGGCCTGCGCGTCGGCCTCGTCTGGTGGCTGATCGGCTTCCCCCTCGTGCTCGTCTACTTTGCCTACCTCTTCCATATCCACCGGGGCAAGGTGAAGGCCGCGCCGGAAGGCGAGGGCTACTGAATTGCGGGGGGCGCCGGGAGGCGCCCCCAGTGCTTTAATGGAGCTGGAGGTACCACCGTGGCCGGACATCTCATCCTGGTGCCGACGCCCATCGGGAACCTCGGCGATCTCACCCAGCGGGCCGTGTTGGCCCTCCAGGCCTCGGACCGTGTGGCCTGCGAGGACACGCGGCGGACCGGGGGCCTGCTCAAGCATCTGGAAATAGAAAAACCCCTGGTGCGCTTCGACGACCACGTGCCCGAGAGTTCGGTGGAGGCCGTGACCCAGGCCCTGGCCCGTGGAGAGACCGTGGCCTACTGCTCCGATGCGGGCATGCCCGGCGTCAATGATCCGGGCTTCGAGCTGGCCCGACTGGCGCGGGCGGCGGGCATCAAGGTGACGGTGCTGCCCGGGCCTTCCGCCGTCACCCTGGCCGTGGTGGCCTCGGGCCTGCCCAATCACGCCTTCAGTTTCCTCGGCTACCTGCCCAGTCGCGGGGAACCCCGGCGCACCTTCCTCCAGAGGCTGGCGGGGCGGGAGGAGACCACGGTGGTCTTCGAGACGCCCCATCGCATCAACGAAACGCTCTCCGAAATGGAGGAGATCCTGCCGGACCGGGAGATCGCCCTGGGCCGGGAACTCACCAAGCTCCACGAGACCTGGTACCGGGGGACGCCCGCCGAAGTGCACACGCAGCTGGGCACGGAGCATCGCGGGGAGATGGTGCTGGTGATCGCCGGGGCGGCGGCCAAGCGGGTGGTCGGGGACGTATCCGCAGGCATAGAGGGCGAGGACCTGCCCGAATGGGCCTGGCGCTTCCTGGAGGCCGCCCGGGAAGGGGGCATGACCCTGCGCGAGGCCGTGAAGCCCTTGGCCCGCCATCTCGGCCGGGGGGCTTCGGAGCTTTACCGCCTCGCCACGGTACGAGACGATTCCGAGTAAAGCGTCTTTTAGTCTGCGGGGTTTGCATGACTCCGGAGACCATTCGGGGCCTGTTCCTCACCACCAAGGAGTCCTCATGAAGAAATCCCGTCTCGCCCTTGTTGCGGCGCTGGTGGCCGCGGGGGCCGCCACAGCCCAGGCCCAGGATGTGAAGGTGAACGCCCTCCTCATTAGCTGGTACACCCAGATGATGGACAACAGCCTGCGGATAAACAGCGCAGCGCCCCTCTCCTACTACGCCTTCGGCGGCACGAAGGGCACCAGTGCCACGAGTCCTTACAACGAGAACGGCTTCAGTGTCCGCCGTGCGGAGATCTATCTGGCGGCCAAGATCACGGACGAGATCAGCGGCAATCTGCTGCTGGATCCCAATCAGGCGACGCCCCTGCTTCTGGATGCCTTCATCACCTGGAAGCCTAACGCCAAGTTCGAAGTGAAGATCGGGCAGCTGAAGCCCATCGGATACGAGGCCACCATGGTGGCCGCGGCGGATCTGCTCTTCACGGATAGGGCCCAGGTGGCCCGCTACTCCTCCGACTACCGGGACCGGGGCGTGATGGGTACCTACATATTCGGGGACAAGACCTTCGGAGGCCGCGCTGGCCTGGGCTACTTCAACGGTTCCACGGATCGACAGAACGATAACAATGCCCAGAAGGACATCACGGCCCGACTGGACCTGAACCTCGGGGACGACCAGAAGTTCGGCGCCTACCTGCAGCAGGGGTCCACGAATGCGGCTGACAAGCCCGGCAACACGCTGCCGACCTCCTTTGGCACCCCCTCCGCTACCAATCTGCCGCCCAGCCCTCAGGACATCTACGACAACAAAGACAAGACGAGCACGTACGGCGCCTACTACGTGTTCAATCACGGCCCCTGGCACGGGGATGCCGAGGTGGCCACGGGTCTCATGGGCCGCCGCAACGCGGCCTTTCTGGCGGCCACGGGCGCTGCCAAGCGCCAGCACCTGGACCAGAAATTCCTGGGCTACCAGGTGACGGGTGCCTACACCACGGGCCACCACATCTTCCGCCTGCGCTACGACTTCATGGACTTCAACCAGGGCGGCAAGTGGTACACCACCTTCAACCCCTACACGGAGACCGCCGCGGGGCCCCTCCTGGTAAACGGCGCTCCCGTGGACTACACGCCCAAGTACCAGGAGATCACCGCGGGCTACACCTACGCCTTCAAGCCAGAGCTCATCCGCAAGGCCAATATCAAGGTGGACTACATCTTCCGCAGCAAGAACTTCCTCGCTCCGCGCCCCGGGCAGACCGGCGAGCAGGGCGGCGATAGTGTCGTCGCGGCCTTCCAGGTCTGGTTCTAGCCAGATTCATAACGTAGAACGCCCCGGCCTCGGCCGGGGCGTTCTACGTTATGAAAGGAGTTCGGCCAGGGTTTTCACCGCCTCCCGCACCCGCTCCGGGGGTGTGGCCAGGGGGGGCAGGAGGTAGAGGCAATCGCCCATGGGGCGCACCAGCAGGCCGTGATCCAGGGCCCGGCGGTGGAATTTCCAGCCGAAGCGCTGCTCGGGGGGATGAGGCCTGCCCGTGCCCGGGTCCACGATCTGGGCGGCGGCGATGGGGCCCAGGGTGCGGGCGCGGCGGAGGGCCGGGTGCCCGGCCAGCTCCGTCCAGGCCTCCCGCAGAGCGGCGGCGAGCACCTGGGCGCGGGCCAGGACGGGCTCCTCATCGAAGAGTGTCAGGCTCGCGTTGGCAACCGAGCAGGCCAGGGGGTTGGCGGTGAAGGTGTGGCCATGGAAGAAGGTCCTGCCTTCGGAGACCTCGCCCCAGAAGCGGCCGTAGACCTCCTCCGTGGTCCAGGTCATGGAGAGGGGCAGCATGCCGTTGGTGAGGCCCTTGGAGAGGCAGAGGAAATCCGGCACCACACCGCAGGCGTCCAGGGCCAGGAAGGTGCCCGTGCGGCCGAAACCCGTCATGACCTCGTCGAGGATCAGGTAGACGCCGAAGCGGTCGCACTGGTGGCGAATCTCCTGGAGCAGTTCCGGGGGCCAGAAGCGCATGCCCCCCGCACCCTGCACCAGGGGCTCGGCCAGGAAGGCCGCCAGGCGCTCCCCGTGGTCCTCGAAGAAGGCGCGGATTCCGGCCCGGGCCGCGTCCAGGCTCTCTTCCCAGCCCCGGAGGTCCGGGTCGATCTCCCGTCGGGGGTCCTTGGGCACTTCCACCCGATCGCAGGCCAGCAGCAGGGGCTTGAAGATGCCCGTCAGCCAGTTGTCCAGTTCGCCCACCCCCACCGCGCCCAGGGTGTCCCCGTGGTAGCCGTCCCGCAGGGCCCCGAAGCGGACGCGCTGGGTCTCGCCCTTCTGGAGCTGGGCCTGGAAGGCCATCTTCAGCGCCACTTCGATAGCGGTGGAGCCGTTGTCCGAGAAGAAGGCCCGGGTGAGCGCCCCCGGCAGCCGGGGTTTCAGCCGGGCCACCAGGGCCAGGGCGGGCTCGTGGGTGAAGCCCGCGAACATGATGTGGTCGAGCCTCCCCGCCTGGCGCTCCAGGGCCCCCACCAGCCGTGGGTGACCGTGGCCGTGGACGTTGCACCACCAGGAGGAGATGCCATCGAGCACCCGGCGCCCATCCGCCAGCAGGTAGTCCACCCCCTCGGCGCCGATCACGGGCACGGGAGGATCGGCCACATGCTCCTTCTCCTGGGTAAAGGGGTGCCACACATGGGCGCGATCGAAGGCCACGCGCTCGGGCCACTCGGGGGGAAGCAGACTCATGGCATCACTCCAGGATCCACACGGGCACGGGCAGGAAGCGCCGCAGAAGGTCGGCGTTGGACTTCGCGGCGTCATGGCTCTGATCCACGCCGGGGTTGAGGATCACGGCGGGGATCCTCCAGCCCCTGAGCATCAGGGCCTCGCAGGTGAGCAGCACATGATTGAGCGTGCCCAGCCCCCCCCGGGCCACCAGGACGCCGGGGATCTGGAGGTCCGTGGCCCAGGACAGGAAGTGCACGTGGGCCGCCAGGGGGACCATCACGCCCCCTGCGGGTTCCAGCAGCAGCCGGGCCTCCCGGGGCACGGGGCGCAGGACCCAGGCGGCGAGGGCCTCCAGGTCCAGGGGCCGACCCTCCCGCTCCGCGGCGGCCAGGGGCGACAGCGGGTGCCGCAGCACGATCCCCGTCTCCACCGTGATGCCAGCGCCCCGCACGAAGGGCGCATCCGCCTCCGCGTCCTCCTCGGTGGCTACCCCCGTCTGGAAGGGCTTGCGATAGACCACGGGCCCCGTCCGGGCCCATTCCCGGGCGATGCGGGCGGCCACATGGGTCTTGCCCACGCCGGTATCGGTGCCGAGGATCCAGAGGGGAGAGGGGAGGGCTTCGAAATCCAGCATGGAATCAGGATGGCGCAGTTCGGGTGCGGCTCCGAGTCTCATCCTGCCGGCCTCTCGCGAAGGCATAGCGGGCGAGAAGCCTGAGCCGGTGGCGGCATTCCTCGGGGTCCAGAGGGGTCTCGAGGCGATCCTGGATGCGGGATTCCAGGGCCTCCACCAGGAGGCTCTGGTTCTTGTCCGCGAGCACGAGGATGGGCATTCGGTCGCACCCAGACAGGGCGCGCATGCGGTCCAGGGCTTCCGCAGGCGCCTCGCCGGAAAGGTCCAGATCCAGGATCAGGGCGTCGGGGATCTCGTTCCGGAGGGCGGAGAGGGCCTCTTCCGGGTTGGCGGCCAGAGTGGTGCGGATCCCCTCCAGGGAAAGGAGGGCCAGCATCTTGGAGCGGAGGGGCCCCGCCTTGGAAAGCAGCAGGAAGCGCACGCCGTGGGGGGAGCCGCGGTGGAGGCTCGGCAGGGCCCCCAGTTCGAGCAGGAGCCGGATCCTCGCGCAGAACACGCCATCGTCCTCGTTCTTGGAAATCCAGTCGTCGGCGCCCGATGACAGGCTGCGCTCCTCGGCCCTGTCCCAGGGGGAGGCCAGGATGGCGAAGGGGACCCCCCGCAGGGCCTCGGTTTCCTTCGCCCACTGGCAGAGGGCGTAGCCATCGCTTTCAGCCAGGCTTCCCGCACTCAGGATGAGAACTGGCGGCCTCCCCAGCAGTTTCACCATGGCCTCGGCCACGTTCGGGACCCACGTGACTTCCATGTGGAAGCCTGTGAGGCGCTCCATCAGGATGTTCCGCTGGCTGGGATCATCCTCCACCAGCAGGATGTGCGGGGGGTTCGGCGACGCTTCCTGGAAATGGGCCGGCGCGGTTTCGGACTGGATGCGGTTCCGGCCACGGCGCTTGGCCTCGTAGAGGCGGTGATCGGCCTCCAGGATCAGATCCACGGGCAGATGTTGCGGGTCGGGCAGCAGGGTGGCGAGGCCCATGCTCAAGGTGACCCGAGGGGAGACAGGGGAATCTGGGTGAGCGATGGCTGCGGAAGCCAAGCTGGCCTCGATGCGCTCCGCCACGTCCCGGGCACCCTCGGCGCCCGTCTCCGAGAGGATGCAGGCGAATTCCTCCCCTCCATAGCGGGCCACGAAATCCATGGTGCGGTGCAGGGAGGCGTTAAGCACCGCGGCCACGGCCTGGAGGCAGGCATCCCCAGCGGGATGGCCCAGGGCATCGTTGAAGCGTTTGAAGTGGTCGATGTCCATGAGGAGCATGGAGAGGGGTTTCTGGGTGCGGAGTCCTCGCTGCCATTCCTGGTTCAGCTGCTCATCGAAGCTCCGCCGGTTGGGGATGCCCGTGAGCGCGTCCCCCAGGGAAAGGGCTGTGGCCAGTTCCAGGCTCCGCTTGTAGGCCAGCTGGTTGTGCATCCGGGCCTTGAGGATGGCGGGGTCGTAGGGTTTGGTGATGAAGTCGATGGCCCCCAGCTCCAGGGCCCTGGCCTCGCTGACGCTGGGCCCCGGAGCCGTGAGGAAGATCACCGGGATGTGCTGGGTGGTGGGCTCCTCCTTCAGTCTCCGCAGCACTTCGTAACCGTCCATGCCGGGCATGGCCACATCGAGGACGATGAGATCCGGCGATTCGGAGGTGGCCAGGGCCAGGGCCTCCAGTCCGTTGAAGCCGAACAGGGCGTTGCAGTCGGCCTTCAGGAGATTGCACAGGCCGTTCAAGGCCTCGCGGGAATCGTCCACGACGAGCACCGTGGGGCGGCTGGGGGGGAACTGGGGGGTGAGGGCCATGGGGTTTACCCTCGGCGGCAGGGGTCGGAATCCGGGGATTGGGCCATGGGCCCCGGCATAACAAGGAACGGTCGCACCTGATTAGTCGCCGGTTTCCCGGATGCCGTCAACTCAGCCCCGGAGATTGAGCTCCCCCAGTGCCTCGATCAGGGCGTCCACCTGGCCGATCTCCAGGTGGGCTCCCGTGGTGATCCTGAGGCGGGCGCTGCCTGCAGGGACAGTGGGGGGCCGCACGGCGCGCACATCGAAGCCCCGGGCCTGGAGGGCCAGGGCCTTCTGCACGGCGGTGCCGTCCTCCCCCACCCAGAGGGGAACGATGGCCGAGGGTTGGGCGGGTTGGCCCAGGGCTCCCCGGAGGCGGTCGGCCAGGGTCAAGGCCTTCTCGCGCCGCCAGGGCTCGGCCTGATTGACGCGCAGGGCCTCCAGCGCCGCTCCCAGGCAGGGCGGGGGCAGGGCCGTGGAGAAGATGAAGCCCCGGCAGGTGTTCACCAGGTGCTCCCGCAGGGACGCATCGCAGGCCAGGAAGGCCCCAAAGGAGCCCAGGGCCTTGCCGAGGGTGCCCATGAGGAGGGGGATGCGGCCCTTCACGCCCTGGAGTTCAGCCAGCCCGGCGCCGGTGGGGCCCAGGAGGCCGCTGGCATGGGCCTCGTCCACCATCAGGAGGGCCCGGTGGCGCTCGCAGAGGCTCAGCAGTCCGGGCAGATCGGCGGCGTCCCCGTCCATGCTGAAGATGGCGTCCGTGAGCACGAGGATGAGGCCTTGGTCCGGACTCTGGGCTCGCCACTGGAGAATCTGGCCCTCGAGATCGTCCAGATCCTTGTGGCCGTAGACACCCAGATGCGCACCCCGAGCCTTGGCCGCCCTGCAGCCGTCCACCAGAGAGGCATGGTTGAGGGCATCGGAGAAGACGGCGTCGCCGGGTTGCAACAGGGCGGGGATGACCGTGGCGTTGCACTGGTAGCCGGTGTTGAAGAGCAGGCAGGCCTCCGCGCTCTTCCACTGGGCGAGGGCTCCCTCCAGTTCTTCGTGCAGGGGCGTCGTGCCCCGCAAAAGCCGGGCGGCCCCGCTGCCTGAACCGCAGTCCCGGGCCGCCCGGGCGGCGGCCTCCGCCAGGCGGGGATCCCTGCGGAGCCCCAGATAGTCGTTGGAACAGAAGTCGAGGCCCGTGGCTGGGTGGATGACTCTGGCTCGGCCCAGAAGGGATCTTTCTTGAGCGGCCTTTTCCAGTCGCGCGTGCCAGGGATCGGGGAGGGGGTGGGGGGTCACGGGGAACCTTCCGGGCAGGGGCGCCATTGGAGTCCAGGACCAGTCTGCCCCCGCGCCCACCGGGCGGGCAACGGGCACGTGGATGGTAGGATCAAGGTTCGCCCATTCCAGGGCGCTCGAGGATGAAATGGACTACGGATACGAAGGCAGGTCGCTCACGGGACGCTCCGGCGTCGAGGATCGCGTCGCCTTCCTTCGCAGCGTCTACCTTTGGCTGATGGGCGGCTTCGTCGTGGCGGGGATCGGAGCAGTCGCCTCCCTCCCCATCGCCGCGGTTCTGTACCCCCTTACGGGCCGTTTCTTCCCTTGGGTGCTCTTTGGGGCGCAGTTCGGTGCCCTGATCTGGGCCAGCGCGGTGAGCCGCCGCAAACCGCTCAACAAGGTGGCCTATGGTGTCTTCACCTTTACCAGTGGCGTGATCATCGGCATCGTGAGCTTGGCGACGGTCCAGACCGCGGGTCTGGGCACCGTGGTGGCCGCCTTCGGGATGACGGCTGCCGACTTTCTGCTGCTCACGGTCATCGCCTTCGTCAGCAAGAAGGACTTCAGCTTCCTCCGCAGTTTCGTGGCCATCGGCATCGGCATCATGTTTTTCGGCATGCTCATCGGGGCGATCTTCCACATCGAAGCCCTCAGCCTCATGGCGGCGGGCGTGGCGGTCATCGCCTGCTCCGCCAAGATCCTCTATGACACCTCGAAGATGCTCCGTTCGGAGGACCTGAGCGATCCCGCAGGCTTCGCCCTCTCCCTCTTCGTCAGCCTCTACAACATCCTGCTCTCCCTCATGCGCCTGCTCGGCGGCCGCCGCAACTAACCAACACCCACGAGGAAATCCATGCTCCGCACCACGCTGATCACACTGACCGCGGCCTTCCTGGTCGCCCAGACCCCCGCCCCCGAGGCCACCAAGACCCAGGCACCCGCGCCTGCCCTCGAATCCAGGAAGCCCGCCCCAAGGGTCGAGGCCCCCAAGGAGGACAAGGTCCTGGCCAGCGTGGCCGGTCGGCCCATTCGCGAATCCGATTTCGAGCTCTTCCTCTCCCTGGCCCTCAACCCCCAGCAGCGCATGCAGGTGGGCATGGTGCAGGGCGCCAAGGACCCCTACCGGAAGCAGTTCCTGGACACGAAGGTGATGCAGGCCGCGGCGCGCAAGCAGGGCCTGGACAAGCAGCCCGACTTCCGCCGGAAGATGGATCTCATGGAGATGCAGATCCTCGTGCAGGAGCTCCTCCAGCGGGATGGCGAGGCCCTCCAGGCCAAGCTCGCCGTCAATGAGGCCGAGGTGAAGGCCTACTACGACAAGCATCCGGAACAGTTCAAGGTCCCCGAATCCTTCAATGCCCGCCACATCCTGGTGAGCACCAAGGCCCCCGACGCCCCCAAGGACGCCAAGGGACTGACGGAGGAGGAGGCCAAGGTCCGGGTGGGGCTGGCTTCCAAGGCTCTGGCCGAGGGGAAGGGCTGGGAGGCCGTGGCCAAGGAATTCTCCGATGATCCCGGCAGCAAGGAGAAGGGCGGCCTCTACGAGAACATTGCGAAGGGCTCCTTCGTGCCCGAATTCGAGGAGGCCGTCCAGAAGCAGGAACTCGCCAAGGTGGGCGAGCCCGTGAAGACGAAGTACGGCTTCCACCTGATCCAGGTGGAGAAGCGCGTGGCCGCGGAGATGCCGCCCTTCGAAAAGGTGAAGGAGAAGGTGCAGCAGAAGGCCCAGGCGGCCAGGCAGGAGGAAGTCTTCCAGGCCTACGTGATGGGGCTGAAGAAGGAGGTGGGCTTCACAGAGGGCGAGGCTCCGAAGTCCGCCCAGGCTCAGGGCAAGTCCACCAAGAAGACCGGGGCGAAGAAATGAGGAGGCTTCTGCTCGCGGCCCTGCCCGTCCTGGCCCTCAGCGCCGCCGATGTCCGCGAGGAGATCCTGGTGGTGGTGGACAGCCATATCATCACCCGCCGGGCCTTCCAGCAGGCGGTGGAGCAGGACACGGCGGCTCTCTACCGCCAGTTCTCCGGCAAGCAGCTGGACGAGAAGCTGCGGGAGGCCCGGGAGAAGACGCTGCAGGGTCTCATTGATGCCTTCATCCTCCAGGACAAGGCCCCCGAGGCCGGGATCGTCATCTCCGATGACTACATGCGCTCCTATGTGGAGGACATGAAGAAGCAGTACAACTTCGCCACGGATGCGGATTTCGAGAAGGCCCTCAAGGGCAGTGTGGGCATTGGCCTGCCGGACTGGATCAAGCAGCAGAAGCAGCAGATGACCCAGCAGGAAGTCCTGCGCAGGGATGTCTACTCGAAGATCGCCATCGAGGACCAGGAACTGCGAGCCTGGTACGAGGATCACCGGGACGAGTACAAGATGCCCAGCCGCTTCCGGATCCGGGAGCTGGTGCTGCCCCGAGGCGCCACGGCCGAGGACCAGGCGGCCGCCAAGGCCAAGGCTGAGGAGATCCAGAAGGCCCTCAAGGGGGGCAAGAGCTTCGAGGAGCTGGTCAAGGAGCACTCCGCCAGCCCGAGCAAGTCCACCGGAGGTGATCTAGGCTGGATCGGGAAGGGGCTGATGCGGGCCTCCCTCGAACAGGCCGCGCTGGCCCTGAAGCCCGATCAGGTTTCCGCGCCCATCGAGACGGACAAGGACATCTACCTGATCCAGCTCATCGCGGCCGAGGATGATGTGGTGAAGCCCTTCGCCGAGGTGAAGCCTGCGATCCTCCAGAAGCTCCAGGAGCCCAAGGCGCAAAACGCGATCCAGAACTACCTGCAGGGACTCCGGGTGCGGGCCAATATCCGCTACCTGGTGCCCAAGGAAACGATCCTGAAGGGATAAGCGTGCGTCTGGACATCTTTCTCAAGAAGACCCATCTGCTGAAGCGCCGCGAAATGGCGCGGGAACTCTGCGATGAGGGCATGGTGCGCGTGAACGGCAACCCCCGGAAGGCCAGCTTCGAGGTGAAGGCAGGAGACCAGCTGGATTTCCCGGTCTTCAACAGACTCCTGAAGGTCAGAATCCTGGGGCTTCCCGAAGCCAGCGTCTCCAAGTCGGACCAGTGGTCCTTCGTGGAGGTCCTCGAGGAGAAGCGCATGTCCTTCGATGAGGGCCCCCTCGAGGACCCCACGGCTCCCCGCCCCAAGCGCCCTTCGGATCACTGATCCCATCCTGAGGAGATCCCGTGTCCGAACAAGCCCAGATCCGGGACCTTCAGGCCGGAGACGTCTTCGTCGGTTTTCTGCTGGCGACGGAAGCTGCGTACAAGACCAGTCGCAGCGGTGGGGAGTACCTCGAGGTGAAGCTCGCGGATGCCAGCGCGGACCTGAAGGGTTTCCTGTGGGATCTGCGGGCCGTGGAGGGCGATTTCGAGGCCATCGTTCCGGACGTGTTCCTGAAGGTCAAGGCCAAGGTCGAGGAGTTCCAGGGGCGCAAGCAGTTCCGGCTGGAGAAGGTCCGTTTCGCAGAGGATGCCGAGGTGGGGGATCTCTCCCGCTTCTTCCCCATGAGCCAGCGGCCCATCGAGGAGATGCTGGCCGAGCTGGACGGCCTGGTCGCCTCCATCGGTGACCCCTGGATCCGCAGCCTGCTCCGGGGACTCCTGGTCGAGAACCCGAAGCTGAGGGCGGATTTCGCCAGGGCCCCGGCCGCGAAGAGCCTCCATCACGTCTACCTGGGCGGGCTGCTGGAACACACGCTCTCCGTGGCGGGCATGGCGGAGCGGGCCTGCGAACACTATCCGGACCTGAACCGGGATCTCGTGCTGGCGGGCGTCTTCCTCCACGACCTCGGGAAGACCGCTGAGCTCACGTACCTGCGCAGCTTCGGGTACTCCGACGCGGGCAACCTGATCGGCCACATCTCCCTGGAAGCGGAGTGGATCTCCCGCGAGATGGCTAAAATACCTCATTTCCCCGACGAACTCAGGATGCAGATCCTGCACATCGTTCTTGCCCACCACGGTCGGCTCGAATTCGGCTCTCCGGTGCTCCCCAAGACTCCAGAGGCCCTTCTGTTGCACTACCTGGACGACCTGGACGGGAAGCTGGAAGGCATGTTCCGGTCCATCAGGGAAGAGGCGGGGAACGGGAATTGGACGCCTTTCTCCAGGAGCCTGGATCGAATGGTCTATAAGGTCAGATGGCCCAAGGCCATTCGCCCGGAATGAGCCGCCTCGGCCCCGCCCCTGGAGGAATCCAGGACCGAACCTCGACAACCGGGAGGAATTGCCTAACATTCACGGCATCTCTGGCCTAAGGTGGAAATATGACTTTATTTTTTCAAGAAGATCCCCGATAAAGAGGAATAAATTTCCTGTTTGATGTGTGCAGTGAAGGGGTGCCATGAAGATGTCCAGGAAGGCCAAGCGCTACGACGATACCAGCCTTCCCGGGGACTTCCAGGGCTTCGAACTCTTCCAGGACGGCGATCCGGCCCGGAACGGGAGGGTTCAGGGGGCCGTTCGGAGACAGGGCCTGCAGGTCGAGGTGGGGCACCTCAGCCTCGAGCATCAGCCCGGCAAGAAGCAGAGTTTCGCGAAGCTGCGTTCCAAGGCCGAGCGTTTCACTCAGCAGGTCAACTATCTCCGGGAGCAGCTGGAGATCGTGGACCACGACCGGCGGGGGATGTACATCCAGATCCGCAGCCTGCCTCCCTACAAGGACGACACCCAGATCCAGTTCAACGAAATCTCCATCGGCCGGGACAAGCTGGTCCTCAAGCGCATCGCCTTCTATCGCAAGGACGAAGTGAAGCAGCAGGTGCCCCTGGATCTCACGGAAGAGGAACTGACTCGCCTTATGGCTGATATCCGACAGGTCTTCGCCTCGGCCTGATGGTGCATCCCCCGGCAGCCTGCCCCCGAAGGGGGTGCGACATGGCCCAAGGCGGCGGCGTAGAGTGGCGGGAACCAGGATCGCCTTTTCGGGCGGACTGGGCCCCTCGACGTCCGGGAGTGCCCGATGGGATTCGAAGCTGGACTATTTGACCGGCACGAAGACGAGTCCCCCGTTGGGAGCGATGAGGGCGGCGCGGTCTTCGGTGATCCCGGCGAGGGCGAAGTCCTCCGTCACGCCGGTGGGGAGAAACTCGAGGGTCGAGGCCGCGAAGTCCATCCGGGCGAGAACCAGCCCCTTCTGTTCCAGGCCCGGCACAGATGAAGCCGGCAGGGCGCTGAACGCGATCCCCTTGCCCCACCACCAGGTGGTCGCCCCGCGATCCCTCTCGCCCAGGGAGATCTTCGGCGGTGCCGCGTCGCGATAGGTGAAGACCGCCTGGCCCAGGGGCGTGCCCTTCTTCCCGTCCAGGAGGGTGGCCAACAGCTCCTCCTTGCTGACCAGGAGCAGATTCATCTCGTCGTTCCGGAGAATGCGATGCAGCACCCGGGAGGTGATTTCCCCCTTCTTGGGCTTGCTGCCGAAGGTCCATACCACCGAACCGTTCTTGATGTCCCTCCTCTCGATGAAGGGGCTGAGTGTCCGGTAGGAGATGGCGATGCCGTTGGGGGGCAGGAAGTCCGCATCGGCGACTTCGGCGGGCAGGCTCGTGGTGCGCAGGACCTGGCCGGCCTTGCTGATCTGCTTGAGGGTCGTCCCGGCCATGATCCAGATGTACTCGTCATCGACGACCCAGCGTTCAGGCACCATCTCGGCCTTCCCGAGATCCACCTTGGCGATGACTCCGCCGTCCTTCATCCAGGTGATCAGCTGCTTCATGGGGGCGTCGTAGAAGGTCGCAGCGCCTGTCGCATCGAAACGGGTCCAGCCCTTGGCCGATCGGACTCCGTCCCAATCCTGGGCCTGGAGGACAACTGTGGACAGCGCCATGGCAAGCAGTGCGGATAGGCCGGTTCTGGTGTGCATGGGCTCTCCTTGCAGGCAAGGATGGGAGATCAAGGGCGACTAAGAAAAACCTTGGTGACCTGACCTTATACAATTGTCGGCAGGTGGGCAAGAAGGGATGACCGCTTTCCGGGGAAAACCCCTCAAGCCATGCCCTGGAGCCCTTTGCTGAAGTCCGTGATCCTCCGGAAGAGGGCTTCCGGGCTGAGGCCCTCATCGTCCATGATCCTTCGGGAATCGCCGTGGTGCACGACCCGATCCGGGACGGCACAGCACAGCCAGGGCTTGGCTAGGCCCGCCCGGCCCAGGGCTTCGGCGATGGCAGAACCGAAACCCCCGGGTTCGCAGCCCTCCTCCAGGGTGACCACACCTGGGGTCTGCCGGGCCCAATGGAGAACCATCTCCTCGTCCAGGGGCTTCACGAAGCGGGCATTGATGAGGGCACAGGAAAGGTTCTCCTCCTGGTGGAGGCGCGCGGCCAAGGCCTGGGCCGGGGGCACCATGCTCCCGAGCGCGACGATCAGGAGGTCCGTGCCCTCCCGGAGGAGTTCGGCCTTCCCGATGGGCAGGGGGGTGATGGGATCCTCGAGGGGAACCCCCTGCCCGTTGCCGCGGGGGTAGCGGAGGGCGGCGGGTCCATTGGAGTAGAGGGCCGTCAGCAGCATCCGCCTCAGCTCGTTTTCGTCCTTGGGGGCCATGAGGGTCATGTTGGGCATGCAGCGGAGGTAGGCGAGATCGTAGAGCCCGTGGTGGGTGGGGCCGTCGGCGCCGACGATGCCGGCCCGGTCCAGGGCGAAGGTGACCGGCAGGTTTTGGAGGCACACATCGTGGAGCACCTGGTCGAAGCCCCGCTGGAGGAAGGTGCTGTAGATGGCGCATATCGGGCGCATGCCCTGGACCGCGAGGCCCGCCGCGAAGGTGACCGCATGCTGCTCGGCGATGCCCACGTCGAAGCAGCGTTCGGGGAAGGCCTCCTGGAGAAGATTCAGACCGGTGCCATCGAGCATCGCCGCGGTGATGCCCACGATCTTGTCGTCCTGGCGGGCCAGTTCCACCAGGGTGGAACCGAAGACCTGGGTGTAGGAGGGGGCCACGGGCTTGGAGGGGTCTGCCTTGATCATCTCCCCGGCCTCGGCGTCGAAGGCCGTGACGCCGTGCCACTTCATGGGGTCCTTCTCGGCGGGCTTGTAGCCGTAGCCCTTCTGGGTCTGCACATGAAGGAGGACGGGGCCCTCCTTCATCCGCTCCTTGGCCTCGGCGAGGGCCTTCACGAGGCCACCCACATCATGGCCCTTCACGGGCCCCATGTAGCAGAAACCGAGATCCTCGAAGAGAAGCCCTGGCACGGCGATCCGCTTGAAGGATTCCTCGCTCCACTTGGCGGCCTTGGCCAGGCGGAGGCTCACGCTCTGGACGGGAATCGCCTTGATGGCGCCCTCGATGCGATCCCGCCACCGCTTGTAGTACTGGCCGGAGATCATCTGGTTCAGGTAGCCCTGGAGCGAACCCACGTTGGGGTTGATGCTCATGTCATTGTCGTTGAGGATAACCAGGAACTTCTTGGTCTCCAGGTATCCGGCCTGGTTGAGACCCTCGAAGGCCATGCCGGCCGTCATGGAACCATCCCCGATGACGGCGATGCTGGTGAAGTCCTGCTTCTGGAGATCCCTGGCCATGGCCATGCCCAGGGCCGCAGAGATGCTGGTGCTCGCATGTCCCGCTCCGAAGTGGTCGTAGGGGCTCTCGTCCCGCTTCAGGAAGCCCGAGAGCCCATCGTGCTGGCGCAGGGTGGGGAAGCGGTTCTTGCGCCCCGTGAGGATCTTGTGGGGATAGGACTGGTGCCCCACGTCCCACACGATGCGGTCCACCAGGAAGTCGAAGTGGTGGAAGAGGGCCACCGTGAGTTCGACGACGCCCAGGTTGGAACTGAAATGTCCCCCCGTCTCGCTGACGGAGTCGATGAGGAAGTCCCGCACCTCGCCGGCGAGCTGCTGGAGCTGGCCGGGCGAGAAATGGCGAATCTGCTGGGGTGCGGCAAGGGAATCAAGAAGAGGATGAGAACTCACGCCCTGCGCTCCGCCAAGAATCGTGCCCAGGCCACCAGGGAACGAGGGTTCGGAAGGGACTTCAGATGCTCCACGGCCCGTTCCGTGGTCTCCAGGAGGGCCGCGCGAGCGCCGTCCAGGCCGAGCAGCAGGGGATAGGTGATCTTCCCCTTGTCCTCGTCCTTGCCCACGCGCTTGCCCATCTGTGCGGCGGTGCTGGTGGTGTCCAGGATGTCATCCTGGATCTGGAAGGCCAGGCCGAGGGCCGCACCGGCCTCGCGCAGGATTTCCCGCTGGCTGGGCGAAGCCCCGGCGGCCGCACCGCCCAGTTCGAGCGAGGCGCGCAGGAGAGCCCCGGTCTTGAGCCGATGGATGAGCTTGAGGTGGTCCAGGTCGTAGGACTGTCCGCGGCGGGTGCGTTCCTCCCCCTCCAGGTCCAGGGACTGGCCGCCCACCATGCCCCGCCATCCGGCGGCTTCCGCGAGGATCTGCGCGGCCAGGAGACGGCGGTCGGCCGGAAGGGTTTCATCACCGACCAGCACCGAAAAGGCTTCCGTGAGCAGGCCATCGCCCGCCAGGATGGCCTGGCCCTCGCCAAAGGCCACATGGGAGGTGGGTTTGCCCCGCCGCAGATCGTCATCGTCCATGGCGGGCAGATCGTCGTGGATGAGGGAGTAGGTGTGGATGTATTCCAGCGCGGTGGCGCAGGAGAGGGCGATCTCGGGTGGGCTTCCCAGGGATTCGGCGGCCAGCATGCAGAGCACCGGGCGGACGCGCTTGCCACCGGCTTCCAGGCTGTAGCGCATGGCTTCGGCGACTCGGGGAGCCTCACCGTCTTGCAGTGAGTCCAGGAACCGAGTTTCCAGCAGGGGTACGAGGCGATCCAGATCCTGTCGGACCTGGGTTGAGGAGTCGAGGATCACGCGTTTTCTCCCTCCAGGGGCTCCGCTCGGTATTCGCCCCCCAGGCTCTGTTTCAGGACTTCCACCCTCCGGTGGGCATCCGCGAGCTGTTGCTGGAGTTCCTTGCTTAGCTGGATGCCTTCTTCGAAGCGCCGCAGGGCGTCCTCCAGGCTGAGGCCGCCCCCTTCGAGTTGCTGAACGAGGGCTTCGAGCCGGTCGAGGCCATCGTCAAAGGAAGGGGAAGCGGGCGTTGCCATGGCATTCATTGTAGGTGAAAGGGGGCCCAGGAGCCCCCTTTCCGCGGATCCATTGAATTTCAGTGCCCCTTGGCGATCTGTTCGCGCAACTGTTTCC
>JAYSNJ010000214.1:0-16255 GCA_043723905.1 Holophagaceae bacterium
GGTGCGGGCCTGGTCCGCGATGGCGCGGGTGATGGCCTGGCGGATCCACCAGGTGGCGTAGGTCGAGAACTTGAAGCCGCGGCTGTACTCGAACTTGTCGACGGCCTTCATGAGGCCGATGTTGCCCTCCTGGATGAGGTCCAGGAACTGCAGGCCGCGGTTGGTGTAGCGCTTGGCGATGGAGACCACGAGGCGGAGATTGGCCTCGATGAGTTCGGCCTTGGCGGAGCGGCTGATGCTCTCGGCATCCTTGAGGACACCGTAGTCCTCGTGGAACCGCTCGGTGTTGGTCTCGAACTTGGCGAAGAAGCGGACCAGTTCGGCCTCGATCTGCCCGATCTCCTTCTCGTACTTCTCCTTCAGGCTGGCGAAGGCGGGATTCTTCAGGCGATCGGCCAGTTCCCGGAGGCGCCGTTCGCCTTCGCGAACCTGCTTGTGGTTCTGGGTGATCTTGTCGATGAGGCGGGTGACGGCCAGGCTGTTGAGGCCCAGACGGCGCACCTGGCGGGCCACGCGGCCGCGGCCCAGGAGGATCTCGCGATCGAGCTTCCGCTTCTTGGGCAGGGTCTTGCCGCTGGCCTTGAGCTCGAGGAGGTCCTGAAGGGCCTGCTCGTAGGTGAGCAGCTTCTCGAACTGATGATGCACGTGCTGGGTGGCCGAGGTGCTCTCGGCATCCTCATCCTCGTCCACCTCGTCGGAGAGGCCCACCACTTCGCGGATCTTGCCGGGATTCTCCTTGAGCATCTTGCCGATATCGATGAGGAGGCTCACGGCTAGGCGGGAGCGGGAGAGGGCGCGCATGACGCGGCGGACTCCCACCTCGATGCGCTTGGCGATCTCGACTTCGTCTTCGCGCTTGAGGAGGGGCACCGTGCCCATCTCCTTCAGGTACATCCGCACCGGATCGTTGAACTTGTCCGTGTCGGGCGAATCGATATCGACCTCGGAGTCCTTGTCCGACTTGGCCGGAGCCTCGGAGAACACGGCCTCCGGCTCCATCAGCTCGCGGTTGGCGAGGGCCTCCTCTTGGGTGGCGCCCACGCCCATGCCGAGCTTGGCGAACATGCCGATGACGTTCTCGACATCTGCGGGGGAGGATGCGGATTCCGGGAGGAACGAGTTGAGCTCGTCCACCAGAATGAAGCCGCGGGTCCTACCGAGCGAGATGAGCGCTTTCGTGAGCTGGAAATAACTGTCACGGGATGGGGTGGGAACCATCAAGACCTCAAAGAGCCACGGATCGGACGATCCTAGGGAAGGAAACTGCATGGGTGGGAATCGGGAGCTGGCCGAAGGGCAAGGTAATCCCATATTGCCAAAGGCGCCCGGAACCTTTCAGTATAGGAGGGTTCCCAAATCCCGCAAGGGCTAGAAATCAAAGGGAGGCGAAGCGTCGGCGGCGCTGCTGTTTCTGGAGTTCGGATTTGCGGGAAAGCAGTCCGACCAGCCGCGATTCCAGCTGCCTCTGCAGAGATGCATCGGCCATCGCCGCCGAATCCTGAGTTTGGCGATTGAGGGCCTGGATCTCGCGCTGCACATAGGCCGCTTCGAGCCTCTGGATGGCCCCTTCGGGCGCCAGTTCCGCTTCGTCCTTGGCGGCCCAGGCTGCCTGGGCGTGGCGGATGGCGGCCAGGGCCCCTTCCGGAATCTGGTCGTCCTCGCCCTCGCCGTCCAGCAGGCACTGCAGCAGAGGGGCCCCGGCCAGGCTCTCCCACCACGCGAAGGGCAGTTCGGCCACCCTCGCGCGCAGGTTGGGATCCATGCAGAGCGCCAGGAAGGGCCGGAGCAGATCGTCGATTTCCGCCCCGCCGCTGGGGGACGGTTCCTCGGCAGCCCGCACCGGCAGGGCGGTCCGGCTCTTCACCGCGTGATCGAATTCCGAGAGGGGAATCTGGAGCTGATGGGACAGGCTCGCGAAGAGTTCCCGGCGCTCGGGGGTGTTGGGCAGGAAGCCCAGGAATTCCGCCAGCTCCCGGAGAACGGCCATGCGGTCGGGAATGCGCCGTACATCCTTGCCCTCGAGGGCCCGGTTGATGACGAAGCTCGTCCAGTCGGGCGCGTTCCGCACCAGCTCCCGGAAGGCCTCGGCCCCGAGTTTGAGACACCAGGTGTCGGGGTCCTCCCCCAGGGGCAGCAGCAGGAGCCTCACGTCGAATCCCGCGGGCAGGGCCAGCCGCAACCCCTTCTCCATGGCCCTGATGCCCGCCGCGTCCCCGTCGAAGCAGAGCACCAGGCGCTTGGTGAAGCGCAGCAACATCTGCAGGTGGTTTTCCGTGAGCGCCGTGCCCAGGGGGGCCACGGCCTGGTTCACGCCCTCCTGGTGGAGCTGCAGCACATCGAAGTAGCCCTCCACCACCAGCGCACCGTCCTTGAAGCCCCCCTTGGCCCGCTGGAAGCCGAAGAGCACGGAGCCCTTGCTGAAGAGGGGCGTCTCGCGGGTGTTCAGGTACTTCGGCTTGTCATCGCCGAAGGCCCGGCCGCCGAAGGCGATGAGGCGCCCTCGCCCGTCGTGGATGGGGATGGTGAGGCGGTTGCGGAGGAAATCGATGAGGGTCCCGCGCTCGCTGCGCCCCGCCAGCCCCGTCTGTTCAATGAGCTCCGTGGAGAATCCCGCCTTGCGGAGATGGCCCACGAGATTCTCCCACCCCTCCGGGGCGAACCCGAAGCCTGCCTCCCGGGCAAAGGCCTCCCGGATGCCGCGCTGCTTCAGGTAGTCCAGGGCCTTGGGCGATTCCCGGAGCCGGGCCTGGTAGTAGGCCTGGGCCGAATCCAGGGCGGCCCGCATCCGCTCCTCCAGATCCATCTCGGAAGCCGAGCGTTCCCGCACCTTGGGCAGCTCGATGCCCGCCTGGCCGGCCAGCTGCTCCAGCGCCTCGGGGAAGGTCATCCCCTCCCGCTCCTGGAGCCAGGTGAAGGCATCCCCGTGCTTGGCGCAGCCGAAGCAGTGGTAGAAGCCGCGATCGCCCACCACCTGGAAGCTGGGGCTGCGCTCGGAATGGAAGGGGCAGAGCCCCACCCAGGCCGAGCCCTGCTTGCGCAGCTTCACCGCCTGGCCCACCAGGGCCACCAGATCGGTTGCGTCTTTCACGCGCTGGACGAGCTCGCGGTCTCGCATGGGATCTTCCAGAATAGCGGGAACCAGCTGCGGCCCTCGGAGGGGCCGAAAGAAAGCCGTCCACGGCGCTCGGGTACGCGCAAATAGGGAGGAAATCATTCATGGTCCACCTGTAGACAATTTTATTCCTCATGCGGAAAATTCTGTACTGGTAGCCCCCCGGGCTCCCATGCCAAGCTGAACGGTTGCGCCTATCGAAAGGGACTCATGACAGCCCAGATCCTCGACACCGTCCTGCTCTTCTCCCTGCCGGCCTCGGGCAAGTCCGAGACCCGCACCTACATGGCCAGCCTGACTCCGGAACAGTGCGTCCAGGAGATGGCCATGGGCCCCACGGTCCAGCTCGACGACTACCCCTACGTCCACCTCATGCATCGCCTCGACGAGGAGATGGTGGCCAACGGCTGGAAGCGCGCCTTCTACCAGGGCCCCACCCGCCCCTTCCAGGACGACTGGACCTGGGCCGTGCTCATGGAACTGCTCAACGAGGACTACGACAACCTCGTGAACCGCCGCACCTCCAATCCCGTCAGCGCCGGCCAGCAGATCATGGACCGCCTGGACGCCGCCCGGCTCAAGGTCGGCCTCAGTGAACCCATGAGCGAAATCCCCTACGGCATCCGCGCGAAGGTGGCCGCCGCCGTCGAGGTCGAGGCCCGCCACGAACTCGAGGTGCTCAACGCCACCTGCAGCCAGGACCGCACGGGCAAGACCATCGTCATCGAATGCGCCCGGGGTGGCCCCAATGGCAGCGCCTTCCCCATCTGCCCTCCCCACGGCTACTGGAGCGCCTTCCAGCAGCTCTCCCCTCAGATCCTCGAGAAGAGCTGCATCCTCTACGTCTGGGTGGACCCCGGCGAGAGCCGCCGCAAGAACATCGAACGCGGCCTGCCCAATGCCCAGGGCAGTATCCTCAACCACAGCGTGCCCATGGAAGTGATGCTGGCCCACTACGGCACCGACGACATGGCCTGGCTCCTGGAGCAGTCCGACAAGCCCGGCACCGTCAAGGTGGAGCGCGTCATCGAAGTCGGCGACCGCTATGAGACCAAGGTCTACTATCTGCCCGCCGCCCGCTTCGACAACCGCCAGGACAAGACCAGCTTCGTCCGCAAGCCGAAGGCTCAGTGGACCCCCGAGGAGATCAAGCCCCTCCACGAGGGCCTCGCCGGCGCCCTGCAGACGGTGCGCAAGGTCTGGAACAATCTGTAGACCAAGCGAATCAGGCAGACAGAGGGGCCCCGTGAAAGCGGGGCCCCTTCCTTTTCAGCCCACGAGGTAGAGCTCGTCCTGGGGCCTCGACAGCCACTCGCAGCCGTCCCCGGTGACGGCCACGATCTCTTCGCAGGTGGCGATGCCATGCCCTTCGACGGTGAGGCGGGGCTCCAGTGTGTAGCACTGATCCTTCTCGACGCGCAGATCGGGAAGCGCCCCGTAGCGCTCCCAGCGGGGGCAGAGCAACCCGGCGCCATCGTGGGCCGTGCGTCCGATCTGATGCCCCAGAGCGTGGGGGTACTCGGGGTATCCGCGCTCCGTGATGAAGGTGCGGGCCACGGAATCCACCTGCCCCCCCGTCACGCCAGGTTTCAGGAAGGCCGCGCTCGCCTGAATGGACTCCACGATGGTGTCGAAGCCCCGCTGCACGACACCGGGTGCCTCCGTCTCTCCCGGCCGGAGGAAGTACCAGGTGCGCTGGAGATCCGAGCAGTAGTCGTCCTTCTTCACGCCGAAGTCCACATTCATGATGTGGCCCGGCTGGATGACGCGATCCGTCGGCCCCGCGTGGGCGCCCGCACTCTCGGGCCCCGTGAACACCGCCGGACAGTGATCGGGATCCCAGGCCAGGGTGAGGCCGGGCACCTTGCCCATCTCTTCGCAGATCATCAGGGCCACCTGTTTTTCGGTGAGCCCTGCGCGGAGGCGGGGCGTCAGGCGCCCGAAGATGGCGACGGTGTCAAAGCAGGCGGCGCGGATGCGTTCGCGCTCCTCGGGAGACTTGCGCCCCCGCAGGGCCGAGACCACCCGATCGCTGGACTCGAGCCGAGAACCGTAGGGCGTGCCTTCCAGGGCCTTCATCAGGGTCAGGTACATGCCGTGGGTCAGCCCGTCCGACATGGTGTCATCCAGGCTGAAGTTGATGGCGACTCGCTTGGGATCCAGCCGGGATAACGTCTTGCGGAGTTCCTCGGAGATGCCGCCCACATAACCGATCAGCTCCCCGTAGTGGCCCCTCAGCTTGACGGCCGCGAGGTCCAGGCTGCCCGTGATGGCGATGCGGTCGCCCTCCTTCGTGAGCAGGAAGGCCGACTGCCAAGTGACATCCCCGCCCACGACGAGATCGAAGCAGGGATCGCGGACCGTGTGCGATTCCCGGGCGAAGAGCAGCCAGGCATCGAGGCCCGTCTCCTGCAGGATGGCCGGCACCTGGGCCAGCTTGCCTTCCACCATGTCCATGGCTACTCCAGATCGTCGAAGAGGCCCGGCTGAAGGGCCTGGGTTACATCCATCAGGGGCGGGAAGGCGCTGGCCTGGGGCCAGGGGCGTTCCGAGCTGAAAGGCCCCGGAGGGGGCAGCTCCGGAGGGAGCCAGCGGAGGGCGGGAGGACCGGCCAGACCCCGGAGAAAGGCGCTCACGGCCCCCTCCTGGGGGACGCTGGGCACCCTCAGGCAGACCACCGGTGGATGGGCCAGGAGACCCGCGAGAGGGGCCGGGAAGCGGGCCCGTCCCTCCAGGGAGGAAGGCTCCCGGGGGTCCCCGCCGAAGCCCGGAGAGAAGAGCGGGGCCAGGGGCGGCATGGGCAGGGCGGCCCGCCAGGGCAGGCCTTCGCGCATGGCCTGATGGCCGAGGCGGGCGGCGAGCTCGAAATCGTGACAACTCCCCGCCCAGACGGGGCAGCGAAGGGCCTCGCCGAGCCCCGCCAGCAGATCAGAGAGCTGGACCGCGGCGAGGTCCCAGGCCCCGCTCCCCAATTCGAACTCCCGGCCTCCGAGCAGGGCCACCCGCCAGCCCGCCTTGCGGCGCTGGAAGGGGAAGGCCTCGGGCCACGCCCGGGCCGAGAGCCGCAGGCTGAAATCCCATTCCAGCCGCGCCTGGGCGTCACCCATGAGCATGGCGAGTTCCTCCACGCCCACCTCGCCCAGGGCCCCCAGGGGCAGCACCAGTTCGCCCCAGAGGCTCCCAGAAGCAGACTCGCTGTCGTCCGCATTTTCGGGCGTCGCCCGGCCGAATCCCGGAAGGGTCCAATCCGGCCCCTGTTCCGGCACCCACCCGAACCAGCCCTGGCGCCATGCCTGTCCGGCCCGGCCGGTGGGGGCCTCCGGGCCATGCAGCCAGCCTGGGATCGGCCCGTCCAGCCATTGAGCAAAACCCTCGTCCCGCAGATGGAGCTCCAGGCCCGGCATCTGAGCCAGCAGCCCGAAGAAGGCCCGGCGGGCCTCGGGGGCCAGCCCCTCCAACCAGTCGAGGGGGGCGTCCCAGAGGAGGGCCAGCCCGCCCGGGAAAGCGCGGGCCGCCATCTCCAGGGCCTGCAGGGCCGTCCAGGGAGCCTCCCGCACACAGACGCAGGCATCCAGGCGGCGCAGCGAGAGCCAGCCCTTGAAGGGCCCATCCTGGCCCGTGCGCAGCAGGAACCCCCGACCCTCGTGCACTCTCATGCCGGCTCCGGCGCCAATACCGGCCGACCCGCACCGCCCGGCGCGAAGGCCCGGTCCCAGTGATCCCGAAGCCACGCGGACGCATCCTGGGCGGCCGAGAAACCCTCCCTGCCCTGGAGGCGGAACCCCAGCCAGGCCGACGCCACCGCACAACCCGTGCCCCGGCGCTCCCCCGCCAGGCGCGGATGCACCCCGAGACTTCGGGCCCCCCCGGCCTCGATCCAGAAGTCCTCGACTTCCTCGCCCTGGGCGTGCCCCCCCTTGAGCCACACCGCCTGGGCCCCGGAATCCAGGAAGGCCTGGGCCAGGAGGCAGGGATCGGCCCCAGGAGGCAGGTCCCCGAAGGCGGCCGCTTCGGGACGGTTGGGAGCGACCACCCAGTTCCCGCTCCCCAGGACGGTCCGCGCCATGCGGCGCAGGGCCAGGGCATCGTGCAGAGGCACGCCGGAGGTGGGGGCCTGGATGGGATCCCAGATGCAGAAGGGCGGGTCGAGCTCATCCAGGCGGGTCATGAGCAGCGACAATTCCTCCACCGGGAGCGCGCAAAGCCCCAGCTTGACGCCCCAGAGGCCGCAGAGATGGGGCCGGAGCGATTCCAGGCGCAGGATAGGACTCAGGGCAGGCCTTGCGATCTCCAGGCATGCGAGGCCATTCTGCAGGGTCTCCGCAGTGCTAATCGCCATGGGGTGCACACCCAGACTCGCAAGAGTCAGGACGTCCCGCAGGAGGCCCGCTCCGGCAGAGGGGTCCATGCCCCCCAGACAGAGGGCCACGGGGACGAGAGAGGGAGAGTCAAAGGCGGCGGGCATCCCGACTAGGTTGCCACAGGCTTGCCCGAACTCACCCCGGATGTTGCGTTTGGTTCAGCCGGTTCGTCTCAGACGGGAAGCGTATTACGGCATTTCGAGCCGCGGCAAGTCGGTCGGTGCGGGGCCCCGCTCCAGGCGCTGCGCGCCTTTCGCGACCCGCATCCGCCCTCCCAGTTTGGGCTTCTCGGCGCACCCCCTTCGGGGGCACCAAGCCTGTGCCGCGCCGCTCCTCTTCGCCCTTCGGGCGAAGACCCACTTCGTGGGTCCCAATATCGCCGCCCGCCTGTCGGCTGCCGGCTACTCGAAATGCACGATCCGGGCTCACACCTTCCTGTTGGGATCCACGATCTCCACGATGCGAAGGCCCAGGGAATCCTCCAGCACCGTCACTTCCCCCCGCATGAGCACGCGGCCCTTGCTCAGCACATCCATGGGTTCACCGGCGCTCTTCCTCAATTCCACGATGCTGCCTAGGTCCAGTTCCAGCAGCTCCCGGATGGACATCCGGGTCTTGCCCAGCTGGATTTCCAGGGCGAAGGGCGTGTCGATGAAGGGCATGAGTTCGGTGATCACGTTCTCGAAGGTGAGAACGCGATCCATTTCGAGCTTGTCACTGCGCTTGTTGGCCAAGGTGAGGAGTCCTCGCGGGCGGGTCCCGAAGGTCAAAGGATGGACTGCGGTGGGCTGGAATTGCAACGCCCGTGCCACGGATCGTTTTCTAGAAAGGGGGGACCGCCTGCTCCCTGCGGTCGCGATGTCCCCCCTTTGACCCCCACGTAGTGTCCCGGGCGGAGCCCAGTCACTGCGTCTAGCCTCAGGCCGAGATGGCCCAGTCCACCACCAGGACATCCTTGATCGGCCTCCTGAACTTCTTGTGCTTGGGATCCGGCTTCTCGCCCGGCCTGAGCGGCTTGGGGGCAAACTTCTCGTTGAGCTTGTCCAGGATCTCCTTGCGCACCGATTCCCGGGTTTCCAGGTCCGAAGCCTCCTCCAGGGTCTTGCCCGAGAGCAGTTCCAGTAGGAGCGCCCGGATCTCGCTGGCCTCAGGCGTGGGTTTGTCGCTGGTGGCGGCCTTCCCCAGTTCCTGGTCCCGGAAGATGATGTGCAATTCCACCTTGAGGTAGGCGTTCTTCTTGTCCAGGTTGAGGATCTTCGGGTAGACCATGACGGCGGGCCCGGAGGCCCCTTCGCCCCCCTCGGCCACCGGCGCATTCTCTTCCTCCTCCAAAGCCTTCGCCTCGGCCGCAGCCTTGGCGGCCTCCACCGCCTGGGGATCGAGCTGGACCACCGGTTTCCGGATGAACTTCTTCCAGGCGAAGTAGCCCCCGCCCCCCAGAACGCCCGCCAGCACCAGGCCGATTCCTCCCATGATGATCAGCTTCTTCATGCCTGCTCCTTCTTCCTGCAACCCCGGATCCCGTCGGAATGCTCTGACAGGTATTCATCGGTCCCGGGGGCCTGGAATTGAGTTCCAGCAGATTCCAGGCGGGCCAGGGTTTAGGGTACGGCTTCGGGCGGGCCCCAGCCCTGGCTGGCATTTCCAGATTCTTGAGAGTTTTCTTGAATAACGTCAATAAAAAACGGTCCGCTTGCGCGGACCGTTTTCTAAAGGGTGTTGAAGAATTCTACTTCTTCTTCTTGGCGCCCTTGCCATTGACGTCATCAGCCAGCTTCTTGCCGGGCTTGAACTTCGCGACCTTCTTGGCGGCGATCTTGATCTTCTGGCCATCGCGGGGATTGCGGCCCGTGCGGGGTCCGCGAGCGACGACGGAGAAGGTGCCAAAACCGACAAGGGTGACCTTGTCGCCGGCGCGCAGGGCGGCGCCAACGGAAGCGATCAGGGTGTCCAGGGCAGCCGCAGCCTTGGACTTGTTGATATCAGCCTTCTCGGCGATGGCGGCGATAAGCTCGGCCTTGTTCATGAAAACCTCCAGAAATGGGAACTAAGTCCCAGGTAGATGGAAATGACTTGGACGCTCTTTCGAGACGTCCGCCGCTGTTGACTTTCAAGAGCGAGCACTCTTGAAATCCCCGTGAATGCTGGGTGAGAACTTAACTCTCAGCAGGTTAGGTCTGTGAAGTAGTGCCGTCAAGGGTTTCAGATTTTTTTTTTTAGGGAAGGCCCGGTTTCGGCCGATTCCCCCCCCATCCCAGGCCCCAAACACCCCCTCTCAGTGGCTCGTAAGCCTTTGAAAAACAGAATATTAAGGAACGGCGGGAGCCCGGGACCCGGCAGGGTTCCCAAGGCCCCGCCCCGGCGGATCGGCCCCCCTTCGACACGACGAGAAGCCCAGGAGCCTTACAATGAAGGCATGCCCTGCCCCTTCTTCCTGCGACTGGCCTACATTGGCACCCGATTCCACGGCTGGCAGATCCAGACCTCTGCCCGCAGTGTCCAGGAGGAGCTCTGGAAGGCCCTCCGGGCCTTCGAGCCTGAAGCGCCCATGCCCCAGGGCACGGGCCGGACGGATGCGGGGGTGCATGCGAAGGCCCAGGGAGTGCTCGTCCGCTTGACGCGCCCCTGGGAGCCCTACCGTCTGCTCGCCGCGATCAACGCCCATCTCCCGCCGGATGTGCGCGTGATGGATGTCCTCTGCGTGGACGAGGCCTTCTGGCCCCGCCACCATGCCCTGGCCAAGCGCTACGTATACCGCATCAACGAGGGCCCCGCCGAGGATCCCTTCGAACGCGATCAGCGCTGGCACGTCTTCGGCAAGGCGCCGCTGGACCTGGACCTCATGGCAAGTGCTGCCAAGGCCCTCCTCGGAGAGCACGACTTCTCCAGTTTCCGGCACCAGGAGTGCGCCGCGAAGACCCCGGTCCGCCTCATCTACAGGGTCGATGTGGAGACTCGCGGAACCGCCGTGGATCTGGTCTTCGAGGGCAACCGCTTCCTCATGCATCAGGTCCGCATCATGGCCGGGACCCTCGTCGATATCGGCAAGGGGCGCATCCCGGGCGAGGCGCTCCCGGGGATTCTCGCGGCCCGGGACCGCTCCAGGGCAGGCTTCACGGCGCCCCCCCACGGATTGTGCCTCGAGAAGGTCTGGTACCAGTCCCGCTGGGGCGTCGGGACCCCCTGCCCCTGGGGGGAGGCTGAACCCGAGCCCCAGGGCTGATTCCGGGGCGGAAACCTGCCCTCATTCATCTCCGGACTACAATGAGCCGAACAATCGCTGAGACCCCTCCCTCGCGCTCCAAGGCTCCCGGGGGAATGGCAGGAGGAAGAGATGAGTGCCCCGAAGCCCCGCATCCTGATCGTGGACGATATTCCAGCCGATCTCCTGGCCCTCGGAAAACTCCTGGAGGATGAGTACGAAGTCCTCTCGGCGGGCAGCGGCCCCGAAGCCCTCCGGATCGCGGGGGCCGAGGAGGTGGATCTGGTGCTCCTGGACGCCCAGATGCCGGGCATGGACGGCTTCGAGACCTGCGCCCGCCTCAAGGCGAACCCCGACACGGCGCTCCTGCCCGTCATCCTGGTGGGCACCCCCGAAGAGGAAGCCATGGAAGCCAAGGGCCTCGGCCAGGGTGCGGTGGACTTCCTGCCCAGGCCCGTGCGCGCATCCTCCGCCAGGGCGAGGCTGAGGATCCACCTGGAGAACCGGCGCTTCCGGGAGATCCTCCAGAGGCTCACCTGGCTGGACGCGGTGACAGGCATTCCCAACCGTGAGCGCTTCGACGAGGCCCTGGATTCCGAGTGGCGGCGCAACGCACGCAATCGCACCCCCATCGCCCTGCTCCTGATGGAGGTCGATCATTTCGAGGCCTTCTGCGAACGGCACGGAAAGGCGGCCGGAGACGAGACCCTCCGGCGGCTGATCGCAGCCCTCACCGATGGCATCCAGCGGGCCGGCGATGTGCTGGGCCGCTATGGCGACCGGGTCTTCGCCTGCCTGCTGCCCGAGACCGACACCCTCGGCGCCGTCTCGGTGGGGGAGCGGATCCGGGCCGAACTCAATTCCATGGCCATTCCGCATGAAGATTCGGAGACGGCTGCCATCGTCACCCTGAGTCTGGGACTGGTGAGCCTGGTGCCCGGGCGCGCCGATGTGCTGATGGACCTCACCGAGAACGCCGAGGCGGCCCTGACCAAGGCCCAGCAGCGGGGCGGCAACCAGGTGGTGTTCGGCTGATCGTGCATTTCGAGTAGCCGACCGCCATTAGGCGGGCGGCATGGGGCCCAGCTCCGCGAGCGAAGGGAGCGGGAGCAGGCTGCAGTGCTGCCTGCGATAGCTGGGGAACCGGCGCGGCACAGGCTTGGTGCCCCCGCAGGGGGTGCGCCGAGAAGCCCAAACTGGGAGGGAGGCGGAAGGCGCGAAGCGCCTGGAGCGGACCCCTGCACCGACCGACTTGTCGCGGCTCGAAATGCCGTAATGCGCCGCATGGAGGAGATGTGCGCACGCTTCTAGCACAATATCGCGACTGAATCCGTCGTCTATGAAGGCTGGCCCTACAGCGGTCGGCGCCCCTCCAGGGCCCGGTCCAGGGTCAGGTCGTCGGCGTATTCCAGATCGGAACCAATCGGCAAACCCAGGCCGATCCGCGTGATCTTCAGGCCCAGGGGCTCGAGGATCCGCGCCAGCCAGCTGGCGGTGGCCTCGCCGTCCAGGGTGGGGTTGGTGGCCAGGACGATCTCGCGGATCTGGCCGTCCTCCAGCCGCCTGAGGAGTTCCCGGATCTTGAGCTGGTCCGGTCCCACGCCCCGGAGGGGAGAAACCAGTCCGCCCAGGACGTGATAGCGGCCGCGAAAATGCCCGCTGCGCTCGAAGGTCAGCACATTGCTGGCCTCGGCCACCACCACCAGAACCCCGGAATCCCGCTTAGGGTCCTCGCAGACCGGGCAGATGGGCCGGTCCGTGAAGGAGCCGCAGACCTGGCAGAAACCCACCTTGCGCGCGGCCTGGTTCAACAGCTCGCCCAGGTGCTCCATCGCCAGTGGCCCCTCCTTGAGGAGATGGAGGGCCATGCGCTGGGCGGACTTCGAACCCACCCCCGGCAGCTTCTGAAGGGCGTCGACCACGGCCTCCAGGGGCGCAGGCAGCCTCATCGCGATGTTCCAGTGCCGTTTCTGGCATCACGAGGCGTCAAGGTTCCAATCGGGCACTCCCGGACGCAGCACGCCCCAGTTCGACCTTCGGTCGAGCCTGGTTCGCGCTGCCCTACGCCGCCTCCTTCGTCGACGGCTACCGGGAGCTGCACCTGCGTCATAGCTTGAGTCCGGGAATGTTCATCCCGCCCGTCATGCCGCCCGTGGCCTGGGCCATGGCGTCGTCGGCCTTCTTCTGGGCGTCCTTGAAGGCGGCCAGGATCAGATCCTCCAGCATGCTGGGATCCTCGGGATCCATGGCCTCTGGAGCAATGGAAATGGCGGTCAGTTCCTTGGCACCATTGAGCGTCACCTTCACCATGGCGCCGCCGGCGGTGCCCTCGGCGCGGAGGTTCTGCTGGGCATCCACCAGCTTCTGCTGCATGGCCTGGGCCTGCTTCATCAGGAAACGCATATCCATGGAGATCTCCTAGGGTTTGGGTTCGTCAGGATGGAAATGAGGCAGATGCACATGGGGCAAATGCAGATGCAGGCGCCGGAGCCGACGGGTGAGGGCCAGGACGGTGACGTAGCCGATGGGCAGGGCGAGGAGGCTGAGCACGGCGCCCCCCAGCAGATAGGGCACGAGGATCGGTTTCAGCATGCCCAGCATGGCCTGGAAGCCTTCGCGATTGGCGAAGCTCCGCAGCCCGATCTCCCGCCAGTGGATCCCGGTGAGATCGAGGTTGAAACCGCGCCCCAGGAGCAGGTTCCCGAAATAGGTGCTGAGGGTGGCGATGGGCACCATCGTCCAGGGGTTGTTGAGGAAGGCCGCGATGAGGATCAGGGGGCGGTGGACTCCCCGGAACAGCAGGCAGAGGCCCAGCGCCAGAGCCGTGTGGATTCCCAGCAGCGGATTCCAGCAGATGGAAAAACCGAGGCCAAAACTGAGCGCCACGCGCTGAGGTGTGAGTTCCGGATGAAGGAGATGGAGCCTGAGCCGGGTCCGGAGACTCGGCTTCGAGGGGCGGTCCGGGGGGCAGTGCTCGGTCATCACGGTCATGGGGTCCTGGGGGCGAAGTGGTCGAAGCTCTGGTCCTCGAGGGGACGAGCCCTTCCTCCATCATAGATGAGGAGCGGCGCTTCCCTTCGCCCCAGGGCCTCTCCCACACAGAGCAGCGGGAGGCCGAGGCGCGCTTCCAGCTCCTCCTGGGCCAGGCTGCTGGAGAAACAGCGGGCGTAGTCCTCGCCGCCATGGAGCTGCTCGGGCCCCAGGCCGGGGGCCAGCAGGACGCTCAGCCCCGAGGCCTCCGCCAGCATCCGCAGATCCTTGCTGAGGCCGTCCGAGAGATCGATGCAGGCGTGCACCTCGGGAATTTCCGCCAGCCGAGGCCCCAGCCCCAGGTTCGGCCTCGGGTCCAGGTGGGCGGCCAGGTCCGGATCGGGGTGCAGGGGATCCCAGCGCTGCCCGGCCTGGAGTTTCCGGAGTCCCCGCAGGCTGCGCCCCAGGGGTTGGTCCGCATAGATCCGGTCGCCCACGCAGAGTTCCGAGCGCAGCAGCCAGCGCCGGGCAGCCCCGAAGGCCGTGATCCCCAGGCCGAGGCCGGAGGGTCGCCCCACGGTGTCTCCGCCAATCACGGGCACCTTCAGGGTTCTCGCAGCCTCCGCAAGCCCATCCAGGAAGGCCTCCACCCAGGCGGGGTCGAGGTCGGCCCCGAGGGCCAGGGTCAACGTGAAACCCAGGGGCAGGGCCCCGCTGGCATCCAGGTCCGAGAGATTGGCCGCGAGGAGCTTGCGTCCCAGCATGGCCGGCGGATGCCAGTCCAGCCGGAAATGCTGGTCCGATTCCATAAGATCGGTGGTGACGAGCAGCGTCCAGCCCGGAGGGACCTGGGGAAGGGCCCCGCAATCGTCCGTCAGGGCTTCCCCTCCGGGAAAGGTCTCCCGGATGCTGCGGATGATATCGGATTCCTCGAGCCTCACCGGTCCAGTGTCCCATACCCGCGCCCGCCTGAAGGGATCCCCCGGAGTCTCCACTCACTCCTTGGTCGGGGGTGGTCCTGGATGTTAGCCTTGGCCCCTGCGCCCCGTCAGGGGAGCAATCCTCCAAGGAGACACCATGGCCATCAAGAGTGTATGGATCGAAGAAGGCTGCATCATGTGCAACGCCTGCGACGCCGAGTGCCCCGACGTGTTCCTGGTGACGGACACCACCTGCATGATCAAGGGCGAGGTGCGCGAGGATGGCGTCGAGAGCGAGAACCGCGACGAGAAGGCCCCACTGAAGGCCGATGTCCAGACCTCCATGGCCGACGCCATCAAGGCCGCCGCCGCCGGATGCCCCGTCGAGGTCATTCAGTTCGAAGAAGCCTAGCCTTCCGCGGAATGCCAGAAGAGGCGCCCGCGAGGCGCCTCTTCTGGCATTGAAAGCGGAAACACTAGCTCTCCTGAAGACCCACGTTCACTTCGAAATCGCCGAAGGGGGTGGTGAAGGGGATGCCGATGCAGGGCACGGAGGAGGCGCGACTGATCTTGTGGCCGGAGCCGACCACGACGGTGGGCACCGAGATGCTCAGGGAGTAGCCATCCTGGATCAGGGAGCGGCGGGCGTCCCCGACGACGATATTGCCGATCTCGCCGATGGCGTCCTCTACGGACTTGTTCATGGAGGTGATCTCCTCCATGAGCATGTTGGAGGCGATCTTGCAAGCCAGCTTCTCGGGCACGGAGATGATGATGGATCCCGATGTTTCCCCCGTGATCCCGATGATCGAAGAGATGTCGTAGGTGGTGACCAGGTCTTCCTTCGCCTCCAGCCCGATCTTCTCGGCCTTGATCCCCGCCATCATGTCGAGGCTGCGGAGGGTGGATTCGATGAAGGGATTGATGAAGGCGACATTCATGTGGGCCTCGAGATGGGCGAACTCCTATCCTAATCGACCCCCCATTCAGCAGGATGAATTTTGACCGATCGGCCGGAGGATTGAAGGACGAGGGGATCGGAGGCAGGATAAGGGTTTACATCGAAAGGGGGGGCGGACCATGCTCGACCGCCTGCAAGCAGACTTGAAGGCCTCCATGCTCGCCAAGGATGCCCAGCGCACGGGAGTCCTCCGGATGGCACTCAGCGCCTACCGGAACGAAGCCGTGGCCAAGGGCCTGAGTCCCCAGGGGATCCTCAGCGAACCCGAGGCCGTGGCCGTGTTCAAGCGCCTGGTGAAGTCCCGGGAGGACAGCGTCGAACAGTTCACCAAGGTGGGTCACGGGGAGCGGGCCGCCCTCGAACAGGCCGAGATCGAGATCCTCAAGGCCTACCTCCCTGCCATGCTGGAGGGAGCCCAGCTCGAGGAGGCCGTTCGCGCGGCCCTGGCCGAAAGCGGCGCCCAGTCCAAGAAAGACATGGGCCTCGTGATGAAGGTCCTCCAGGCCAGGCACGGCAGTTCCTACGACGGCAAGGCAGCCAGTCAGCTCGTCCAGTCACTCTTGAACTGAAAGAGACCCATGAAGCAATCCAAGCTCCTGATCCAGACCCTCCGCGAGACCCCCAAGGATGCCGAGGTGGTGAGCCAGCAGCTCATGATGCGCGCCGGCATGATCCTGAAACTGGCCGCGGGGATCTACGACTACCTGCCCCTGGCCTTCCGCAGCATCA
>JAYSNJ010000215.1:0-21942 GCA_043723905.1 Holophagaceae bacterium
GGGGACGTGAAGGCCTGCCGGAAACCGGAACCGAAAGTCGCCAGGCCCAGGCCGGTGAAGCGCTGCTCGATCATCGCCCGGGCCCTCTCGTTCCCCGCACTCCCGCGTTTGCGCCCCCCCAGGGCCGGGTCGGAAAGGGTCCTCAGGTCGTCCAGGAGGGGCTGCGACACCAGCCGGGGATGGGCGGGCGTGTAGTCCGGGGTGGGGACCGGCGGGACCGGTGCCGGGGCGCTGCTGGAATCGCCACCCCCGCAGGCCAGGAGCAGGAGGACCGGAAGCAGCAGGAGCAGAGCGGGCTTCAGGCATCGGGGGAGATGAGGGGAGGGCGGCATGGCTCCTCTTGTACCAGGAATCACGCGGTCTCGCGACCGGAGCCTCGGAGGCGCTAGGCTCAAGGCTGGGTTTCGGGGGTTGGATGGGCAACATGCCGGTGTCGGAAGGGAGTGGCGCGGTCCGGGGCCCCGTCGGCAGGTTCGCCCCTTCACCCACGGGCCTGCTGCACCCGGGAAACCTGCGCACGGCCCTGGCCTCCTGGCTCTCCGTCAAGTCCCGGGGGGGAACCTGGATCCTCCGCATGGAGGATGTGGATCGGGCCCGGTGCCGTCCGGAATTCGCCCTGCGCCAGGTGGAGGATCTGGCGGCCCTGGGCCTAGAGAGCGACGCACCGATCCTCTGGCAATCGACCCGGGGCGAGGCCTACCAGAGCGCCCTGGCGCGGCTCCACGCCGATGGGCGCCTCTACCCCTGCGCCTGCACGCGCAAGGATCTCGCCCTGCTGGCCTCGGCGCCTCACGGGGAGGATGGTCTCCGCCCCTATCCGGGCACCTGCCGGCTTCAAAGGCTGGAGACCCTGGGCCCGGAAGCCCTGCGCTTCCGACTCCCCGAGGGGGAGCTGGCCTGGGCCGATCTCCTGCGGGGGCCTCGGCGGGACGACCCCGGCGCCCTCACGGGCGATCCCCTCCTCCATCGCCGGGATGGCTGCTTCGCCTACCATCTGGCCGTGGTGGTGGACGACGGCGCCCAGGGGGTCACGGAAGTGGTCCGGGGGGTGGATCTGCAGAGCGTGACGGCCACCCAGATCCGCCTCCAGGAGGCCCTGGGGCTCCCCCGTCCGGCCTACGCCCACGTGGCCCTGGTCCATTCCCCGGAGGGGACCCGTCTAGGCAAGCGCTCTGGGGCCCTGGGCCTCCGGGAACTCCAGGCCCGGGGCATCGGCGTCCCGGAGTTCCTGGGCTGGCTGGGCTATTCCCTGGGGTGTCTCGAGAGGCCCGAGCCCTGCACGGCGGAGGACCTGCTCGGGACCTTCGCCTGGGAACGCGTGCCGGACCTGGAGGCCCCATCTGCCCAACTGCGGGCCCTGGGGGAATGGCTCGGCGGGGTCGGCGGATGACCTTCCGGCGCCCTGGGGCAGCCGGGTCTACTCTCCGTGCACATCCAGGTCGAAGAGGTGCCGGGCGACCTCGGCGCGATCCAGGCGGCGTCCGGGATCGGGTTCGTCCTTGATGGCGTCCGTGGGCCTGCGGAGGAGGCAGCGCACCATGGACTGGGCCATGAGGCGGATCTTCTCCCGGTCCCCCTCGGGCAGATGGGTGAGCTGGTTCAGGCGCTGATCGAACTCCGCCTCCCGGACGGCCTCGAATTTCTGGCGGAGAGCCGTGATGGTGGGCACCACCGCCAGGGATCCGAACCAGGCGAAGAACTTGTCGATCTCCTCTTCGAGGATGGCCATGGCCGGCCCGATCTCGTTCTGGCGTTCCTGCCGGTTCCGCTCCGCGATCTCCTGCAGATCGTCCACGGCATAGAGAAACGCGTTCTCCAGTTCGGCGACCTGGGAATCCACGTTGCGGGGGATGCCCAGATCCAGGAAGAAGAGGGGCTGTCCGCGCCGCTGGGACAGGGCCTTGCGGGCCATCTCCCGGGAGAGGACGGGGGTTGTCGCCGAGGTGGCGGAGATGACCACGTCCGCCTGGGGCAGCCGGGCTTCCAGCTCCTCCCAGGGGAAGGCCTGGCCCCCCCGTCGGCAGAGGGCTTCAGAGCGGGCGAGGGTGCGGTTGACGACCTCGATGTTGCGGGCGCCCTTGGCCAGCAGGAGATCGTAGAAGATGGAGGAGGTCTCCCCGGCCCCCAGGATGAGGAACTTGCGGGGGGCGAGATCCTCGAAGATCTTCTGGGCCAGTTCGATGGCCACGCCGGGGATGGAGATGGGGCGGGAACTCAAGCCCGTCTCCGAGCGCACGCGCTTGCCCGCCTCCAGGGCCTTCTGGAAGAGACGATGGAGCACGGCGCGGGTTGCGCCGGCCCCGGAGGCCACCCGGAAGGCCTCCCGGACCTGACCGATGATCTGGTCTTCGCCCAGGGCCAGGGATTCGAGACCCGAGGCCACCCGCAGCAGGTGCCGGACGGCCTCGGGGCCGGAAAATCGGTATCCGGCGCTTTCGATCTCCCCGTGGGGGACGCCGTGAAAGCGGGATATGAATTCCGTGACGGCCTGGATGGGGTCCCTGCCTTCCAGTCCGCCGCCGGTGAGGCCGTAGACCTCGCTGCGGTTGCAGGTGGAGAGGATGACGCCCTCCGTGAGGAGGCCCTCCTCCCTCATGGCGGCCAGGGCCTCCCTCACCCTGTCCGGGGAGAAGGCGAGGCGCTCGCGCAGTTCCACAGGGGTCTGGCGGTAGTCCCAGCCGACCAGGACGAGGGTGGCTTCCATGGGAGTACTCACCGGAATGTGTGTCCCTTGGAGATGAAGAGATTCACGATCGTGTAGGAGAACATTACGCACATGAAACCCGTCACGGAGAGCAGGGCCACCTTCTTGCCCCCCCAGCCAAGCCATCGGGGGAAGAGGGTGAAGAGGTAGAGCCCGATGATGAGGAAGGTGAAGAGCACCTTCAGGTCCCAGAAGGTGCCCCAGTTGATCTTGGCCCAGATGAGGCCCAGGACCGAGGCCAGGGTCAGGGCGCTGACCCCGATGGCCACCGAAGTGTGGTGGAGCCGGGACAGTACGTCCAGGGCGGGGAGCCGCGAGAACATCAGCCCTAGCTTGTGACGGCGGATCTGCTTGTTCTGGATGAGGTAGAGCTGGGCCAGGACGAAGGAGAGGGAAAGGGCTGCGTAGCCGACGAGGGCCATGGTCACGTGGAAGGCGAAGAGGGGCCCGGAGAGCTTGGGATCCTTCAGAAAGGCCTGTCCGCCTTCGTGGGCGAAGAGGGAGGCTCCCAGAAACAGGAGGGCGATGGGGATCAGGAAGGGCCCCGTGGAACCCTCCCTGTGCCTCAGCAAGAGGACTCCGTAGGCGCCGACGACCACCCAGGCGAAAAAGGACATGGAGGCCGGAAGATCGTGATAGGGCACGGCATGGGCCGCCCGGGCCCCGGCGTAGAGGGCCAGCCAGTGGATGAGGAAGCCCAGCAGCAGCAGACCCGACGTGGCCTTGCCATAGGACTCCCTGTCCGTGCGCAGATGGGCAATGGAAGCCCCCTCCGCCGCGGCGTACAGGATCAGGGTGATGGCGCTAAGGCTGGTTTGTCCCCACATGGACTCCATCATAGCAAACTGCCCTACCGCTCCGTGGCGGCCCCCTTCCAGAATCGCCTCGGCAGGAGGCAGAGGCCGATGAGCAGCAGTTGGGAAGCGATGAAGAGGCTCAGGGCCACCAGGGCGCTGTCCATGAAGCCGTAGGAGTGCAGGCCCACGCCGAGCATGTTGACGCCGAACCAGGAGAGGCTGGTGATGATGTTGCCGAAGATGGCCATGGCCATGAGGCCCCGCTCCCGGATGTAGCCCCCCATGCGGGCGTGCAGAATGATGGCGTTCCAGAGCACGATGAGGAGGGCGCCATTCTCCTTGGGATCCCAGCCCCAGAAGCGGCCCCAGGACTGGTCGGCCCAGATGCCCCCCAGGACGGTGCCCACGAAGCTGAAGAGCAGGGAGAAGCAGATGATGCCGTAGGCCATGCCCACCAGGGCCTTGGTGGTATCTGCATCCATGCTCGGGGCGAAATGCTTGCGCAGTGTGTAGGCGATGGCGATGATGCCGGCCAGGAAGGTGCCGCTGTAGCCGATGGTGATGGTGACCACGTGGGTGGCCAGCCAGAAATTGGAATCCAGCACGGCCCGCATCATCTCCATGGTGTCGCCTTCGCTGGCCAGATGGTGGGCGATGATGAGCGAGCCGAAGCCCGCGGCCGCCGCCACCGCCGTGCCGAAGCCCTTGCGGTAGATGCGCTCCAGGATGACGCCCAGGATCACCGCGGCCCAGCCCACGAAGACCGCCGAGGAGTAGAGGTTGGTGACCGGGGGGCGGCCCTGGAGAATGATGCGGGAGGCCAGGCCCACGGTGTGGACGAGGGCGCCCGCGGCCAGCAGGCCGAAGGCTGCCGGTTGCAGCAGCTCCCGCTTCCAGGCCCAGGAGGTGAAGAGCACGAGAAGGGTCAGCACGTAGATCACCATGCCCAGGTAGAAGGGCTGGGTCCGGTTGAAGACGAGCTCGTGATCCGCATGGCCCTGGGCCTCGGGGCGGGCGGCCAGCACCTGACTCCGGACTTCTCCCACGGCTCGGTTGAAGCGCTGGGGGTCGCCGGTCTGGTAGGCCATACCCAGGCGCGCCAGGGGCTCCAGGGCCGGGTGGTGCTGGCCCAGGGCAGCGGCGCGAAGGGCCTCGCCGGTATTCTGCCAGGCCTCGGCACTCTGTCCGACCAGGGGCGGCAGGGGGCGGAAATAGGCCAGGCGGGCCATGGCCTCCTGGCGGGAGCTCGCTTCCGGGTGAGCGGCCTGAAGTTCCAGGGCCAGTCCGGGGCTGTCCATCAGCTGCACGGTGTTCTGCAGGCGGTTGTAGAGGATCATCCGGTCGTAGAGGTTCACGATGGCGCTCTGGAAACGGGTGCGCTGTTTGGCCTCGATGCCGTGGGCGGCCTGGGCCTGCTGCTCGATGGCCTCGATGTGGGGCTTCAGGACATCGAAACTGAAGTAGCGCTCGGCGCTCTGCTTGAGGCCCAGGAGTCCCAGCACATCCGGGTCATTGATGACGAAGACCGGCTGGGCGTCGGCCGTGGCGGGACGGAAGAGCAGATCCGCCAGCCATTCGTCGGCCTGCACGGGGCGGTCCTGGAAGCGGAAACCCTGCTGGCTGCGGATGACGAGAAGGGCGTTGCGGGCCACGGAGTCCAGGGGTTTCACGCGCCCCCCTTCGAGGACCGGCAGGCTGCCGAAGGCGTTCAGATCGAAGCCGCGCACTTTGGAGGAGGGCAGGGTGGCGAAGAGGGCGAAGGCGAGGGCCAGCCCGCCCAGGAGCCAGGGGAGGAACTTGGTGGGCTTCATTCAGGCCACCTTTCGCAGGAGGGAACGGCGCAGCGAAATGCCAAAGTGCACGAGCAGCCCCAATGTGATGATCACGCAGGAGATGTAGGGCAGCAGCCAGCCCGGGTTCTGGACCACCTGCAGGATGGTGACGGTCTCGCCCTCGAAGCCGGACTGGTAGAAGGTGCGGCCCTGGTAGCGCAGGGGCTGGTTCATATAGATCAGCACGTCCCGCGCTTCGCCGGTGGCTGGGTTGGAGAGCCGCACGAGGCTGGAGAAGTTCTTGGGGATCTCCGTGCCGGGGTAGACATCGTGGCGGAATTTCTTGAGGGTGAGGGAATAGGGCAGGCTCTGGCGCTGGATCCGCATGGCCAGGACGTAGGTGCGCCCCTCGTGGATGAAGGACTGGGGCGCGCCCAGTCCCAGGGAGGCGATCCAGGTCCCGTAGCTGCGACCCCCGGCCAGGGGTTCGATGAGGGCCGTGCTCAGGTTCATCTGGTTATCGGCGCTCACGGGAGCCACCTCGGTGACCCGGGCATTGGCGCCCACACCCATGGTCGCCATGGGGGCTTCGCCGGGATCCCGGGGGCCGAGCGTGGCGTTGACGAAGTAGCGATGGACCTGGATCGAGACCGGACTGCCGGGCAAGGGGATCACGCCCCCCATGGCCAGGCGCGAGGCGGGGATGGCAAAGACATCCTCGGCGTTGGGATCGGTGACGTCTCTCACCACCAGCTCCGTGTCGCGGTAGCTCTCCAGGGCATTGACGGTCTGGCCTTCGGAGATGGTCATCCGCGTTTCCACCTGGAGGGCGCCGGCGACGAATTCCCCGGCCACCAGGAGGATCAGGCCGATGTGCACGGTCCAGAGCCCGGACTTCTGCCAGCTGAAGGTGAAGCGCTTGATGAGCGAGGCCGTGAGGTTGACGATGAGGCCCAGCCCCACCAGGGCGCCTCCCGGGAAGACGGGCAGCTTGAAGGCCGCGCCTTCGGGTCCCCACCAGACCAGGAAGCTGCGCATGTATTTGTTGACGGCCCCCAGTGTGCCCAGCTCCACCTGGGCGAGGGTGCAGAGGACCACCAGGGCCATCAGGAGCGTCAGACACAGGATGGTGAACTTCAGGGACGTCAGGGCGTCCCAGATCTTCTGGCTAGTTCGCGGAATCAAGGCGCAGGCTCTCCATCATGCGGGTGAATTCGGGCTGGGCCTTGGCGACGGGACCTTCATCGCCGACCATCTTCAGGAACCAGGTGCTGCCGTCGGGTGTGGAGAGGAGGCCCGTCACCATCCGGGTCCGGATCCCTCCTTCGCTGGTGAAATCGAAGAGGGCCACCTTGCCCGCTCGGCTCTTCACGACCTTGCGCGCAGTGCCGAGGGCCGCCTCATTGATGGGGGGCAGTCCGATCTGGCCCCGCCAGCGGTTCACGTTGGAGAGTTCCCCCCCCGCGGTCCCCGGGAGCACCACGACGGAGACGTCCAGCTTTCCCGGCACCGAGGGTTTGAGGGTCGCGAAGCGCATGCCGCCCCCCTTCTCCTCGGCCCAGCCCTTGGGGAGTGTCCATTTCAGGGCCGTCCTGGGGGTGGGGGGCAGGGGCACGTCGCCGGCCATGCTCCCGGCCGGGGCCATGCCCATGGAGGGCGCCTGGGGGGCAGGCGAGGTCCGGGGCGTCTCCCGGGTGCGGCTGACCTGGTCCCGCTGGCAGGCGAGGGCGGTGGCCAGGGCCAGGGCCGCGAGGAGAGGGGCGGCGAGGATGGGGGCGGCAGGCTTCATGGGCAGAGGCTCCGGGACGAGGAAGGGGTTTCAGCCGAGGGCAAGGGCGCGGATCGCCGCATCCAGGAGGGCGGCCAACCGGCGATCCCTCTCTGTGATGCCGCCCGCATCGTGGGTGGTCAAGGTGATGCGGACGTAGCCCCAGCCGAAGGCGATATCGGGATGGTGGTTCAGGGCCTCGGAGGGCTCCACCAGGGCGCTGACGATTCTGAAGGCGCTCAGGAAGTCCGGTGTCTTGATCTCCCGGTGCAGGGCCTTGTCCTTCTCGATCCAGTTCATGGGTCTCCTTTCGGGCTAAGAGGGGAAGCAGAGACGTGGTATCCGGGCTTTGCCCGGACACCTCGTGGGGGTCAAAGGGGGGACTTCGCGACCAGAGGGAGCAGGCGGTCCCCCCTATCGGGGTAGAGCTCGGCGAGTTCGGCCTGCAGCAGCCATTCCTCGCCGTGGGTTTTGACCCTGCGGTCCAGGTCCTCCAGGCGGGCGGTATCCGGCTCCCCGCCCTCCCGCAGGGCCCTCACTTCGGTATAAAGCGCCGCCAGTTCCGGGGTCAGGGCCGCGGCCTTGCGTTGGCGGGCCAGCCCTTCGGCCTCCCCGGCGGCGAAGGCGTTCCGGTCGCCATGCCAGCGATCCCACCCTCCCGGGTCCGCGGGCCCGCCGGCCACGCTAGGGAGCCCCTCGGCCAGGAAGAGGAGGCCCCAGGAGGGCAGGTCCAGGGGACGGCCCTCCAGGCTGCCCCGCAGCTGGATGACCTCCTGGCCGCCCACGTGATGGCCCTGGAGGTGGAGACCGGATTCCAGTTCCAGGGTGAAGGGGCCTTTGGGAGGGAGTTCTCCCCGGCCGAAGGCCACCAGGGCCTCGCCGGGCCAGGAGGGGCCTCTCGAACGGCCTTCGCGGGAGATCATCACGGGCCCCTCCAGGAGGACCAGGGCCGTGGCGAGGCCCGGGGAAAGGGGGCGGCTCGGGACCAGCTGCCCGACCCTCCCCGTGACTTCCAGGCCCCCTGTCAGGACCAGGTGGTTCACGGTGCGGGCCCGCAGGGCCTCCTGGAGCCCCGCGTCGCCCCCGCGCTTCCAGGAGAGGGTGGCCTCGAAGGCCTCCAGCACCTCGAAGAGGTGCTCGAAGTCTCGGGCCACGAAGAGCTGGGGCTGCATGGAGGTGATGTCGTACTCGGTGTCGGTGCAGGCGAGGGAGAGGGGGAGCTTCTCCACGGCCCCTGTGAGGCAGTGCTCGGCCTCGCCGATGGAGCTGAGGAGGCCCGCCCCATAGATCCGGGGGTGGTCCAGGTCCCCCACCAGGCCGTACTCCGCCGTCCACCAGTAGAGGCGACTGGCCCGTGTGCTTTCGCTGACAAAGCGCCGGCTGGCGCAGGCCGCCTGCAGGCGCTCCCCGGCCGACAGGACGTCCTCGGGTGTGGAGGCGGGGTCCTCCTTCACCACGCTGAGATTGCGGATGGCCTCATAGACGGCCTGGTCCTCCAGGGAGGCGATGCTCTTGAAGCCCAGGACACCGCAGCGCTGGACGTATTGGGCGTAGCGGGGATCCACCAGGATGGGCGCGTGGCCCGCGCTCTCATGGACGATATCCGGGGCCGGTGTGTAGGCGATGTGTTCATGGGTGCGGATGTCGGCGGCGATGGCCAGCACCTTCAGGGACTGGAGTTCGGTGAAGACCGCCGGGGGCACAAAGCCCCGGACCGCCACGGCGCTCCAGCCGATGCGGGCCAGCTGCTCGTTCATCTCGTCCAGGCTGGGGATGCGCTCCAGGCCGATGCCCGCGGCCTCCAGCCCGTGCAGGTAGCTGGGGTGGGCCTTGTCCCTCAGATGGGCCGTGAGCCTATGGAGGATGTGCCGCCACACGGCGTGGTCCCTGGGGGTGTAGGCCCCGTAGTCCTGGGGCACGACGAAACGGCGCAGATGGGGGGGGAGCTGGGCAATGGCGCGTTCGGTAGACGTCATGGCGGGCTCCGGCATCCTAGGCTGTATAGAGTCGCAGTCCCAACGGGACCCTTCAATGGAAAAACCTACTGTTAGACTCAACTATTCCCCGGAGGTTCCATGAAACTGGTGACATTCCTGAAGGATGGCGGGGAACGTATCGGGGCCGTGCTGCCCGGGGGCCGCATCCTGGACTTCCCCGCCGCCGATCCTCGGCTGGCCGTGGACATGCTCACCCTCATCTCCCGCCAGGACGAACTCATGCCCCTGGCTCGGGAAGTGGTCGCGCTGGCTCCGGTTCGTGCCCAGCTGGATCCGGCCTCCATCACCCTGCTGGCCCCGGTGCCTCGGCCCCTGTCCATGCGGGACGGCTACGCCTTCCGCCAGCACGTGGCCACGGCCCGGCGCAACCGGGGGCTGGCGATGATCCCGGAGTTCGATCTCTTCCCCGTCACCTACTTCACCAACCATCAGGCCGTCACCGGCCCCGGCCCCGTGGCTGTCCAGGATCACCACCTGGTCCGGCTCGACTTCGAGCTGGAGCTGGCCATCGTCACCGGGCGGCCCCTCAAGAACTGCACCCTGGAGGAGGCCGACGGAGCGATCTTCGGCTTCATGGTCATGAACGACTGGAGCGCCCGCTATCTCCAGATGGAGGAGATGAAGCTCTCCCTGGGCCCCTGCAAGGGCAAGGACTTCGCCACCTCCCTGGGCCCCTGGCTCGTGACGCCCGATGAACTGCCCCTGGAAAGGACCGATCGGGGTCGGGTGCTGAAGGCCCGCATGACCTGCACCGTGAACGGTCGGCTCCTCTCGGATGGGGATGCGGACAGCATGCACTGGACCTTCGCCCAGATCCTCCAGCGCACGGCCTACGGGATCCAGGTGAACCCCGGGGAGGTGATCGGCAGCGGCACCGTGGGGACGGGCTGCCTGCTGGAACTGAACGGTTCCGGGATCACCCAGGACCTCTGGCTGAGGCCCGGCGACGAGGTGGTGATGGAGATCGAGGGCCTGGGCCGCCTGGAGAACGGGGTGCTCCATGTGCCTGAGCGCCTGGAGGGCGTCTCCGAGACCCTCCTGGGCGGGACCCTGCCGGATCTCTACGTGGGAAGCCCGGTGGGCGAAACGGGCGATTGATGGCCATGAGTCTCCGGACGATCCTCCCGGCCGATCTCGATCCCATCGAGACCAATGCCCTCCTCTGCGGGGGCGTGGGGCCTCGGCCCATCGCGTTGGCCAGCACGGTCTCCAAGGTGGGCATGCGCAATCTGGCCCCCTTCAGCTTCTTCAACGCCTTCGGTTCCAACCCCCCCATGGTGGCCTTCGCGCCCAATCGCCGGGGGCGGGATGGCACGGTGAAGCACACCTACCGGAATGCCGTGGCCACGGAGGAATTCGTCATCGCCAGCGTGAGCCACGCCATGGTCCAGCAGATGAACCTGGCCAGCGCCGAATACCCCGAGGAGGTTGACGAGTTCTGGAAGTCCGGCTTCACGCCGCTGCCCTCGCGTTTCGTGAAGGCCTCCCTGGTGGGGGAGTCCCCCTTCCAGATGGAGTGCAGGCTGCGCCGGGTGGAGGAGCTGGGGAGCGGCCCGGGTTCGGGCCTCATGCTCATCGGCGAAGTGCTGGCCTTCCATGCCCGGGAGGATTGCTTCCAGGACGGCCTCCTCCACCCGGATCGGCTCGATCTCGTGGGCCGCAACGGCGGGGCCTTCTACACCCGGGCCAGCGGGGCGGCCCTCTTCCAGATCGCCAAGCCCGCGGGTCGTCCCATCGGGTACGACGCCCTGCCTGAAGTCCTCAAACGCAGCCGGATCCTCACGGGCAACGACCTGGGCCGCCTAGCCAACAGCGCTGTGCTGCCGGACCCGGGCGGGGCGCAGGCGCGCCCCGGCGACCCCCGGGATGCGGAAGGCCTCGAGCGGGGCATCCAGGCTGCCCTGGAACGGGAGGATCTCCCGGAGGCATGGCGTCTGGCGGGGATTCGCCTGCAGCTTCCTTGAGCGTTCCTTCCTTCGGCTTCCAATTCCTGCCGTCCTCGGCAGAATGGACCCCACCACCCACCCGCTGATCTGGAGTTCCCATGCCCGGAGCGTACGCAGGCCTTACCCACTTCACCGACTACATGGGGCTGGAGGCGCTGCTCACGGACGAGGAGCGCATGGTGCGGGAGGCCGCTCGGGATTTCGTGAACGCCGAAGTGCTGCCCACCATCGAGGCCCATGCCCAGGGCCAGTCCTTTCCCAGCGAGCTGATCCCCAAGATGGGGGCCTTGGGTTTCTTTGGCCCCACACTGCCCGAGAAGTACGGTTGCGCCGGGCTCTCCAGTGTGGCCTACGGGCTCCTGATGTACGAGCTGGAGCGGGGGGACAGCGGTCTGCGCTCCTTCGCCTCCGTCCAGGGTTCCCTGGTGATGTATCCCATCTTCACCTTCGGCAGCGAGGCCCAGAAAGACCACTGGCTCCCGAAGCTGGCCAGCGGCGAAGCCATCGGCTGCTTCGGCCTCACGGAACCGGATTTCGGCAGCAACCCCGGGGGCATGCTGACCCGCGCCGAGCGTATCGATGGCGGAAGGTGGCGCCTCAATGGCACCAAGATGTGGATCACCAACGGCACGATGGCGGATGTGGCCGTGGTCTGGGCGCGCACCGACGAGGGCATCCGCGGATTTTTGGTGGAAAAGGGGACCAAGGGGTTTTCGGCGCCGGAGATGCACGGCAAGTGGAGCCTTCGGGCCTCCAACACCGCCGAACTGGTGCTGGAGGATGTGGTGGTGGATGAATCCGCCAGCCTGCTGCCGGGAGCGAAGGGCCTCAAAGGGCCGCTGTCGTGCCTCAGCCAGGCTCGGTACGGCATCGCCTGGGGGGCGTTAGGGGCTGCGGACGCCTGCTACCAGTGCGCCCTGGACTATTCCAAGACTCGTGTCCAGTTCGGCAAGCCCATCGGAGCCTTCCAGCTCCAGCAGGAGAAGCTGGCCTGGATGGTGACGGAACTCACCAAGGGGCAGCTGCTGGTGCTGCAGCTGGGGCGCCTCAAGGACCAGGGTCTGGCCACGGCCGCCCAGGTCTCCATGGCCAAGCTGAACAATGTGAACGTGAGCCTGGAGATCGCCCGGAAGGCCCGCACCATCCTGGGCGCCAACGGCATCCTGGACGAGTACCCCGTCATGCGCCACATGGCCAACCTTGAGAGCGTTTACACCTACGAAGGCACCCACGATATCCACACACTCATCGTGGGCCAGGAAGTGACGGGGCTCGCGGCGTATGAGTGACCGCGCCGCTCTCCTTCGGGTCCAAAAACAGAACCACAGAGGGCACAGAGAATGAACGAGAGCACAGGGAAAGAAAGAACGGGCCTGCGGAATTCCCCTTTCTCTGTGCCCTCCCTTTTCCTCTGTGTTCTCTGTGGTTCTTTCCTTTATCCCATCCGTTAACGGTGCTTTCGAGGTGCCCCATGGATTTCACGCTGCCCGAGCATGTGGAGGCCCTCCGGGAGGAGGTGCGCAGGTTCGCCGAGAAGGAGATCCGCCCCCATGTCCTGGAATGGGACGAGGGCAAGACCTTTCCCGCAGCCGTGATGAAGCAGCTGGGGGAGATGGGGATGATGGGGATCATCTTCCCGGAGGAATACGGCGGCGCGGGCATGGGCTACCTGGAGTACGCCGTGGTGGTGGAGGAGCTGAGCCGTGTGGACGGCAGCGTGGGCATCAGCATCGCCGCCCACAACAGCCTCTGCGCGAACCATATCTTCGCCATGGGCACCGAGGCGCAAAAGCAGAAGTACCTCGTGCCTCTCGCCAGCGGCAAGGTCATCGGGGCCTGGGGGCTCACGGAGCCCGGGGCGGGGAGCGACGCCGGGGCGCTGCGCACGGTGGCCCGGAAGGAGGGCTCCCACTGGGTCCTCAACGGCACCAAAAACTTCATCACCCATGCCACCGTGGGCGGGATCTCGGTAGTGATGGCCCGGACCCGGCCCGGGAACGGCACGGATGGCATCAGTGCCTTCATTCTGGAGAAGGGCATGAACGGATTCCGGGCCGGCAAGCAGGAGAACAAGCTGGGGCTCCGGGCCTCGGATACCTCCGAGCTGATCATGGAGGACGTGAAGGTGCCCGAAGAGAACCTGCTGGGCGAGGAGGGCGTGGGTTTCAAGCAGGCCATGAAGACCCTGGATGGCGGGCGCATCAGCATCGGTGCCCTGGGCCTGGGCATGGCCCAGGGCGCCTTCGAGGCCAGCGTGAAATACGCCAAGGCCCGCCATACCTTCGGCAGGCCCATCAGTGAACACCAGGGCATCCAGTTCAAGCTCACCGATATGCAGGTCCAGATCGAGGCGGCGCGCCTGCTCATCCACAAGGCCGCCAACCTCAAGGATCAGGGCCTGCCCTACGGCAAGGCCGCCAGCATGGCCAAGCTCTACAGCTCCGAGATGGCCTGCCGCGTGGCCGACGAGGCGATCCAGATCCACGGCGGCTACGGCTACATCAAGGACTACCCCGTGGAGAAGTTCTACCGGGACGTGAAGCTCTGCACCATCGGCGAAGGCACCAGCGAGATCCAGCGCATGGTCATCGCCCGGTACCTGCTGAGGGAGTTCTGAATGACCCTGATCCGCAGTCATCTCAGGGCTTCAACGGACGAGTGGCGGCTCAACCACGCGCACAATCTCCAGCTCTGCCAGGAACTCGAAGCGCTCAAAGACAGGCTGCGCCAGGGAGGGGGTGAGAAGGCCCAGGCCCGCCAATCCAGCCAGGGCAAGCTCTTCGTCAGGGACCGCATCGCGGCCCTCTGCGACCCGGGCACACCCTTCCTGGAGACCGGGCTCCTCGCGGCCCACGGTGTCTACGGCGACGCCGTGCCTGCGGCGGGGCTGGTGACGGGCGTGGGCATGGTGCAGGGCCGGCCCTGCATGATCATCGCCAATGACGCGACGGTGAAGGGCGGCACCTACTATCCGCTCACCGTGAAGAAGCATCTCCGGGCCCAGGAGATCGCCCTGGAGAACCGGCTGCCCTGTCTCTACCTGGTGGATAGCGGCGGTGCCTTCCTGCCCCTCCAGGCCGAGGTGTTTCCCGACAAGGAGCATTTCGGGCGGATCTTCTACAACCAGGCCATGCTTTCCGCGGCGGGCATCCCCCAGCTCGCGGCGGTGATGGGCAGTTGCACCGCGGGGGGCGCCTACGTGCCCGCCATGAGCGACCAGTCCATCATCGTGAACGGCACGGGGACCATCTTCCTGGGGGGGCCTCCCCTGGTGAAGGCCGCCACCGGGGAGGACGTGAGCGCCGAAGACCTGGGGGGCGCGCGCGTCCACACGGAGGTCTCGGGGGTCGCCGATCACTTCGCCGAAGATGACTCCCGGGCCATTCAGATTCTCCGGGAACTGGTCTCCCATCTGGGGGCCTGGGAGCAGGCGAGGGTGGAACTCCGGAGCCCCGAGGCTCCGGCCTATGATCCCGAGGAACTCCTGGGGGTCTGGCCCCGGGATCTGCACCGCCAGATCGATATGCGCGAGGCCCTGGCCCGCATCCTGGACGGCAGCCGCTTCAGTGAATTCAAGGCCCGGTACGGCACCACGCTGCTGACGGGTTTCGCCCACATCGAAGGGATGCCCTGCGGCATCCTGGCCAACAACGGTGTCCTCTTCAGCGAGAGCGCCCTGAAAGCCACTCATTTCATCCAGCTCTGCACCACCCAGAAGATCCCGCTGCTCTTCCTGCAGAACATCACGGGCTACATGGTGGGGGCCCAGTACGAGCGGGGCGGCATCGCCAAGGACGGTGCCAAGATGGTGCACGCCGTGGCCACGGCCCGGGTCCCCAAGATCACGCTGATGATGGGCGGAAGCTTCGGCGCCGGGAACTACGGCATGTGCGGGCGGGCCTATGATCCCCGGTTCCTCTGGACCTGGCCCACCTCCCGCATCTCCGTCATGGGGGGCGAACAGGCCGCCGCGGTGCTGGTGACCGTCAAGCGCGACCAGCTGACCCGGGAGGGACAGTCGCTGTCCCACGAAGGCGCCCAGGCCATCGCCGATCCCATCCGGGAGAAGTACGAACGGGAGGGCCATCCCTTCTACGCGTCGGCCCGGCTCTGGGACGATGGTGTCATCGACATGCGCGCCACCCGCAGCATCCTTGCCGCCAGCCTGGCCACCGCGCTCTCCGCACCCATCGAGGACACGCGCACGGGCGTGTTCCGGTTCTGATCGATAGAATTCTTCCGGAGTCCTTCCATGCCTGCTGATTCACCGATCCTCCGCATCGCCAACGCCGGCGGCTACTGGGGCGACGATCCCCACGCGCTCCGGCGGCAGGTGATGGGGTCCCTGCCCATCGATGTCATCTCCATCGACTACCTGGCGGAAGTCACCATGAGCATCCTGCAGAAGCAGAAGCTCAAGGATCCCAAGGCAGGCTACGCCCGGGACTTTGTCACCCAGGTGGAACCGCTGTTGGAGGAGATCCTGCGCCGCCGCATCCGGATCATCACCAACGCGGGAGGGGTGAATCCCACAGCATGTGCCGAGGCCCTGGCGGCCGTGGCCCGGTCCAAGGGGTTGAAGCTGCGCCTGGCTATCGTGGATGGGGACGATATCGCGGGCCGGATGGAGGAACTCCGGGGACAGGGCGTGGATTTCCGGAACATGGAGACCGGCGAGGCCTTCGAACCTTACGCCGACCAGGTGCTGGCGGCCAATGCCTACTTCGGGGCCATGCCCGTGGCCGAGGCCCTGAGGCAGGGCCCGGATATCGTGCTCTGCGGGCGCGTGACGGACACCGGGATCACCCTGGGGGCGATGATTCACGCCTTCGGCTGGGCCGGGGACGACTGGGACCGGCTCGCCAGCGGCATCGTGGCCGGGCACATCATCGAGTGCGGCGCCCAGGCCACGGGCGGCAACTTCACGGACTGGCGCAAGGTGCCCTCCTTCATCGATGTGGGCTTCCCCATCGTCGAATGCGAGGCCGACGGCTCCTTCGTGGTGACCAAGCACCCGGGCACCGGCGGCCTCGTAACCTGCCAAACCGTGCGCGAGCAGCTGCTCTACGAGATGGGCCATCCCCAGAGCTACCTCACGCCGGATGTCATCGCCGATTTCTCGACCATCCAGCTGGTTCAGGAGGGCGCAAATCGCGTGCGCGTCTCCGGCGTGAAGGGCCGTCCCCCCACGGATCTGCTGAAGGTGAGCATCGCCCATGGGGACGGCTTCAAGGCCAGCGGATCGCTCATCGTCTCGGGTCCCGATGCCCGGGCCAAGGCCGAGGTCCTGGCCCAGGTCTTCTGGGAGCGGGCCGTGATGGAGATCCGCCAGGCGGGTCTGCCCCCGGTGGAAGCCACCTGCACGGAGTTCATCGGCGACGACGCCACCCATCGGGGGCTCACCCCCCCCCATCTCGCTTCCGAGATCCTGCTGCGCCTCTCGGTGCGGGCCCACGACAAGCGACCCCTGGAGATCTACCGCAAGCTCCTGCCCTCCATGATCCTGTCGGGTCCCTCAGGCGTGGCGGTCACCGGTGGCGCCCCGGTCATCTCCGACGTGGTGAGCTACTGGCCTGCCCTGGTGCCCCAGGCTTCCGCCCTGCCCAGGGTGCATGTCCTCGAGGAGCGGGGCACGGGAGGCCTGGAGGAGTGTTTCCAGAGCCCGGAGCTCCCCTGGCCCGTGACGCAGGGCAGCCCCGATACCTCCACCCCCCCCGAGGATCCCTGGGACGAGGAGACCGTGGCGGTGGGCCGGATGGTGCGGGTGCCGCTCATGCGCATCGCCCACGCCCGCAGCGGCGACAAGGGCGACACGTCCAACATCGGGCTCATCGGGCGCTCCCCGGAGTGCTATGCCTGGCTCCGGGAGAACATTCCGGCCCAGCGGGTCCAGCACTGGTTCCAGAGCCTGTGCCATGGGGACGTGGTGCGGCATCTGGTGCCGAACCTGTGGGCCCTGAATTTCCTCCTCGCCGAGTCCCTGGGGGGCGGGGGCACCCTGAGCCTCTTCATCGATGCCCAGGGGAAGACCCTCTCCCAGGCCCTCCTGCGCTGCGAAGTGGAGGTGCCTGGCGCCCTGCTGGCCACCATCCTCCCGGAGAACGCGCCCTGCCCTGGAGAGCTGGTGCGGGAGGGACGGTCATGACCGCGTCCATTCCCGGCTTTTCCTTCCAGCGGCTCCTCTTCCAGGGGGAGCGCATCCGCGTAGAGCAGTTGGATCACGGGGTCGCCCGGCTGGCCCTGGCGCGACCGGAACGGCGCAATGCCTTCGATACGACCATGATCGAGGAACTCTCCAGCGCCCTCTTCGATCTGTCCACCCTCGATAGCACGGAGCTGCGCCTGCTCCTGCTGACAGGGGAAGGGCGGGTCTTCTGTGCGGGGGCCGATCTCGGCTACATGCAGGCACAGGCCGCCCACTCCCCGGAGGAGAACCTGGCGGATGCCCGCCGGCTGGGGGCGCTGTTCCATCGTCTGGCGGCCTTCCCCGCCCCGGTGATCTGCTCGGTGCAGGGCGCCGCCATGGGCGGAGGCTTCGGCCTGGCGGCCTGCGCGGATCTGGTGGTGGCCGAAGGCTCGGCGATCTTCGCCCTCTCCGAAGTGCGCCTCGGCCTCGTGCCGGCGGTGATCAGTCCCTACCTGGTGCGCAAGCTGGGCCTGGCGGTGGCGGCGCCGCTCATGCTCTCGGGCCGGCGCTTCGATGGGCTGGAGGCCCGGGCCTCGGGTTTTGTCCAACACCTGGTGAGCCCTGGGGAATCCATGGAAACCGCTCTCGCGGGGCAGCTGCTGGAGTGGCTCGAGGCGGGCCCCGAGGCCGCTCGGCGCACCAAGGCGCTGCTGCTGAGGGAAGCGCCCCTGCCCAACGCCGAGCTGGCGGAATTCACCGCCCGGGTCATCGCCGAGGTTAGGGGGGGGGGCGAGGCCCATGCGGGGCTCCAGGCCTTTTTCGACAAGGCCGCGGCGCCCTGGGTGCGCAAACCTTCCGGAAAGGTGCGGGCGTGAACCGTCTCGTCATCGCCAACCGGGGCGAGATCGCCCGCCGGATCCTGCGGGCGGGCAGGGAGCGGGGCTTCGAAGTGGCGGTCATCTCCACCCTTGACGACGCCGACGCCCTGGTGCGCCGGGAGGCGGACGCGGTGCTGGAGGTGGGGAGTTTCCTCGCCCTCGAGGAAATCGTCGGGGCCGCAGTGGCCTGGGGCGCGACCCTGCTCCACCCCGGCTACGGCTTCCTCTCGGAGAATGCGGATTTCGCTGGGGCCGTGGAGGCGGCGGGGATCGCCTTCGTGGGTCCCACGGCTTCCAACATGCGGGTCCTGGGCGGCAAGGAATCGGCCAAGGCCCTGGCCCGGCGCTGCTCGGTACCCACCCTGGAGGCGCTGCTCTCCTTCGAATTGGCGGAGCTGGCGCCCGGAGATTGGGGCGGGGCCCTGGCCTCCCGGGGCATCGCAGCGCCCTTCCTGGTGAAGGCCAGCGGGGGGGGCGGGGGCCGGGGCATGCGCGTGGTGGCGGCCCTGCAGGATCTGCCCGAGGCCCTCCGGCGGGCCTCGGAGGAGGCCCTGGCGAGCTTCAAGGACGGCACGGTCTTCGTGGAGCGGTACTTGAGCGCGCCCCGGCACGTGGAGATTCAGGTCTTCGGGGATGGGCAGGGCGGGGGCGTCTTCCTGGGCGAGCGCGAGTGCTCCCTGCAGCGCCGCCACCAGAAGGTGCTGGAGGAGGCACCCAGTTCCGTTGTGGACGCTGCCCTGAGGGAGGCCATGGGCCGGGCCGCCCTGGCCCTGGTGTGCGAGACGGGTTACCGGGGCGCAGGCACCGTGGAGTTCCTGCTGGATGAAGAAGGGCGGTTCTTCTTCCTGGAAATGAACACCCGGCTGCAGGTGGAGCATCCCGTGACGGAATGGGTGCATGGCGTGGATCTCGTCTGCGCCCAGCTGGACCTGGCCCGGGGGTGCTGGCCTGCGGGTCTGGGGGATCCCGGCGTCTTCACCGTGCCCGTGCCCAGGGGCGTCGCCCTGGAAGCGCGGATTCTCGCCGAGGATCCCCGCCAGGATTTCCTGCCCACGCCGGGCCCTCTCACGATCTACCGGGAACCCCAGGGGAAGCACATCCGCGTGGATTCGGGCGTGGCCCAGGGCGGACGGGTGAACGACCGCTTCGATTCCCTCATCGCCAAGCTCATCGTCTGGGGGGAGGATCGGGCCCAGGCCGCGGCGCGCCTTTCCGAGGCCCTGCAGGCCTTCACCATCCTGGGTTGCACCACGAACCTGCCCTTCCTCCAGGCCTTGAGCCGCCATCCGGACTACCGGGCAGGGCGGGTCTCCACGGCCTGGATCGGCGCTCATCAGGGCGAACTCAACCGATCCCTGCTGCCGGAAGAGCTGGAACGCCTTTTCGGTAGCAGGGATTTCCGGGAGGCTCTCTCCAATGCGCTTCGCGGCGTGGGCGTCCCAAAGGCGGGCCCCGCGGCCCGGTTCAAGGCCCAGTCCCACAGGGAGCTGCGGGTGGGCGGCGGCGAGGCGAGGGCAGTCTTCGATATCCAGCGTCACGAAGCCCATCGCTTCACGGTCCAGGGTCCTGCCCTCGAAGGCGGGCTGGAATTCTGGGCCTGCCGCCGGGAGGGTTCGCACCTGGCGGTTTCCGTCCTCGGCGAAGTGCTGCGCCTGGAGGATCCCCTGGCCCAGGCGAGGGTCCTTCACGCTGTTCTGGCCACGGGGATGGTCATGGCGCCCATGGCCGGCAAGGTGCTGGAGGTGCTCGTGGCCCAGGGGGACCGGGTCGAGGCGGCTCAGCTCCTCTTCATCCTCGAATCCATGAAGATGCAGTTCGAAGTGCGCGCCCCCAGGGCGGGGCGGGTCCTCGCCCTGCACGTGGCCCAGGGACAGGTGCTGCCGGGGCCGGAACCCATGGCGGAGATCGAGGCCTCCTGAGAAATTCCACGGAATCGGTCCTTCCCGGGACTGCACAGGAGTTTGCCTCGTATTACAATGGATGAGTCCAGGAGCCGCCATGTCCCCTCGTCCGCTCGTCCCTGTGCTCGCCGCGCTGGTGGCCTGGCCCAGCTTCGCCCAGGCTCCTCCGACCCCCGCCCCGGAAGTGAAGCCCAACCGGACCTTCAGGGTGGAGACGGAGGTGCAGCGGACCTCGGTGAAGGCCCAGGGCAAGTCCGGCACCTGCTGGTGCTTCGCCACCACGAGCTTCATGGAGTCGGAACTGCTGCGCCTGGGAAAGCCCGAGATCGGCCTCTCGGAGATGTTCGTCATCCGCCACACCTGGCCGGAAAAGGCCTGGGCCTATTTCCGCATGCAGGGCGTCGCGCCCTGGAGCCCCGGCGGCCAGGCCCACGACTGGATCAATGCCGTGAAGGCCTGCGGCCTCGTGCCCCGCGAAGTCTACACGGGCCTTACGCCCGGGGAGAAGATTCACAACCACGGCGAGATGGATGCGGCCCTCAAGGGATTGCTGGACGCCGCTGCCAAGGGCAAGCAGCCCACCCCCAAGTGGCCCGCAGCCTTCCAGAGCGTGCTCGACGTGTATCTGGGCCAGGCTCCCGTGAACTTCACCTTCCAAGGGAAGGCCTACACACCGGCCAGCTTCCGGGATTCTCTGGGCCTGGATCTGGATGCGTACGTGGAGCTCGCGAGCTACACGCACCACCCTTACTACAAGCCCTTCTCCCTGGAGATCCCGGACAACTGGACCCACGACAACCACTACTACAACCTGCCCCTGGGTGAACTCGAACAGGTGATGGAGAACGCCCTGAAGAGCGGCTTCTCCTTCGTGTGGGACGGTGATTCCTCCGAAAGGGAGTTCAGCCAGAAGACCCTCGGCTACGCCTACATCCCGAGAGTCGCCGACCAGAAGAACGAGCCCAATGTGCCCGAGGCGGAGCTGGAGCCCACGGCCGAACTGCGCCAGCTCTCCTTCAACGATTTCCGCACCACGGACGATCACCTGATGCACATCGTCGGTCTCGCCAGGGACCAGGCGGGGAACCGCTTCTTCCTCACGAAGAACAGCTGGGGCGAGGAGGCGAAGGTCGGTCCGCACAAGGGCTATGCCTACATGTCCCGGAGCTACGTGCTCATGAAGGGCGTCGCCATCCTGGTGCACAAGACGGCAATTCCCGCGACCATTGCTGCCAGGCTGGGCCTGAAATAGGGTCCTACTTCCAGCTCGCCCAGTAGTCCGGGTTCTCCACGCTCTGCGCGGCCTCCGTGGCGCGCAGAGGGCGGAAGGTGTCCACCATGATGGCCACTTCGTCCGTGCGGTCCTTGGTGCGGCTGGCGGGAATGGCCTTGGGGTGGGGGCCGTGGTGGAGGCCCTGGGGATGCCAGGTCACCATGCCGGGACCGATGCCTTCCCGGGAAAAAAAGTGGCCGTCCGAATAGAAGAGCACTTCGTCGTAGTCGATGTTGGCGTGGAAGAAGGGGACGCGCATGGCGCCTTCCTCCTCTTCGAAGGGCCTGGGCAGGAAGGAGCAGATGACGAAGTTGCGGCCCATGAAGGTGCTGTGGGCGGAGGGAGGCAGATGGTAGCGGGCGCTCAGTATCGGCCGGATATCCTTCACGTTGATGCGCCACACCGTGAGATCGCCTTTCCAGCCCACCACATCGAGCGGGTTGAAGGGATAGAAGACCTTCGTGATCTCCCCCTCGCGCTTGATGTGGACGGCCCACTCTCCAGGGCTCTCGTCCACGGGGGCGAGTTCGGGCGTATCGATCATGGCGGGGTCGAAGAGGGCGTTGGGGCCCAGCTGGTTCCGGTCGGGGATCGTCACCTCGCTGGCGCTCTCGATGAGCAGGTAGCGCTGCTCGCCCTCCCCGGGCAGGAAGCGGTACGTGGTGCCCCGGGGCAGCACCAGATAGTCGCCCTTGGCGTAGTCCAGGTTGCCGAAGACGGTCTCCAGGCGCCCGCCCCCCCTGTGGATGTAGTAGACGTCGTCGCCGTCGGCGTTGCGG
>JAYSNJ010000216.1:0-1864 GCA_043723905.1 Holophagaceae bacterium
GGCGAGGTTGAAGGCCATGGAGCCCAGCATCAGTTGCGCCGTGGACGCGATGGGGACCACCTTCGATCCGTAGGCGAGTTCTTCCAGCAGGGTGATGGAGGTGGTCGCGGGGTCCTGGCACTGCCCCAGGGCTGGGATCAGGACGGCCATGGCCGGCCAGTCCTCGCGACGACTGCGGATGGCCGCAGCCAGCGCCTCCTGGCAGGGGCCGCTCCCCGTGGTTCCAAGCGCCGCGGCCAGCAGCCGCATGGAAAGGCTCTCGGGCTTCCCCTGCGCCAGTGCCTCCCCCATCCGCGCGCAGGTCTCGGGATGGATATGGGCCAGTGCCTTGAGCTGGAGGTAGATGGCCCCGCCATCCTGCTCACCCCGGTCCTCCGCCGCCTTCAGGGCGGCAAAGATCCCATCCGCTGTGGATTCACCGAGCGCCTTCCTTTGGACCGCCGTTTCCTGCTCTTCCCAGCTGGCCTGGACATACAGGGATGTCCCAGGGGAAGCCTGGTTCCGCTGGCGCGCCCAGGCCTGCCTGGCCACGAGGGTTTCTGCCTTGAGGCGGCCTGTTGCCGCCAGGCGAAGGCCCACCTTCACGTTGGAGCCAGCCACGGTCTTGCCCGCGATGAGCGTGCGCTGGACCTCATGCCCTTCCAGGAACACGAGGTGCCCCTCTTTCGCATCAAAGCCCAGGCCCCTGGACCCCATCACCTTCAGGCTGCGCTCCACTTTCAACTCGCCAGGGCGGGCCTTCTGCTCGTTGGCAAGATCGCGCGCCAGCCACTTGCGAAGGCGTACGACACCATCTTTCCCGGTTCGGCCCTCGATCTGATAAAAGGCCTCGAAGCGACCCTCCGCATCCTCTTCCACGACGGTCCAGGAACGACCCGACGAAGCCGGGATGATGCACTGTAATGGAGAGAGCAGCGTCCGGAGGATCGCCATGACGCTGGGCTCCAGGCTCGGATCCAGGTGCAGCGCTCCGAACCGTCCCTCCCCATCCACCCGCAGGGTAAGTGGCAATGCCAGTCCTTTGCGAAGGGCTTCCATCAGAGGTGCCTGGGGGCGGCCATTGGCCGTGATGGTTCCCCGAAGTTGCTCCCACCGGATGGAGAGCAACCACCCCTGATCGTCCTGCTCGATGACCTCCAGTTGCAGGTGGGCCCGAAGGTGGATGAGCAGCTCGTTGACCAGGGACGCATCCGACACGGAGCCCTCACCCTGCTCAAACAGGCTGCGGGCATCCGACCGGGAATCCGTTCGGTAGTCCTGTGCATAGGTTAGCCGTTGGCCTGGTTTGAAGGCGTACTTGGGCGTGGTCGGCGCAGCTGCCGCATCGAAGGCGCTCCAGACAATCAGCACAGCCAGTGAAAGTGCCGTTGGAAGTGCCGAGAGATGTCGCACCGTTTCGCCTCACAAGGCTGAGTTCATTCAAGGCAGAGAAGCATGGCGAAGTGTGCTCAAGGCTAGTTCATGCCAACCAAAAGTCCAAGCCGTCGGGGCCTTGCACACCCCTCATGGCAGCCGGCCCCTGCACCTTCGATCTATGGTTATTTGTAATGAAATCGTCACAGGCACAAGATCTCTCCGTTCAGGCCCAGTGGATTGCATCACACCATGCCAGGAGCATCGACTGCATCGACGAGCCGAGAGTGGCTCAGGACAAGGGTTCCAGCGTCTCGAGCGGCGTTCTGATCCGCCGATGGCATCCCCAATAATCCTGGACTGGGTGGACCTGTCCTTGTTGAATTGGGAAGGTTCCAACAGACTGCCGCTTCAAACATAGGCACGGCTTCAGCCGACCCCGATCCAACCCGGACGATGCCATCAGGTGGAGGCTCACACCCGCCAGGGCAGCGAGTCCACCACGTCACCG
>JAYSNJ010000217.1:0-1958 GCA_043723905.1 Holophagaceae bacterium
TGCATGCCATGGCCGAGACGCCCAATTGCGCGCGCTACCTGGACATGCCCCTCCAGCACGCGGACGCCGCCATCCTCAAGGCCATGGCCCGGGGCGGCAACCGTGCTTCGTTCCTCAAGCTGATCGAAAAGGTGCGCCGCATCGTTCCGGGCATCGCCATCCGGTCCAATTTCATCGTGGGCTTCCCCGGCGAGGACGACGCCGCCTTCGAAGAGCTGAAGGGCTTTGTGAAGGAGGCCCGCTTCGAGCATGTGGGCGTCTTCACCTACAGTCCGGAGGAAGGGACCTCGGCCTTTGCCTCGGGCGATCCCATTCCCAAGCGCACCAAGGAGGCCCGCAAACGGAGGATCCTGGAACTGCAGCAGAAGATCGCCCGGGAGCTCAATCAGGCCAAGGTGGGCCAGGTCATCGAGGTGCTGGTGGAAGGCACCCATGAGGAGACCGACCTCATCGTGAAGGGCCGCCATGCGGGTCAGGCCCCAGAGATCGATGGCAACGTGCTGCTGGTGGATGGCACCCCGGTGGCGAACACCATCCAGCGGGTGCGCATCGTGAAAGCCCACGCCTACGACCTCATCGGCGAAGTGGAGGAGGGTGGCCTGGAGGCCAGTACCGTGGCCTACGAAGCGGCCTTCAAGATGAAGCGCGCAGCTCGCTGATCCGCCCGCGGACTTGGGGCGACCAGAGCAGAGCAAGGCATGCCAGGCTCGCGGCGACGAGGGTGAGGATCAGGGACCAGGGTGCGTGTTTGGCATCCAAGGAAGGGCCCGGGCCCAGTCGGCTCAAGACAAAGACCGCCCCATTGTTGGTGAAATGGCCCAGGAGGGCCGGCCAGAGGGATCCGGCGCGGAGGACAAGCCAGCCAAGGAAGAGACCGAAGGCGAAGGTGCTCGGAAGCTTGACCCAGCTGCCATGAAGCAGCGCGAACACCAGGGCCGAGTACAGCAGGGCCCGGCGGTCCCCGGCGAGTTCGCGGATCCGCGCCAGTCCATAGCCACGACAGAGCACTTCCTCGGCGATGGGCGCCCCGAGCACCAAGCCCAGCACACCAACCGAGGACAAAGGATTGGGTAGGACGGGCAAGCCGATGGTCCGATCCAGCGCCAATGCCCAGGCCACCACCAAGGGAATGAAGGCCAGGATGCAGAGACTCGTCCAGACCAGGATCCGCCAGCTCACAGGAGCCAGGGGAAGTGCCTTCCGCCACTGCTTTCCCCATGCGGATGTCGCCACCCAGAGGACCCCCGGCACCACCATGAGCATGGCCACGAATCCCAGGAAGAGCCCGAGGCGGGGGTGGGACCTCGTGACGATGGAGGAGGCCAAGCCCAAGGGGAACGTGAACGCGAAGAACCACACGACGAGGCCCAGGGCCGCGCCCACGCCCGCGAAGGTTTGATTGACGCGACTGGCCTCAAAGGCAGGCACAGCGAGATCTGGGGCTTCCGTCATGTCCATTCCTTGGGTGGGTTCAGAACACTAGATCATGGAGATTACGGAGGCAGGAGAGAAAAACCAGCTCGGGCCTAAACGCCCCTGCGAAGGTTCTCGTAGGCATGCAGTCGACCCTCCTGGGGATCTTTCATGCGCCTTCCCATCCTGGCTTTGCTTTGCCTGCCCATCCTGGCCTCCCAGGCGCCCAACCCGCCCCACCTGGCCATCCCGGGGCTGGCGCGGGCACCCTCCATGACCCGGGATGCGGACCTCTCCACCTGGGGCGGCACCCTCACGATCACCGAGTTCGGCATGATCACGCCCGATGACAAGGGGGAGAACCGCTGGCCCACGACAGTCCATGTCGGCTGGGGGCCCGATGCTCTTTACGTGGCCATCGAGGCGATCGATCCCGAGCCCTCGAAGATCCACGCGGCCCGCCACATGCGTGACAACAACACCGGCGACTTTGATTTCGTGGGCGTGGATCTGGATCCCTCCGGCAAGGGCCAGAGCATCATCCG
>JAYSNJ010000218.1:0-12286 GCA_043723905.1 Holophagaceae bacterium
GCCCTACCGGCCCCGGTATGTACTCCCGGACTACGCCCGCCTGCTGGCCCAGGGCAGCGACTTCCTCAACCTGGCCCCGCCCCGGGACCTCTTCGAGGCCCTCAACGCGCTCCTGATCGCGTACCGCTTCGTCCCCTCCATCACGGGCTACCCCGTCTACCTCGGAGCCCTCGACGAACTCCTGGAGCCCCACTGGGACAGCGTGAGCGAGGCCACGGCAGAGCGGCTCCTAGAGATGTTCCTCGTGCAGATCGACCGGACCCTTCCAGACGCCTTCGTGCACATGAACCTGGGCCCCCGGGACACCCGGGCGGGGCGGGCCGTCCTGGCCCTGGAGCGCCGCCTGGAGAAGGCCGTTCCCAATCTCTCCCTGAAGGTGGACGAGGCCACGCCCGATGCCCTCCTGCTCGCCGCCGTCGAGACGGCGCTGGCCACGGGCAAGCCCTACTTCGTCAACGATCCGGCCCTCAAAACGGAGCTGGGCCGCCCCTACGGCATCGCCAGCTGCTACAACACGCTGCCCATCGGCGGCGGCAGCCACACCCTCGTCCGCCTCAACCTCGCGCGCCTGGCTGAGGGCTGTCCCGACGCCGACACGTTCCTCAACGAGCGGTTGCCCGAGGCCGTGACGGCCCTGGGCGAACTGATCCTGGCCCGCACCCGCTTCCTGGTGGAGGAGGCACGGTTTTTCGAGGGTTCCTTCCTGGTGCGCGAGGGCCTGATCAGTCTGGAGAACTTCACCTCCATGGCGGGTGTCTTCGGCCTCCATGAATGCGTGGCGCAGCTCGGAGGCCGCTGCATGGGCCGGGACGCCGAGGCGGACGCCCTGGCGGAGCGGATCACCTTCCAGGCCCGGGAGCTCGTGAAGGCCCAGCCCGCGATCCACTGCGGGGGCAGCGGGGGTCGCCTGGGCTTCCACGCCCAGTCCGGCATCGCCGACGATGCGGGCATCACGGCGGGGGTGCGCTTCCAGATCGGGCGGGAGCCCCACCTCTTCGAGCAGATCCGCCTCCAGGCGCGGCTCCAGGCAGCCTTCGACACGGGGGTGAGCGAGATCGTGCTCTTCGATTCCACCGCCCGGCAGAACCCCGAAGGGGTCCTCCGCATCGTCCGCGGCGCCCTGGCCACCGGGTTGCGGATCCTGGCCCTGGGCAGTGCCGATTCCGAACTGGTGCGCATCAGCGGCTATCTGGCCAAGCGCGGGGACATGGAGAAGGCCCGGGGCAAGGCGTCCCTTCGCGAGGAGACGGTCCGCCTGGCCGAGGCCAGCGCCCGCAATGGGCGCGTCAAGGAGCGCCCGGCCCGGGGCCTGTAGCCTTGATCACCGGAACGGTGCATCGCCTCCTCTCCCCCAGCTTCGTAGACGGCCCCGGGAGCCGCATGGTGGTCTTCCTCCAGGGCTGCAACCTCCGCTGCAGCTATTGTCATAACCCCGAGACACAGGCCCTCTGTGATGCTTGCGGCGCCTGCCTCCCCAGCTGCCCCCAGGGAGCGCTGGCCCTCGAGGAGGGGCAGATCCGCCACCACGCGACCCTCTGCCGCGCCTGCGACCGCTGTCTCCAGGCCTGCCCCCGGGGCTCCTCCCCGCGGTGCACCCACCTCACTGTGGATGAACTGCTGGGCCGGGTCCGCGCCGAGGCTCCCTTCCTGGACGGCATCACCTTTTCCGGCGGCGAGTGCAGCCTGCAGGGGGATTTTGTCATCGAAGCGGCCCAGCGCATCAAGGGCGAGACGGGCCTGGGCGTCCTCGCAGACACCAACGGGGAGATGGATCCGGGAACGCTCGAGGCCCTGGCCCTCGCCACGGACGGGTTCCTCTTCGATGTGAAGGCCTGGGACCCCGCCCTCCACGAGGAGCTCACGGGGCGCGAGAACGCCCGGATCCTGGCCAATCTCCGGCGCGCCGCACAGCACGGCAAGGTGCGCGAAGTCCGGACCGTGGTGGTGCCCGGATTCACCGATACGGAGGCCGAAATCACCGCCATCGCCCGCCTGGTGGCCTCCCTGGGCCCGGACGTCCCCTGGCGCCTGAGCCCGCTACGCCTCCAGGGCGTGCGCACCCCGGGCCTCGCGGAGCCCGCTCCCGAGCGCTTCCAGGCCCTCGCCCGCCTGGCGCGGACGGAACTGGGCGACGCGAGGGTGATCCTCCAGGGGGCTTAAGGTTTCAGGTGGCGCGCCAGGAATTCGTAGATCTCCTGGCGGGATGCCTGGGCAAAGGCCGTGTCGATGCGGTTGAAGGAATGGCCACCGGGGGCGTCCGGGTAGATCTTCGACTGGAAGTCCTTCCCCGCGGCCTTGAGGGCGCCGATGAGATGCTCCACCTCCACCACGTTCACGTCCCGGTCGTTGGTGCTGCTGTGCACGAGGAGGGGGACCTTCAGCTTCTGGACGTTCCAGACGGGGCTCCGCTGCCGGAAGAGCGCCACATCCTCCGTGGCCGTCCGCCCGAAGAGGCCGCGGATCACCTTCTCGTCCTTGTATTGGTCACCCGCATAGCCGAGCCGGGCCAGGAGATCGGAGACTGGCACGCCCGCGTAGGCCGCCTTGAACTTCTCGGGATGATCGAAGACCGCCATGAGGGCGATCAACCCACCGTGGCTCCAGCCCACCATCGCGCAGCGGGCCCCATCCACGAAGGGCAGATGCTCCACGGCCCAGTCCCTGCCGGCGATGACATCCTCGATCTCCAGCCCTCCATAGTCCGCCGCGTCGTAGTAGTCCTTCCCGTACCCCGTGGAGCCCCGGTAGTCGGGGGCCACCACCACGTAGCCCCGCTCCACCATCTCCCGCACGAGATGGACATGGTAGGTGCCGAAATCGGCATGGGTCCCGCCGTGGGGCAGCACCAGGAGGGGATGCTTCTTCGTGCGATCCAGCTTCCGGGGCACGAAGACGTACTGGTGGACCTTCATGGGGTGGCGTTCGTTCCTGATCCCATAGGTCTCGATGGCCTTGGGATTGGGGGGTCCCACGTAGGTCACCTTGTCCACCTCGGCGATGTCCGAGAGGCGCTGGAACCACAGCAGATCGTCCGTGGCCTTCCGCAGCTCACCCAGCTCCCACTGGATCGACTGGACCTCCGCCCCGAGTCTCCCGAGCTTGGCCTCCGGCCCCTCCTGGGCCAGGGCCGTCCCCGCAGCCAGGAGAAGGGAGGCGAGAGAACTCAGCACGCTGCGCATGGACATGGGTATCTCCTGGAACCCAGGGGGTGCTTCAGGGCACAACTCCCCGGAAAAATGGCCCGCTGAAGGGGTATCGCGGGGCCCCCGCGCTAAGATGATTCCAATTCCAACAAGGATGGTCCCATGCATCGACTCAAGGGGAAAGCCGTCGTGGCTCAGGGCGGAGGCCCCACCGCCGTCATCAACCGGAGTCTCGTGGGAGTCGTGCTGGAGGCCCGGAAATGCCCCTTCATCACCCATGTGTACGGGGCCCGTTTCGGCGTCCGTGGCATCCTCCACGAGGATTTCCTGGATCTCTCCCAGGCCACCACCCGCAACCTGGAAATGGTGGCGGCGACGCCCTCCTCGGCCCTGGGTTCCACCCGGGACAAGCCCGACCAGGACTACTGCGCCCGGATGGTGGAAGTCTTCCGCAAGCACGATGTGCGCTACTTCTTCTACATCGGCGGCAACGATTCGGCCGAGACCTGCCACATCATGGACACCTATGCCCGCAGCGTGGGCTACGAGCTGCGCGTGATCCACGTGCCCAAGACCATCGACAACGATCTGATGATGACGGACCACTGCCCCGGTTTCGGGTCCGCCGCGCGCTTCGTCACCTCCGCCTTCGCCTGCCTCGATCTCGACAACTTCTCCATCCCAGGCGTCTTCCTGGGCGTCGTCATGGGGCGCCACGCAGGCTGGCTCACGGCCTCCTCCATGTTCGCGCGCCGCTTCGACCTGGACGGGCCGCACCTCATCTACGTGCCGGAGCGCACCTTCGACATCGAGCGCTTCCTGGGCGATGTGGACCGCGTCTATTCCCGGCTTGGCCGCTGCGTGGTCGCCCTCTCCGAAGGCGTCGTCTCCGGGGACGGCCAGCCCGTGCTCCTGAAGCTGCAGGAGGGCACCGCGGAGCGGGACGCCTTCGGCAATGTGCAGCTGTCGGGCCGCGGCACCCTGGGCGACGCCCTCTCCGACATGATCAAGGACCGCCTGAAGATCAAGCGCATCCGCTGCGACACCTTCGGGTATCTGCAGCGCTCCTTCCTGGGGGTGGTGTCGGACCTGGACGCCTTCGAGGCCCGGGAAGTGGGGGAGATGGCGGTCCACTTCGCCTCCTACCGGGAGACCTGCGGCTCCGTGTCCATCCTGCGCACCGGCGACTACGCGGTGGACTACGTCCTCACGCCCCTGGACCAGGTGGCGGGCAAGACCCGGAACCTCCCTGCCGAATTCCTCCTGGGCGACTCCGATATCACGTCAAGCTTCAAGGACTACGCCCGTCCCCTCATCGGCGCCATCCCCCGCTTCGACCGCCTCATCGCCCCTGCGGTGGACATCATCCCCAACCACAATGCCTAAAAAAAGCGCCCGGGAAACCGGGCGCTTATTTCATTCCAGAAAACAATTCGTGGTTTTGTTATTTCATCTAAAGGCGCGGAGCGCCTTCAGGCCCAGGCGAAATCAGCCACGAAGTGGCGGAGGAACCTGGGCTGCTTGGTGATCCTCACGCCGCGGATGTGCCTGGCGTTGGCCTTCGCCTCGGCGATCACCTCGGCGGCGAAGTCGAAGTGGCTCTGGGTGTACATCCGGCGCGGGAAGGCCAGGCGCACGAGCTCCATGGAGTGGTAGGTCTCGGTGCCGTCCTCCAGGCGCTTGCCGAACATCACGGAACCGATCTCCACCCCCCGGATGCCGCCCTCCAAGTAGAGCGCGTTGCAGAGGGCCCAGGCGGGGTACTGCTCGATGGGCATGTCCGGCAGGACGGTCTTGGCGTCAATGTAGACCGCGTGGCCCCCCGTGGGCTTCACGAAGCCGATGCCCGCGGCCTCCAGCTTCTCGCCCAGGTATTCCGCTGTGCGCAAACGGTACCTCAGGTAGGACTCGTCCATGCCCTCCTCCAGCCCCACGGCCATGGCTTCGAGATCCCGCCCGGCCAGGCCGCCATAGGTGGGGAAGCCCTCCGCGAGGATCAGCATCTCCCGCACCTGGTCCAGCCACCGGTCATCGCGCAGCATGATGAAGCCGCCGATGTTCACCAGGGCATCCTTCTTGGCGCTCATGGTGCAGCCGTCGGCGTAGGAGAACATCTCCTGGCAGATGGCCTTGATGCTCGTGTTCTGGTAGCCGTCCTCGCGCATCTTGATGAACATGGCGTTCTCCGCGAAGCGGCAGACATCCATGATGAAGGGCTTGCCGTATTTCTTCAGGAGCTGGCTGTAGGCGCGGATATTGGCCATGGACACGGGCTGGCCGCCGCCGGTGTTGTTGGTGACGGTGATCATGCAGAAGGGGATGCGATGGCCTTCCTTCTTCAGGACTTCCTCCACCCGGGCCAGATCGATGTTGCCCTTGAAGGGGTGGATGAGGGCGGGCTGGAGCCCCTCGGGAATCACCAGATCCACCGCCTCCACCCCCAGGAACTCCAGGTTGCCGCGGGTGGTGTCGAAGTGGCAGTTGTTGGGCACCAGGTCGCCCTTCTTGCAGACGGCGGTAAAGAGCACCTTCTCCGCGGCGCGGCCCTGGTGGGTGGGGATGAAGTGGGCCATGCCCGTGATGTCCTGGAGGACGGCCTCCAGGCGGAAGAAGCTGCGGGCCCCGGCATAGCTCTCGTCACCGGTCATGATGGCTCCCCACTGGGCGGAGCTCATGGCGCCGGTGCCGGAATCCGTGAGCCAGTCGATGATCACGTCCTCGGCGCGGAGCTTGAAGACATTGAGCTTGGCGGCCTCCAGCAGCTTCTCGCGCTCCTCGCGGGTGGTCATGCGGATGGGCTCGACGGACTTGATGCGGAAGGGTTCGATGAGTGTCTTGGGCATGGGGAGCCTCGCGGGTAGTCGGGTGGGGAGGGGAAGGGATCAGGCAAGATCCGCCACGGAGATCGCGGAGAAATGCACGGAGGGGCACAGAGAAAAACCAAAACCACTTTTCTCCATGTTCTCCGTGTCCTCCGTGGTGGATGTGTTTTTTCTAAGTTCTTCCCTCGACGCAGGCGGAGCGCGCCTCGTGCTCGGCGCGACGGCACCTCCTGCGGCCTCCCGGGGCCGTTCCGAAGCGATCCAGAGCCATGGGATTAGATGTTACCGGCCTATTCGGCCAGTTTCACGAGCCCCAGGAGGGCCCGTTCCATGGTGCCGAAGACGGGCAGCCCCGCCCTCATCAGCGCCTCGCGGTAGGGCTCGAACATGGAGCCCGCGTCCACGGTCACGCCGATGCGCGCACCCGTGGCCGAGGCCAGATCCCGCAAGGTCCTGGCAAAGGCGTCCATCTTCCCGGGATCCGTGGTGTCCAGGCGCTGGGTGAGGGGCACGAGGCCCACCACCACGGTGTCTGCCTGGCCCTGAGCCACCAGCTGCGTGCCCTCCAGATAGGGGGCCTCGGAGGCCATGGGCGTGAGGTCCAGGGGCAGCTGAGCAGAGACCAGGCTCGAGAGCTGATGGGCTTCAAGGAGGGCCGCGAGACGAACCGTGTCGTCCTTCGTGAGTTCGGCCGCTCCCAGGGGGGCTTCCACGAGATCTGCGCTCACCACGCTCTCGAAGCCGGCGTTGGTGACCACGGCCACCTTCGAAGGCACGCCCTCGGGATAGGAAGCCAACCAGGTGAGCACTGCATCGAAGTCCGCCAGGCGCTCACAGACGATGACCCCGGCCCGCTTCAACAGGGCCTTCTGCAGCTCCCAGTCCCCGGCCAGGGCGCCCGTGTGGCTGCTGGCGGCGGCCATGCCCGCCTGGCTGCGCCCGCCCTTGTACATCACCACACGCTTGCCCCGTGCGATGAGCTCCTTCGCCGTGAGGGCGAATTCCAGCAGATCCCCGGGCTGGAAGCCCTCCACATAGGTGGCCAGCACTTTCAGCTCCGGGTCCTGGCCCAGGGCCTTCAGGAAGCCCGAGAGACGCAGATCCATCTGGTTGCCGATGGAGCAGGCGTACTTCATGGGCAGGAAGGGCCAGGCGGAGAGGCGGCTCACCAGGAAGGCGCCCGACTGGCTCACGAGGGCCAGGGGGCCCCCGGGCAGCACCGTGGGCAGCTTCCTGCCCGGGAGGAAGAGCGTGTTCAGCCGCCGTTCCGAACAGAGGAAGCCCAGGCCGTTGGGCCCGATGAGCAGCGGCGTCCAGAGTCCTTTGGCGCGCCGGTCCTCCAGCAGAGCCATCAGCCGGAGGCTCAGCCCATCCTTGTCGGCGCCGTCGCCGATGCCGCCCGGAATCAGGTAGAGGACCTCGGCACCGCCCCCCTGGTCGCAGAGCTGCTCGATCGCCTGCACGGTCTGGATGGCCGGGAGGGAGAGGATCAGGATGTCCACGGGGCGCGCGGCCAGATCCTCGACACCATTGAGGCAGGGGATGCCGTCGATATCGGCCGTGCCGGGCTTGATGGGGATGATGTTGGCCCTGCCCAGGTCGCCCCTCAGCAGATTGTCCAGGACGGTGCGGCCGGGGGTCCCGGGCTTGGAGGAGATGCCCGCCAGGGCGATGGTCTTGGGCCGCACCAGGATCTGCAGCACCTTGGCGGCGTCGAAGGCGACCTTGGGCACCTCGGAACCGGAGGCTTCGCAGATCCCCACCCCGTCCAGGGCGATGGGGCATCCCCCCTCATCCAGGACGACGGGATTCATCTCCAGCAGCGTCGCGCCCTCCACCTCCAGCAGGTCCACCAGCTTCCAGAGCCCCTGGAAGAAGGTCCTCATCTGGGCTTCACTGGTGAGGCTCTTGCCCTGGCGCATGGTGCCCAGCCAGGTCCGGCCCAGCCAATGGGCCCTGAAGTCCTCCAGGGCCTGCGCGGGCGTCGTCAACGCCACGGGCCACAGAAGGGGCCGGATCTCCTCGCCCCAGTCGTTGGTGAGCAGACCGCCGATGCCCAGGACGATGGTCCAGCCGGCGTCGGGTGTCTTCCGGAGGGCGACGAGGGCCTCCGAGGGCATCCCGGAGACCTTGCGGAAATCGACGAGCCGCGCCACGAGGGTCCCCACGTACTCCCCATGGGCACTGCCGATGGCCTTCATCCGCTCGTGGTGCTCCCAGACGATGGCGGGGTCGAAGGCCTCGAACTTCACCAGGCCCAGATCGGACTTGTGCCAGACATCGATGGCCGTGCCCTTGAGGACGATCTTCTCGCCCTGCTGGAAGGTGAGTTTTGCCAGATCCTCCCGCTCCCGGACCACGCCCCAGGGCCGCCCGCAGAGGCCGACCTTCTCGAGGAGCTCGTAGGCGTGGATCTCATGGATGAAACGAGCACTCATGGAGACTCCTGTCGGGCCCCCAGGGGGCGAAGACTCCTGGAAGTATCACGGCCGGGCGCTGTGGTGAGGATCACAGGCCTCTCGGGGACAACCCGAAATGTCAGAGCGCCAAAGGAACGGGGGACCCCCTTGTCGATCTGGAGCATCGAATCGGAGATTTCTGGGCCGTCCGCTGGTATTTTTTCGATACACGCTCATGATCCGTGAAATCCCGCCGATGAGACCATTTGACCCGTTTCTGGAGGAGTCTCCCCGATGAAGTGCCTGCTCACCCCCCTTGCCGCCGCCGCCCTCGGCCTGAACCTCTTCGCCGGAGAGCTGCCCTCGGAGACCACTGCCAGGATCCTCAAGGTGGTCGTGAACGGCTCCGGCGGGAAGATCACCTGCCGGGACGGCGCCATGAAGGCCGCTCTCGAATCCGCCGGTGTGCAGGTGGACGCCAACGCCCAGCTCGTCTGGAGTTCCAGCCCCGCGGAAATCAAGATGCTCAAGTCCCAGCACAAGCTCATCATCACCAACAATCCGGGGCAGTTGGGCATGGGCGCCTCGATGGCCATCTCCGAAGAAGGCGGCAAGCCGAAGATCCACCTCCATCCGGGCAATCTGGCGGCGAGCGGCATCACGCTCTCCGATGCCGTCCTCAAGATCGGCGAGAAAGTCTGAGCAAACCTCAAGGAGCAGCCCAGGACTCCCGATAGAACGGTCATGCAGGAGGAAGTGCAATGACGTTGAAGCTCGCAGTCCTCACCATTCTTCTCGGTTCCTGCTCTCCATGGGCCTCCGCCGGGGAACTTCCCCCGGAAGTGGCCGCCAAGCTCGTCAGGATCATCGCCACGGCCACGGGCGGCAAGGTCTCCTGCCGCGATTCAGCCATGAAGGCCGCCCTGGAGGGGGCTGGTGTCACCGTGGATGGCGACTCCAAGATCGTCTGGGCCACGAACCCCGTGGAGATCAAGATGCTCCGGAGCCAGAACCGCCTCGTGATCACCGGAAACAAGAGTTTCCTGGCCAACGGAGCCTCCATCGCCATCGTGGAGGACGGGGGCAAGCCCAAGATCTATATCCATCAGCCCAACATCGCCGCCAGCGGCGTGACTCTCTCGGACGCCATCTACAAGGTGGGCGAGAAGTAGGGAGGGACGATTCCAGAAAGGGGGACCGCCTGCTCGCTGCGCTCGCGATGTCCCCCCTTTGCCCCCCACGCGATGCCCGGGCAGAGCCTGGGCCTCGCGTCGAGACTCCCTGACCACTGACCACTGTTCTCTATCCCCAGCTCACCCAGCCGGCCCTGCCTGGAATCTCCCGGCGCGTGATTTCGCGGGCCGGGGGATTCCGCTGAAGCAGCTCAGGCAGCCACTGGGCGTGTGTCAGGATCCGGATTTCCCGGGCCTTCAGGCCTTCCAGGAAGGCCTCGAAGACCGGGGCCAGGGCCCCGCCCTCCACCTCGGTGTGAAGGGCATAGACATTGAGGGCCTCCTCCCGGATCAGGCCGAAGAGTCGCTCGTTGACCTCGAGGCCGCTCATCCCATCCAGGCCCAGCAGTTCATCCATCGTGGGGAGGGTCGTGGGGATCTGGAGGGTCTTGAGTGTCCGGCCTTGGACGATGGGATAGAAGGGCTCGATCCCTCGGCAGTCCCCGGCGTACTCGAGGCCGAAGGTCTCCTGGATCTCCAGGGTGGCCTCGTTGCAGCGCCAGGCCGGGCTCACGGCGCCCCGGGCGGGCTCGCCGAAGACTTCCTGGAAAGCCCCGTGGGCCCGATCGAACCAATCCTGGAGCCATTGCCGGGACTTCCGGTCCAGAAGATCGTGGTACTGCACATGGTCCCAGCCGTGAATGGCCACCTCGTGGCCCGCCTCCCGGGCGGACCGCATCTGTTCGGCCGCGCGCCTGTGGATGATGGGAGCCGGCAGCAGGACGCCGTACATCATGGTCTTGAGGCTGTACAGCTTTCCAGGCCCCTGGGTGCGCCGCATCTTGGCCAGGAAGCCCTTGCGGAAGATGCGCCGGATGGCCCTTCCCGAACTGTCCGGCCCCAGGCTGAAATAGAAGCTCGCGCGCATCCCGTGGCGGTCGAGCATGCGGAGCAGGGCCGGAATCCCCTTGAGGGAACCCTCCAGGGTGTCCACATCCACGCGGAGCGAGAGGCTCTGCATGGACTAGTACCCCTGCCGCAGATTCTCGGAGCGGTCCGTCCGCCGGGCCTGAATGAAGCGCCGGAGGGCTTCCCGGTCCTGGTCGGTCATGCAGCCCAGCACGAGCCCCATGCGCGTGGGCAGGGGATCCTCGTCCAGCCATTCCAGGTGGCGCACATTGCCCGTGGTGCGCAGCCGGATCCCGCCCGGGAGTTCGGTCTCCATCTCCACCTGGGCGTGGAGATCGACCAGCAGGTGTTCGGTGAGCCCCAGTCCCATGCCGGTCTCCGTGAGATTGAGCAGCTTCGCTTCATAGACCCGGTCCCTGAACGCCAGGGTGGCTCTGAGGGGCGGCAGATCCGGCGTCGCCACCCGGACATCACCCCGGTGGTGCACTTCCATCTGGGCCTGGGGCCAGTCCACCCGCAGCACCGGGGGATAGAGGGTATCGGAGTCCCCGGCCAGAATGGGCTCGAGCATGCGGCTCTGGAGCGAGTAGATCTCTTCCCCGAGCAGGACCGAGACGGCCACCGGCGTGCCTTTCGGGGGCAGCTGATCCCGGTGCTTGGCCCCGCTCAGATGGACCGCAACCCCGAGCTCGGAGCCGGAGATGTGGAGATCCCCCAGGAGCCGGACGCTCCCCACGGCCCGGATGCTGGCGGGGGCGTGGGATTCCCTCGCCCGCCTGAGCAGGTCCTCCATCTCCTGCTGACTCAGATTCCTGAATTCAGACATTTCGATTCCTTTCAGAGTCCATGGAAGAGGCGTTCGGCGAGATTGGGGTGGAGCCCCGCGGCCCGGATGGTTCGCGCGGCACCCGCATGGTCGTATTCCATCCGATGAAGGCGCACCCGCTTGTGCCTGGGGTCGTAGCTGGCGAAGCTGAGCCGGTTGTCCCGGTCCCGGGGCTGTCCCACGGAACCGGGGTTGATCAGGTAGCGGCAGCCTTCCCGCAGCTGGAACCACTGGCCGGCCTCCAAGTGGACCCAGGTGAGGGCGCCCCGACTCTCGTCGAGCTCGAACCCCCCCGGCAGATGGGTGTGACCGAAGAAGCAGACCTGGCCGGAGAAGGCTCCGAAGGCATGGAGGGCCTCCCGGGGATGCAGGAGATAGGCGTCCTCGTCCACGGGGGAACCATGGGAGATCTCGTATTCGTCCCCCACCCAGGAGGGCCCCTCAGGCAGTTCCTGGAGAAAGCGGAGATGCTCCCGGGTCAACCGCTCCCGGGTCCAGGCCGCGGCCATCCGGGCGGGAAGGCTGAAGCTGGCATCCTCCTCGACCCAGGCGCAGGCCCGGTCATGATTGCCCCGCACCAGGATCCGCGGCTTCAGTTCCTGGATGCGGTCCAGCACCTGGTTGGGCTGGGCCCCGTACCCCACCAGATCCCCCAGGAGGACGAAGCGGGAGATGGCCCGCCGCCGGGCATACCTGAGCACCACGCGCAGAGCGTGGAGATTGGCGTGGATGTCCGAGAGGATGAGGTCCATGGGGGATTTTGGGAAAGTGTCGCATGATCCCGTCCTCGGGAGGCATTCCCTTGAGCAGGCAAGTTCCCTGGCTCGATATCCGGAAGGGCTGGGAGAGAAACCCAAGTATAGGCGGCGGGCCCCAGCGACACGTCACAGCCAGGGAAAATGCGCTCAATTCGACACACTTTCCCCAGAGAAAATCACGGCCACGATTCAGGCCTGGACAAGCCGTTCCGCCAGTTCCTCCGGGCTCCGCCCCAGGGGCAGGACCAGGGGGGCCT